>JAGCAH010000223.1 GCA_017652805.1 Thermoguttaceae bacterium | reverse complement strand
TTTGGTAATTAAATACACCGAATCGGTGCATTGATAAAGGGCTTGGGACCTGACTGTCCGCCCCCTAACTATTTTCCTTCCGATACATTGTCCGTGTCTTCTAAAATGATATCCAACATTCGGCGGGGCGTTACGACATAAGGCTTGACCGGGAAGTGTCTGATGTTACCGGTAACGAGATACGCGTCTTCCGTTTTTCGTTCTTCCATTACGACTTCGTAAAATATTCGATCCCCCGGGTCGGAGAAGTCCAAGTCAATTCCCTCTGCATCGGTGTATTTTCCAAGACGTTCAATTTCATCTACAACAGGGTCAACGATTTCATCGGTTAGATGGAATTTCTTTCGTTTCAGGACCTCTCTGTACTCTCTGATAATCCGCTCATTCAGCAAGGGAACTATTGTGCCGCTGAAGATCAGCGCGATAACACTTCCCGGCAGAGTCCCACTTGATCATTGCCGAGACGAGCACGTTGGTATCGATAACCGCGTAATATTTCATTTTCGCGCCCGTTTCCGAACGGCGGTGATTTCTGCGTTGATCTCGCCGAGAGTCATGTCGGAAATGCCGTTTTTCTTCGCGATTCGGCTCGCCGTTTTCATCGCCTTTACCGCCGCCGAATCCGGTTTGATGTCGAACTTCATGGGGAAGGGGATACCGTTCTCCTGAACAAGTCTCGCCATACACATGCGGAGATAGGTCGGCAGGTCAATGCCGAGCTTCTCGCAAATGCTGACGGCCTTCAATCTTGAACTCTCGTCCGCACGAAATTGAACCAACGTATTTGCCATAACGATCTCCTTGAAACGACGTTTTCTGTTTCATCCGTACTATATCATCATTTGATGACAATTGCAATCGATAGCCAACTGAAAATTTTTCTTTTTAACGGAGTTCGAAAAAAACGGCGGGCATCGCGAAGGACGCCCGCCGTTTTGGACTTACGCGGATATCGGAAATTCGTCATTCCCACTCGATCGTTGCCGGCGGTTTGGGGGTGATGTCGTAGACGACGCGGTTGACGCCGATCACCTCGGCGGTGATGCGCCGCGAAATCGCGTCGAGCGTCTCGAAGGGGATCCGGGTCCAGTCGGCGGTGACGAAATCGCCCGTCGAAATACAGCGGATCACGATCGTCGATTCGTAAATGCGCGAGCCGTCCCGGACGCCGACGCTCTGGATCGGCAGAATGACGGCGAACGCCTGCGAGACCTGGTTGTAAAGCCCCGCTTTGCGGATCTCTTCCCGAACGATGGCGTCGGCTTCACGAAGGGTGTCGAGCTTTTGCTTGGTCACCTCGCCCAGACAGCGGACCGAAAGGCCGGGGCCGGGGAAGGGATGGCGCTCGACGACTTCCGCCGGAAGACCCAGCTCGCGGCCGACCTGACGGACGTCTTCTTTGTAAAGGTCGCGCAGCGGTTCGACCAGCTCGAATTCCAGGTCGTCGGGCAGACCGCCGACGTTGTGGTGGAACTTGACCATGCCCGAAGGCTTGTCGGGCGTGCCGCCGCTTTCGACGATGTCGGGATAGATGGTTCCCTGCGCCAGGAACTTGGCGCCGTTGACCTTGGCGGCCTCTTCGGCAAAGACGTCGATGAACTCCTTGCCGACGATCTTCCGCTTCTGCTGCGGGTCGGTCACCCCGGCGAGTTTCGCCAGGAAACGGTCTTCGGCTTCGACGACCACGAGTTTCGAGTCAAAGTTCTTCGTGAAGACGTCGGCGACCGATTCGATTTCGCCTTTGCGCATCAGGCCGGTGTTGACAAAAATGCACGTCAGCTGACTGCCGACCGCCTTGGCGACCAGCGCGGCGGTCACGGCGGAGTCGACGCCGCCCGAAAGTCCGCAAATCACCCGTTCCGAACCGATCTGCTGTTTCAGACCGGCGATCGACTTTTCGACAAACCCTTTGCAATCTTCCATTACTCTGACTCCTGCTCTAGCGGTGATTCTGAGAACCGGCGATTTTTGCGCGCGGCCAAAAAAATATTTTAACCGCTTGGTATTTTTTTGCCAGACGGGGAGTTCCGAATTCCGAGAGATTTTTAAGACGAGTTCCGCCGGATCGCCGGACGGCCGAATCGGCGCGTCCCTAACGGTAGATGAAAGGCCGGATCGCGACGCCGCGGCCGTGAAGATACTCTTTGATCTCCCGAACTGTGAAGTTCCGTTCGAGCCGGGGCGAGTAGAGCATCGAGCTGATGATTCCCGCCGACGCCTGCGTCTTGGTGAAAACGTCGTAAAGGTGCTCCATCGCGCCCGCGCCCCCCGAAGCGACGACGGGGATCCGGAGGTGGTCGGCGATCAGCGAGGTGATTTCAAGGTCGTAGCCGTGATGCGTGCCGTCGTTGTCGATACTGTTGACGACGACTTCCCCCGCCCCCAGACCGGCGCCGCGCCTTGCCCATTCCAAGGCGTCCATGCCGGTAAAGACCCGCGCGCCGTCGATCGCGATCTCGTAGCCGGACGGGATCTTTTCGCTCCGGCCGACCCGCTTGACCTGCATGCTCAGCACGATGCATTGGCTACCGAACTCCTTCGCCCCCTGCGCGATGATCTCCGGGTTGCGCACCGCCATCGAGTCGACGCTGATCTTTTCGGCACCCGACTTCAAGACGTTGTACATGTCGGTCAGGTTCCGGATCCCCCCGCCGACGGTGTACGGCACGAAGACCTCTTTGCCGACCGCCTCGACAAGGTTCAGGTCGATCGGCCTCTTCTCGGCGCTCGCCGTTACGTCGTAGAAGATGAGCTCGTCGATCTGCATCTCGTAGACCCGCTTGGCGGCGGTGACGGCGTCTTCGATGTCGATGTTGTTCTGGAATTGGCTCGCCTTGGTGACCATTCCGTTGATCACGTCGAAACAGGCGATCAGTCGATTCGCGAGCATGACGCCGCCCCCCCTTCGCAGAAGTTCTTTAAAAACGTCAGCCCGACCATGCCGCTCTTTTCGATGTGGCACTGACTGGCGTAGATGTTCCCGTGCCGGATCATGGCGCAGAATTCGCCGTCGTAGTCGGCGGCCGCCAGGATGTCGGCTTCGTCGGCGGGCTTGGCGTAGTAGGAATTGACGAAGTAGAAAAACTCGCTCTCGCCCAGCCCCGCGAGGACCGGGTCGCTCTTCTTCCAGGTGAGCCGGTTCCAGCCGATCTGCGGGACGCGGACGCGGCGGTTGTCGAACTCGACGACGGTCCCCCCGATCCAGCCCAGGCAGTCGACGTCGTCTTCTTCGCTGTGCTCGAAGAGGATCTGAAGCCCGACGCAGATGCCGAGGAAGGGGATCTTTTCTTTTAACACTAGTTCTTCGAGACGGGGAAGAACGCCGAGTTCGCGAAGCGAGCCGAGCGTCGCTTTCGCCGAACCGACCCCGGGGAGGATCACCGCCGTGACGCCGTCGAAATCTTCGGGTCGGGCGACGTATTTACAGCCGACGCCGATCTTTTTACACGCGTTCATGACGCTGTGCGAGTTCCCCGCCTTGTAGTTGATGATCCCGATCATTGCCTTTCCTTCGTGAACCTGCCCGGCCGCGCCCGGCCGAAAAATGTATTTTAACTGGTTGGCACCTTTCCGCCAGACGGGTGAAGCCGCATTTTCGGCGGTTTGCGGCAAATATTCTTGTCAAACGCCCGAAAACGGGTAGAATAACCGGCGAGGGGCGTTTTTCGGCCTCGCGCGTCTTATAGTGGTATAAGCGCGGCTGAATTGATCGGGAGCCGCCCCCGCTTCGAAACGATAACCCCAATGCTGAAAACGATGCGCATTCTACTGACGAACGACGACGGTATTCTCTCTTCCGGTCTGGCGGCGATGGCCGCCGCCCTCCGCCGCTTGGGCGAGGTCTGTGTGGCCGCTCCCGCCTCCGAACAGAGCGGGGTGGGGCAGGGGATCACCTTTCTGACCCCGCTGACGGTCAAAAAGGCGTTCCGCCGGGGCGAGTTCTGGGGCTACGCCGTCGAGGGGACCCCGGTCGACTGTGTTAAAATCGGCATCGCCGAACTCGCCGGATGGCGGCCCGACCTGGTGGTGAGCGGGATCAACAACGGCCTGAACGTCGGGATCAACGTCCTCTATTCGGGAACCGTCGCCGCGGTCCAGGAGAGCGCGTGGCAGGGAATCCCGAGCGTGGCGGTCTCGACCCAGTTCTCGGATCTGCGTCCCGGCGCGCGGATCGACCGCGTGGCGGAACTGGCGGCCGTTCTGATCGAAAAGATTCTGGAACATCCGTATATCAGCGGAACTCTGTATAACATCAATATCCCGTTCGCCGCGCTCAAAGAGGACGCCAACCGCGCGCCGCTGGTCGTTCCGATCGACGTCACGCCGCATTGGGGGTCCTACGAAAAGCGGCACGACCCGATCAGCCGGCCTTACTACTGGCTCGCCGACCGGCCGAACCCGAACCCGACCGAACCGACCGGCGGGGCGACCGATTTCGACGCCGTCGCCTCAGGCCGGATCGCCGTCACCCCGATGCGGGTCAACCCGACCTGCGAGCCGCTCCTCGACCAGATGCGCTCGTGGGAGCTGGCGCCGGACGCGGATTTCCGCTTCTCCGAAGAGATCGATCCGCGTCAGCTCGATTTCCGCTTCTTCCGCTGGATCGACCGCGCGGGAGACGATATCCACACCGCGCGCTAGACGCCTTAACGGCCTCCGTACACAAAAAGAAGGCGGGAAGCCCCGATCGGGACTTCCCGCTTCGTTCGTTTAAGCCGGTGAAAACGGCTCAGAACTTGTAGATCATGTCGCAGGCGAGGGTGAACTGATCGTCGTGGATCAGGCCGTTGCCGAACATCCCTTCGTATCCGCTGGCGTCGGCGGTGTGCACTTTGTCGTAGCGGATTTCCGGACGGATCGCGAAGTTGTCGTAGCCGGTCGGGGTCCAGTTCGCGCCGAAGGTGAATTCATAGATTTCCATCGCGTCGCCTTCGGCCTTGCCGCGCTGCCATTCGCCGCGTGTGCCGACCTTCCAGTTCTGGTTGAGCGTGTAGTAGAGGAACCCGCCATAGGTCTGGTATTTCAGACTGCCGTACATCTGCGCCAGGTCGTTGAGCGTGGCGCTTTTGCCCCATTCGCCCGCCGGCGATTCGCCGTCGAATTTACCGTAGTTGTACATAAGGGCGGTTTCCCAGCAATTGCCCAGGTTCGCGGTCAGAACCACGTCGTTCCGGAAGAGGTCGCCGCTCGTTCCGCCCAGCGCGCCATCGCCGACGAGGAAGGCGTATTTGAGCCCGAGCCAGTCGCCGTTCTTGATCTTCACCGCACCGGTGATCAGGCTTTCGTCGTATAGGCGGCTGAACATGTTGTTCTCGCCCATCACCCAGCCGACCGAAAGGTCAATGTTCTGGATTCCCGAGAAGGTCGCGATCGCGCCGGTGTGCGTGACCGGGGTCAGTTCGAACGCGCGGCCGTAGGTGTAGAAGAAGCGGCTGTCGCCCGGGCCTTCATAACCCATCAGACCGTAGAAGCGGCCCGCCTTGAAATCCCAGTTGTTGACCGTAAATTCGCCGTAGAGCTGCGGCATCGCGCCGGCGTAGTTCTCGCGTTCGGCGTCCGAAAGCTCGGCGACCTGGTTGTAGTCGGAGGAACGGTGGCCGGTCGTCCAGTCGCTGTCCAGACCGGTGTAGCCGCGGAACAGATGGCCTTCGCTGCCGATGAGGGCGTCGGCTCCGAAACCCCAGTCGAGCGCACCGCGTCCGGTCTGCGCCTTTTTCACAGCGCGGATGTAGGCGGTGTTCATCTGAAAATCGCGGTCCGAGTTGCAACCGACCATGTTGTATTCGGCGCCGTGCGTGTTGAGAATCGCGCCGCCGTTGACGAAACCGCCCAGTTCGATGATGTCCCACGCCTGAATCGTATCGTGATGAACCATCGTCTCGACAAAATCCGCCTTGGCCTTTTCGGCGGGCGCCGCGGTCGGTATGTCGGCGTCGACCGCTTCGACGGCCGCGGGGGCGGCGGACGACTCGGTCGTGATGAAATCACTCGCCTCATCGGCCATGGTTATGCTTGCCGCGCCGAAAATCGCGGCAAGCAACAGGGTCCGTCCAAAATTTCTTTTGACTTCCATGTTTCACCTTCCTTAGTTTGAGTTCAGGGGCGGTTTCAGCGCACGTCGTGCCGAAATTGCGGGTTTCGCCGCCCATGCGCACAACGCCCCTTTTTAGGGAACAACTGATTTCCCCAGAAATATCGGAAAGAGATTTAATACCGGTATTCCCAAAAAAACGAATCGAACGGTTTTTTCCGGTTCCCCGTACGGGTGGTAGCAGTGATATCGATCGTTCCGAGTACGCGAGTTGTACCGATTATTCCGAGTGTACCGATCTGGTAAAATAGAGAACCCGCTTTTCCCGTTTTTGCCGTTTTGGTCCGACCCGTTTGGCCGCCGCGGGGGGTAATCTGACCCCTTGCTTGGCGAAAAAGCCTCTCTATATTGCGCGCGCAAAATTGAGCTGGCTTTTTCCCGCCCCGTTCCCTATAATTCCCCGCCCCTTTTCGGGGGCGATTCGATTCCTTCGGAGAAAGAAACAGGTCTATGAACGGAACATTCAAAAATATCGTGATTTCGGCCCTCGCCGGCGGCGCCGCGGCTCTGGGCGTTCTGCATTGGAAGGGGGAACTCGCCCCCAAGCCGGTCGAGCCGCCCGCGGCCGAACAGGCGGCGGCGACGCAGTTCGAGGAACTCCAGGTCGACCGGCTGAAAGTGACCGGCGGGATCTGGGTCTGCCACAGCGAGACGGGGGAACCCCTCATCGAACTGAAAGACGGCGTCATTCTGGCGAAAAACGAGGTTCTCTCGCGCTACGTGGGGGGGCTCGAAATGGTCGGCCGGAAACTCCAGATCACGACCGGCGACCCGTCGACCGACGACCCGCCGATTTTCTGCGAAATCGGAGCCGGCGACGGGGGGCAGGGCGCGTATATAGCTATGCTCAGTCCGAAAGGAACCCACTCGGTCAACGTCGGGTTCGATAAGAACGAGACCGGCTTCGTCGTCTCGCGGAATAACGACGACGCGGCGATGACCGCCCAGGCGGTGATGCCGATTCCGCACAAAGAGGCCGAGAGCGCGCCTGCCGCCGAACCGGCGCCCGCCGCGCCGAGCGACCAGACCGCCGCTGCCGCCGCGCCCACCGCCGAGACAACAGCCGCCGCGCCGACTACCGGGACGGCCGCCGAACCGGCTCCCGGGGCGCCCGCCGAAAAGACCCTCCTGTCGGACGCCGAGCCGGCGCCGCCGACCCGGCTGGCGATGACGCCGTCCGACGGGGCGGAGTCGGAAAACCGCATTCCCGGCGGGCTTCCGATGCTCACGCCGTCTAACCCGAAATAAAGCCGAATCAACACCCCCGAAAATCGAGTGAAACACCTCTTTCCGATCCTCCTCGCGATTCTTCTGGCTGGTGTCGCCCGGCTCGGCTCGGCGCTCGAGGGGGAGGGAACGGCCGGTTATCTCGGCCGTTTTTCGGATTTCTTCCGATTCGGCGCGCCGACGTTCTTCGGCGGGGATTTCGCCCCGGCGCCCGAGGGGGGGCCGGCCGTGTCGTTTGCGCCCGACTTCGACGGCGGCGTTCGGCCGACCGGCTTCTTTACGGAAATCGTCCGCGGAAACTTCGGCACGCTCGAGATCGCGCCGTTCCGGTTCCGGGTCGTCGGGACCTCTTTCGGGCAGTGGGCCGATCGGACCTGGGAGGAGTACTCGGTGGAAGATCTCCTCAACGGAGCCGATCCTATCGGCGATTCACTCAAAAGGAACATAAAACGGGGGTTTAAGTCGTGCGCCTGGGGCGAGACGCTCGGCGCGGACTGGCTTCTGACTGAAAACTCGCTGATCGGGTTCCACGCCGTCAACGTCAACCTGGACATCGATCCGGAGGAGTACGGCTACGACGGGAGCCTCACCTCGGTCGGCGGATTGGCCCGTTTCTCCTACAGCGAAACGCGCTGGTACTGGGACCTCTCGCTCGGGGTCGCCCGAAACCGCAACCGCGCCGAGAAGAACCTTCCCGGCGCCTCGCTTAACGAAAAACGGAACGTGACCCAGATGAACTACCAGACCGAACTGGGTCTGAAACTGAGCAGCGGGTTCACCCACATCGAGCCGTTCGTCGGCGCGCGGTATATCACGCTGAGCGCCGGCGGATTCAACCCGTTCGACGATTCGGCGTATGACGACAGCCGAACGCCCCAATCGGCGCGCCTGTTTGTCGGCAGCCGCTTCTCGTGGGAGTACGCCACCCCGCTGGCGACGATCCGACCTCAGCTCAAGGGAATCTGGGCGCACGAGTTCGGCGACGAAACCGTCTTTACGACCGACGACACCTTTCTGTTCCCGATCGCCGCGGAGTTCGGCGGCGAAACCTTCCCGCGCGACCACGCCATTCTGGGAACGGGCATCTCGGCGCAGCTGCGCGATATGGTCGATCTCTTCTGCGACTACTCGTATGTCATCGCCCCGGACAACGTCTCGTATTCCGTTTCGGGCGGGTTCCATGTCAAATACTAGGCGGCCGGAGGGGATGCGTGTATAGCAAATTCTGGCTGACCTTTGTGGGACTGGCGATCGGACTGGGGGCGTATGTCGTTTACGCCGCGATCGTCGTTCCCACGTTCATCATGCCCCGCGCCGTTCGGCAGCGGGTGTCGATGCCCCGCGCGACGATCGACGCGTCGTCGGAAGTCGAACGGATCAGCCGCGAGAACAGCGAACTCCTCGCCGAGGTTTTTCCCAACCCGACCGACTGGCGTCGGCTCAATCCGCTGAGCGTGATCGCCAAAGACCGCTCCTGGCTCCTCCTTTTTCCGAAAGAACCGGAACCCGGCAAAGAGACCCTCGCGTTCAACGCGTGCACCTTCGTCTGGCCGAGCGGCGACAAGGATCTTTCGGAACGGGAACGGTTCCGCCGCGCGGTGGTGATCGAGACGAACGATAAGGTGGAACTCCGATTCAAGGATAAACTGAGTTTTCAGTCCCTTTCGGCGGGATTCTCGCCGAGCAACGTCGAGGGGGGGCAGTTCCAGGGGCAGGTCACGATCCGGTCGGTGATGGATCCCGAAAACACGGCCGACAATTTCAGCCTGACGACCCGGAACATCACGTTTAACCTCGAAACGATCAATACCGACAGCGAAGTGATCATTCACTACGGCCGGCGGCAGGTCGAAGGGGTCGGGCTCCGTATGGCGATCGATCTTTCCCTTCCGGAAGAAAAGAAAGAAGGGGAGAATGCCGCGCCGGAAGAGGGGCCGCTCGACGACGAATTGAACGACGGGAACGTCGGCCACGGCTTTTCGATCCGTCAGGTGACGCTCAATAAACTGACCCGGCTCGAATTCGAAATGGACGACTTTCTGCCGACCCTCCCCGACGTGAACCCGTGGGACGGAAGCGCGTCGGTCGACCCCGGGTCGGAAGAAGCGCCGCAGGGGGACGGTAAAACGCCGAAGAAGGTGACGATGGACGTGCGGTGCCGCGACGGCGTGATCTTCGAGCCGGACCCGAACGAGGGGCCGACGACCTGGTGCGCGCGCTTTTCGGGAAACGTCGAGATCACCGCGTTTCACGAAGAACGTCAGACCGACTCGATCCGGTGCGACTATCTCACCTTCTACCTCAGCGACAGCGAACTTCAGCAGAAGCTGGACAAGTTCGAATCGCTATACAAGGGAAAACGGAAGCCGAACGGAAAAATCTCGCGGCTGAGACCTTCCCGGATCAGCGCGACCGGCTCGCCCGAACGGAAGTCGTCGCTCCAGGTCGAAGGGGGGTTCGTCAGCGCCGAGGCGGGGGTCATCTCCTTCGAACCCACCCGGCAGCGGCTCGCGCTTTTCCCCCTCAAAGACTCGACTCCGGGAAATACGATTCCCGCGGCGGCGCAGAAGGAGGAAGAGGAGACCGTTCTGCAGTACGGAAAGCTGAGCTTCATTTCAAAACAGATCGAGTATATCCACGGCAAAGAGGGACTCGAGCGGCTGATCGCCGTCGGAAAGGGACGCCTCGAAACCGATCTGCCGACCGACTCGCCCGACGAGGAGGCGGAGCATCTCTCCGTCGCCTGGAACGAAAAGGTTCAGGTCATTCCGGACGCGGAAGAAAAGGAAATGTACGTCGCGTCGGTTCGCGGCGGGCTCAGCGTCGTCTCGACCCTGTTCGGTTCGCTGACCGCCCGGGAAGCCGATTTCTGGTTTAAGTCGCCGATGGGGAAGAAGGAAGGATCTTCGGACGGGAAAATGCCGAAGATCACGCCGGTGGCGGCGAAACTGGCGGGGGACGTCGAGATGACCGCCGCGCGCGGGAAGTGCCTCATTCGGGACAGGGTCGATCTTGTCTTCGACCGGAATCCGAGCGGCGCGGCGGGCTCGTCGCTCGTCGGCGAAAAGCCGAAAGGGAACCCGTTCGACGTCGGCGGCTCGATGATGGGAGAAGAGGGGAACTCGACGTTCGACATTTCGGCGGGAGAGATGAAAATCTGTCTTTCCCCGCGCCCGGTCAAGGGGTACGACGTTCCGCTCGTCACGATGATGGGAGAGTTCCGCGTCACAGAAACCGACCCGCTCGAAAGGAAAGAGACCCTCCGGATCGACGGGGACAGCGTTCAGATCGAGAATCCGGGAACCTCCCTTGTCACGGTCGCCCTCCATGGCGCACCGGCGAACTTTGTCGGGAGCGGCCTGACTCTCATCGGTAAGGATATTCAGGTCAGTCGGCCTGAGAATCGATTCTCGGTGTCAGGCCGCGGCCGACTCCGGTTCGCGATTCCGAAAGGTTCGGGAATGCCGTCGGCCGACGGCGGCGCGGTCTCGGACGAGCCGGTCGAGGTCTGGTGGCCGAGCTCCATGTCGTTCGACGGCCGGCAGCTCGTCTTTCACGGAAAACCCCAGCCTGAAGACGGGTCGATCGCCGAACGTCCCAAAGACGACGATCAGGTCATCGTCCGGCAGGGGAGTACGGTCGAGCTGAAATCCCCCATGATCGTCCTGAGTCTGAAACAGCCGATTCAGATCTTCGATTTCGATATGGGGAAAGACGCTTCCGGCGCCAAGAGACTCCCGCTCAATACGACGACCTGCCTGGGGTCCCGCACCGCTCCGGTCAGCGTGGCGTGGAACGGCGTCGTTCCGGCGGACCCCGATACCGCCGGCGCCGGTGAAAAGAAGCCGCTCCGCGGACGGGCTCGCGGCGAGGCGACCAGTGCGAAGATCGAGGTCGAGACCGGCGTTTTAACCGTCTCCGGGCCGGGTTGGCTCCGGGGCATGGTCGAGACCCCCGACATTGATGCCGGCGACACCGCCGGGACCGGCGGCGATTCGCAGAAGGAGGCGCTCCTGGCGCAGGCGAAGAAACCGTGGACTCATTTCCACCTCGTCTTTCGGAACGGGATCGTCGGGAATATCCGAGACCGGCACGTGAACGCCGAGGGGGATGTTCGTCTGGCGGTGGTCGGGAGCGAAAAACCGCAGCTCGATCTCGACGTCAACGGTATCGATCCGCTTCCGCCCGGTACGTTCGATCTCTCCTGCGGCAAACTGGAGCTCTCCGAGTCGGCGCAGTCGGGCGAGACCGAGCGGTCGATGGGGATAACCGCCCGAGACGACGCGCGATTCAAATATCAGACTTTTATCGGACGCGCCGATACGATAAAATACGATCATCGGAAACGGACGGTGTCGATGACGGGCAACGGCCTGTCTCCCGCCACGCTGAGTCGGCAGGAACGGATCGGCGCGCCGATCAGCACGCAGACGTTCAACAGCGTCTCGTTCAATCTCGATACCGAGAAGATCGGCGTGAGCCTTTCAGAAACTGGGGTTTCCTCCGGCGATATGTCCGGACTCCTTCCCGGCCGGTGAAAAAATCGTTTTTTTCCCGGGGGTGGGGTTGCGCAATCCATTAAAAGGGATAGAATAAAGACCGTGCGATTTGGGGTTCCTCCTTCCCCTCCTCGCCGTTGCCTTGATAGCTCAGTTGGTAGAGCAAGCGGCTGTTAACCGCTGGGTCCTAGGTTCGAGTCCTAGTCGAGGCGCTCTCTAAAACGGTCTTAAGAGTCTCTCTTAGGATCGTTTTTTTATGGGTGTTTTTTTTCGGCCGTTTCTGTTTTCCTCTGTCGGCCGCCTGTTCCGCCGAAGATTCAGGGAAGATTTCACAGGTGATTTATGGACGCAAGGATCGCTCAACTCGTAACGAACGTCGATACCCGACTCGCCTGCCGGGGGCCCGAAAGCGACGTGGTCTTTTCAAGCCGGGTCCGTCTGGCGCGGAACCTGGCCGGTTACCCGTTCGTCGACCGGCTCTCGGTCTTCGACCGCGAAAAGATCATCTCCTCGTTTACCGAAGCGTCGGCCAAACTCCTGGAACCGGACAGCTATCTTCTCCTGGGTGCCTCGGAGCTGCAGCAGGCCGATCTGCTCTGCCTTCTGGAACGGCAGCTCATCAGCCGCGAATTCCTCGACGGCGAGGCGGAACGCGCCGTTTTGGTTGAACGCACCGAGAATTTCAGTATAATGGTGATCGAGGAAGACCACCTCCGGATGCAGGCTCTCGCGCCCGGTTTCGATCTGGAAACCCCGTGGCGGCGGGTCAACGATCTCGATAACCGCTACGAGGAATTCCTCCCCTACGCCTTCGACGAGAAACACGGCTACCTGACCGCCTGCCCCTCTAATGTGGGGACGGGGGCCCGGATGAGCGTGATGCTCCATCTTCCCGCGCTGATCCTCACCAACGAGTCCGAACGCGCCTTCCGCGCGATTCAGACCATGAATCTCGAACTGCGCGGGCTTTACGGGGAAGGGTCGAAGCCGCTGGGCGACTTCTACCAGGTCAGCAATCAGGCGACGCTCGGTCTGGCCGAGGAGGAGATCCTCCACCATCTGATGACGGTGATCCCGAAGATCGTCGAGTATGAACGCAAAGCGCGCGAGCGCCTCATCGAAAAGGAACAGCAGCAGACGCTCGACCGCATCTACCGCGGTATCGGGATCCTCAAATCGGCGCGGAAGATCCGGACCGAAGAGGCGATGACGCACCTTTCGTTCCTGCGGATGGGGGCGCACCTGGGTCTTCAGGACGAGGTTCCCGCGCAGAAGATCGACGAGCTCTTTCTGCGGATTCAGCCCGCCCACCTCGAACTGGCGGCGGGTCGGCCCCTCGACGACGACGAAGCGCTCGTCCGGCGCGCCGAATACCTGCGCCGGGAACTCGCGTAAGCCGGCGCCGTTTCATTTTTCGGAGTTTTCACGATGCCGCAAGACGACAACTTATTAAACGACGCAAAGAACTCCCACCTCTCCCAGACGCTCCGCGCCCGGCTCCAGAAATGCTATGAGTTCGGCAACCAAAAGATGCAGGCCGGCGAGTTCGACTACGCCAACGAGATGTTCTCGCAATGCTATACGAACGCCCCGTCGAACCTGATCTACCTCCAGTCGTTCGTCGCCAATCTGCGGATGAAATACGGCAATAACAAAAAAGGGGCGGGGTTCGCCAAACTCAAGGGGGGCGCGGCGCGGTCGCAGATGAAAGTCGCCGAGACCCGCTCGAAGCACGAAGATGTGATTAAGGCGGGCGCCGAACTGTTGAAGCTCAACCCGTGGGACGCGGGAGTCTTCTTTTCGATGGGCAAAGCGTCGCTCGGCCTGGGCTACGACGAGACCGGGCTGGCCCTCTTAAAGCACGCCGTCGACTGCGACCCGACCAACGTCGAGGTGAACCGCTACGCGACCAACGAACTCGCCGAACGAAACCTCTTCGACGACGCGATCGCCTGCTGCCAGCGGATTCTGAACGTCAAGCCGAACGACCATGAAGCGAGCAGCATGATGAAAGACCTGCTCCTTCAAAAGACGATGCAGCACATGGAGCGGAAAAAGACCGCCGCCGAAAAGGAAGCCGCGCTGAACGCCGAAAACCATATCAGCGAAGAGGACGCCTTCGAAAAGAAACTGGCGAAAACCCCCGACGACCACGACCTGTGGGACGACTACATCCGCTTCTTCAATATGCGCGGGAACCGCCGGAGAGAAGAAGACACCATCCGCCGCGCGCTCAAGTATTTTCCGGAAGACAAAAACCTTCAGCTCCGCTACGACGACGTCCGTCGCGAACGCGCCAAGCTCGACCTCGATCAGGCGCAGGAACTCTATAAAAAGAATCCGACCGACGCGGCGAAAGCGAAAGTTGTCGCCGCCAAAAAGGGGTTCGACGAGGCGACGCTGGCGCTGATTCACCGAAAACTCGAAGCGAACCCGAACTCGACCGCGGTCCATTTCGAATATGGGCAGTTCCTCGTGGCGCACGGGCAGTTTCGCGAGGCGATCGGCGAACTGCAGAAGGCGCAGCAGGACGAGTCGCTCAAAGCGGTCTGCTTCCTGGCGATCGCCCAATGCTTCGAGAAGATCAAACAGTACAAGCTCGCCCTGACCCACTACGAAAAGTCGATCGAGGCGTTCGGAAAGAACCTCGGCTCGGAACAGGGAAAGAGCGCCCTTTACGGCGGCGCGCTCCTGGCCGCCGGGCTCCGGCTCTATAAAAAAGCCGAGGGGATGCTGGAACGGCTCGCGGCGATAGATTTTTCCTATAAAAACGTCGCCCCCCTCCTAGACAAATTGGCCGAAAAGCTAAATAATAGTAGCCAAGAGTAATTGGCGGCCGCTATAGATTAGTACAGTCTCACCGGCCAGAAGGTTAACATCTAAAGAATTTTTTGGAAAACCATGCCGAATATTAAAAGCACCATCAAGAGAATGAGGCAAAACGAAAAGCTCCGTCTTCGCAACCGCGCCGCGCGCTCGGTTGTCCGGAACCGGATCAAGAAGCTGATCCGCACCCTCAAAGAGGGGCAGGTCGCCGAAGCCGAAAATCTCTTCCCGAGTGTCTGCAGCGCTCTCGATTCCGCCGCTTCAAGCCGGCTTTGGCACCCGAATACCGCCAGCCGCAAAAAGTCGCGCCTTTCGAAGCTCATCCTCAAGACCAAACAGGCCGCCAACGCCTGAGTCGGGGTTCGGCTTTTTCAGCCGAGCGGTAAAAAACATGAAGCGAGCCGGCCGATCCGTTTTCGGATCGGTCGGTATCGCTTTTTTGTGCGTGCGCGTTCCGACGAAAAACGGCCGGCGCCGCGGCGTTTTACGGGACGAAACGAAACGGACCGGCGAGCGCCGCGAAATGAAAACGGCTTGAAACGAGACGTGAATCAGAGAAAATCTTCGTGCCGCATGATCCCCGATTCCTCCTCGACCTCGGCGTGAGTCTGCCATCGCCATCGGCGGGAGGGGCGGCGCTTCTCTTCGCGGATTCCGTAACGGGTCTCGACGGGGAATCCGAAAAACTCTTTAACACGGTCGAGAAACGTCTTCGGGAGGGGGTACTCGACCTCGACGATTTCGTACGGCTTTTCTTCTTCCAGATAGAGCTTGCGCATCGACGTTTTGGGGCCGAAATCTCCGCCGCAAACCGCGCAGGGCAACTTGTTCTTCGGTTCCCGCACCGCGCTTCCGCAGCTCTTGCAGACGTAGCGGTATTCCCACGGGCCGTAGCCGTAATGTTTCTCTTTCATGCTTTAGATTATAGAGACCCGCTCCCGATTTGTCCAGTCCGTTCCGGAAAAAAGGACGTTTTTCACGCGAAAAAAGGGGACTTTTCCCCGAGCCGCGGAAGAGACGCGCCCCGGCGCGTTTTTCCCGGCCGAGGGCGGAGGCCGACGGAAGGGGCAAAACGCTCTTTACTCATTCGGCGAAAATCGCTATAAACGCGGTGGGACTGACTCCCTCCGGCCGAGAGGCGCGGGGAGGAGTCTATCGATTCACGAGATTGCAAGGAGTGGAAGGAATGAGCCGGGGATACGCCGCCCGCTATATGATAAACACGTCGATCGGCCTGGCGGCAGGGATGCTGCTTTTTTTCCTGACGGCCCGGCTTTCGGCGCAGTACAGCTATCAGTCGATCATCTCTCCCGACACGGCGGAAAGGAGCGTTACGCCCTTGCCCGCCTCGCCGGTCGCCGACGCGTCGGCGGTCCGTTCCATTCCCGAGTATAAAACCACGCCTTCCGTCCCCGCCGTGCCCGCCGACGGCCGCACGCGCCGCCTCGCGGCCCAGCAGATTCCCGCGGTCCAGACTTCGTCGGCCGGGCGGGTTTCCGTCGCCGAAGAGCCCGCCGCGCCGCAGCAGTTCTCCGCGCCCGAGACCGCTCCGAGCGCGCCGATCAAAGTCGCTCAGGATACCCGCCCGCAAGGCGGCCCGATCCCGGCCGCTGCCGCCGACGGGAGGCCCGCCGCGCCGCAGGCGCCTCCCGCCCGACTTCCGGAAGCCGACGCCCATTCGGGCCTTCTTCCCGAAAACGCCGACGACGGGATCCTTCCCCCGCCGGAAGATTTCCGCATCTCGCCGCAGGAAGCCGCGCTTTTGGACCAGTTCCTGGCGAAGTGGGAGGAGTTCGGCAAGAACATCAAAAAGGTGGCGTGTAACGTCACCTCGAAAGAACAGGGAGGCGGCCTCTACGGCGAGGAACGCGGCGTCCCGCTGTCACACACCTACGGCGAGTTCAAGTTCATCGCGCCGAACAAGCTCCTCTATCATGTCGAAGGCGAGTTCACCTACGAAAAGGACGAAAACGGCAATCGGAAACCGGAATACAAAAAAGGTCTCGACGAAAAGAAATTCGTTCTCGACGGAAAGAGCCTGACCGAATACGATTACAAAAACCGCGTGGCGCTCGTCACCCCGATCGCCGAAGATCAGCAGAACAAAGACCTGACGATGGACGGGCCGATTCCGATCTTCTTCATCGCCAAGGCCGACAACCTGAAACGCCGCTTCTACATGAAACTGATCACCAAGCCGGAAAAGCAGGATTCGGAAGTTTGGATCGAGGCGTGGCCCCGCCAGCAGAGCGACGCGGCGTCGTTCCAGCGGATCATCATCACTCTGCGCCTTTCCGACCTGCAGCCGTACTACATGCGGCAGTACCACTCGAACGGCAAGAGTTACACCGAGCTGTGGTTCTCGGACATTTCGATCAATAAAGGGCTCTGGAACATCGAACCGAAAGTCGATTTCGGCTGGAAAAAGGAAGAAGCGGCGCCGAGCCGCGTGAGCCTGAGCCGGGACTAGCAGACGGGGGAAAGTACGCCGAGGATCGGGAGTATGAGAGAGGTAACGCGGCGCGCCGCCGCCGGATTTCTGAGCGTTCTCTTTCTGTGGGTCGCCGCGTCCCTTCCGGGTCAGGAAGACGCGCCGCGCGCCGACAGGGTCTCGATGGCCGGCGAGGGTTCGTACAACATGAGAATCTCGCCGTCGGTGATTTCGAGCCGGGTCTACTACGAGGGGTCCGACACGCTCGGCCGGGTCGGGAACGAATCGATCCTCAAACGCGATATCTTCCACCAGCTGCGCAAATACGCCTATCTCGAATTCCTCCGTATGAAAGACGATGCGCCGGAAGAGGAAAAAGCGAAGTTCGACGAAAAGTACCGGGTCGCCATGATGAACGAGTTCGTCGCCAGCGACCATCTATACACGCAGGTTCTCGAAGAGTATATCTGTCAGCTCCTTTTCTACAACGACTACATCGTTTCGCGGTCGAAAGACGAAATCGAAGAGCAGAAGAAGACGCTCAACAAGGCGTTCGACAACGAATATCTGCCGACGCTGATCGAGCAGATGCACTGCGAGACGCAGGACGAGCTGGAAGATCTCTTTAAGGAAAAACTCGAAAGTTCCCTCGACGAGGAACGCCGCCTTTTCATTCAGCAGACCGTTTCGAGCAGCTGGGTGTCGTATAACCTGGGAACCGACCAGTGGGTTCCGACCTCGCACGACCTGCGCCGCTACTACGAAAAACACCGCGGCGAATACCATAAGGACGAAAAAGTCCGCTGGCAGAAGATGACCGTCTATTTCTCGAACCACCCGACCCGGGAAGATGCGTATAGCAAAATCGCCTATATGGGGAACGCGGTCAAGAGCGCCGCGAGCCGGGAAGGGCAGGAGTCGGCGTTCGCCAAAGTCGCCCGAACCGATTCCGAAGATATGTTCGCCTCGAAAGGGGGGGACTGCGGGTGGACCGCACGGGGCGAACTGAGCTCCCAGGCGATCGACGAGGCGCTTTTCAGCGACGATCTGCCGGTCGGCGCCCTTTCGCGGATCATCGAAGACGACTCGGGCCTTTCGATCATCTGCGTTCTCGAACGGCAGAGGGAGGGGTGGACCCCCTTCGTCGAAGTTCAGGAGGAGATCACCAAGCGGATCAAAGATGAGCGGCTCCGTTCCCTGAAATCGAAGTTCGAAGCGGACCTGGCGAAGCGGTTCGCGGTTCAGATCTATAAAATTTCGCCTGAAGAACGAAAGATGCAGTTCGAGGCGACCAGCCGCAACGCCGTCTCGGCAACCGGCCGGTAAGGCGCGCCGCGCGGCGCGGAACGAAAAATGACGGGCTTTTCGGCGCCGTGCCGAAAAGCCCGTCTCAGCTCTCCGCAGCCGTTGTTTCGTCAGAGCTCGCCGGTGGCGCGCTGCAGGTAGTAGGTCGCCAGGATCGCGTCGTAACAGGCGTTCGCCAAGTTGCTTCTCGCGTGGGTGAGCATCGTTTGCGCGTCGAGGACCTCGGTGTGGTTGGTCAGCCCCTCCTTGAATCCGCGGTTGACCACGCGCAGGTTCTCTTCGGCGCTTTCGACCGCTTTTTCGGCGGTGCGGACGCGCTGGCGCGTCTCCTGCTCGTCTTGCCAGCTCTTATAGACCTGAAGGCGGATCTTCGATTCGGCCTCCTCGTATTCGCGCGTGACCGCCATCGCTTCGTATTGGGCGGCCGCCTGCCGGTTCCGGCTCACGCCGCCGTCGAACGGGGTCCACGCGACGCCGAGCGATCCGGTGAAGAACGAGTTCTTGTTCAGGTGCGAGTTTTCAATGTAGTCGTGCGTTCCGATCGCCGCGACCTGCGGAAGCCGGTCGGCCTGGTAGACGCGCGACTTGGCCGACAGCGCCTGCGATTTGTACGCCAGCGCCGAGAGTTCCGGGCGGTGGCTGACCGCCGTCTGCGTCAGCGATTCCAGATCGCCCGAAAGGTTCGGGATATCGACGTCGGCCAGGTTGACCGGCGTATCGAGCGGGCGCCACAGAAGTCTGTTATACGCCGCCTGCGAAATGGTGACCGCGTTCTGCGCCTTGATCAGATCCTGTCTGGCGTTGGCGTGCGCCACCTCCGCCGCCAGGATCACGTTCTTCGTCACGATCCCGTTGTCCAGGAGGCGCCGGGCGTCCTTCTCGTGTTCGGCGATCGTCTTTTCCGCCTCTTCGGCGACTTCGTATAAATGACGAACGCGCAGAACCAGGAAGTAGGTCTCCGCCACTTCGTATTTCAGGTCTTTTTCCTGAATCTGCCGGCCGGCGCCGATGGCGTACGAGGCGGCGCTTGCCGCTTCGATCATGCTACGTACGCGTCCACCCATGTAGATCGGGATCGTCAGCGCGGTCGTTGTGGTGAGGAACCTCTCTTCGGCGAGCGGCGTTTCGAGCACATCGGGAAGAACCGGATTAATCCGCGAAAGACCCACGTCGGTTTTGACCGCCAACTCTTCGGATATGGCGTGAGCCCCGGTCACGTTCGACAGCTTCGGCAGACCGACCCCCTGCGCGGCGCCGACGGTTGCCTCGGCTCCGAGCCGCTCGTAATCTTTCGCCGACAGGGCGCGCGAAGCTGACAGAGCTGCGTTCCATGCCTCTTCGAGGGTTTCCCCTTCGGTAGTGTAGACCGCCGGGGAGGCCGCGGAGGAGTCCCCGGCGGGGGCGGCGGCCTTCGGCTCGGCTTTAGGCGCGTCGGCTTTTGGCGCGTCGCTTTCGACCGGAACGGCCGGCGCGTCGGAGTGATTGTCCGCTCCTGCCGTCTGCGCCACAAAGAGACTGTCATCGTCGGGCAGATTGGCCGGCGCGGCGCTTCTGACGCTTGTCACCGGGGTGACCGACGCGACCCTCGCGACGCGCTGAGTCGACGAGCCGGTTCCGTCGCGAAGGGTCATCGGCTTTGAGATGATGACCGGAGGAGCCTTTTCCACTTGCGACGTGTTGTTTTGTCGGAACCGCAGCTGTGGCAAGAGCGACGCGTTCTGCGCCCGGACGGCCGAGCAGGTCAGACAGAGGGAAAGAATCAGGGCGCCGGAAATTGCGGCCCTTCTTCGGTTTCGTTTTCTTTCGACGGACAGGTTGGACTTTCCCATAGAGAGTCTCACTCCTTTGAAACATTGAAGTTGGTAAACTTCGGAAAACGGGATTATTCCGCATAGGCGGAGTATCCGCGATTATCACTATAATCGTTAAAATCGTATCCTTCACTTCACAAAAAAGGGGGGAATCTTTCTGATCTTTTGGAGAAGGAAAGTAAGATGGACAAATTGAACTGGATTAAAACGGCGGTTTTCTGATAAAATCCCTTTTTCGGGATATTGATACTTTTAGTTTGCCGATACTTTCCGACAAGGTGCGTTCTTTCGGCGAACCGCCCGCATTATTTACTGGCTATGAAACCGCGGAGGCGTTGCGTTTTCGCGGGAAATTTCCTCTTTTCCCCCACGGGGGCACTGAAGATTCAGGAGTTAAAATGACAGGCAGACGCGGTCGCGAACCCTTTTATCGCAAACAGCGCTATCTTCTGACCCTCGGCGTCGTCGGACTCGGCGTCCTCCTTTGCGCGGGATGCCGAAAGGCGGCTCCGGTCGAATCGGTTCCGACCGATCCGATTCTGGTTCGGGTCCTCTCGATTCCCGGCGAGCGGAACACCGAAGTCCGTTCGTTCCCCCTTTTTACCAAAGAGGGGCAGTCGGCGCGCCTTTCGTTCCGCGTGCCGGGTCAGCTCCATGAATTCGACCCGATCCTGGGGAAGAAGGTCAGTGAGGGGGAAGTCGTCGCCCGACTCGACCCGCGCGACTACAAACTGGCGGTTCAGCGGTTTGAACAGGGGATCAACGAGGCCAACGCCGGCCTGACGGCGATGAAGACCGGGGCGCGGGTCGAAGACGTCGCCGCGCTCGAAGCGCAGCTCCGCGCCGCCGAGACCGCCGCCGCCAACGCCAAGACGCAGCTCAATCGAATGGAAAATCTCCGCCGCGACGGGACCGCCTCGCAGGCGCAGTACGATATGGCCGAGACGACCGCCAACGGCGCGCAGGCGCAGCTGGACGCCCTGCGTCAGCAATATAACAAGGCGACGACCGGTTCCCGCCCCGAAGAGATCCAGGCGATGGAGGCGAAGATCGCCGGGCTGAAAATCGAGCTGAACCTGGCGCAGAACAAACTCGCCGATACCGAGCTGAAAGCGCCGTTTAACGGGTTCATCTCGCAGAAGTTCTTTGACAATTACGAAACGGTCGCGCCGGGGATCGCGGTTCTGGAACTGGTCAACACCGACCGGATCGAGGCGACGCTGAACGTCTCCGAAGAGATCGTCCTGCGTCAGAATGATATCGAGTCGATCAGCTGCACGTTCCCCTCAATGCCGGGCGTGACCTTCGCGGCCTCGGTGAAGGAGATCGGCCAGACGGTCCGGCAGAAGGGACTCTCGTATCCGCTGACGATCGTCATCGAACGGGGAACCACCCCCGAAACCGGCTCGGAAGCTGAAATCCTGCCCGGAATGACCGGCAGCGCCGAACTCACGCTCCGCGGGAACTCCTCGACGATCGTCCTTCCCTCGGCGGCGCTGATTCCCGCCGCGGAAGGGTCGGGCGAGAACGAGTCGGCGGTCTGGGTCATCAACGACCAGATGCGGGTCGAACGCCATCCGGTGCATATCAAGACCTTTACCGAAGAGGGCGCGGTCGTGGAAGACGGCCTTTCGGGGGGTGAAAAGATCGTCGGCGCCGGCGCGCGTTTCCTCGCCGAAGGGGAACTGGTCCGCACCGAGTAGTTACGCACAATCCTCAATCACGAATCAATTACCCACAAAGAGAGGCAGACGGTTATGCTTCCAAAATATGCCGTTCATCACCGAACCGTGATCGGATTCTGTGTCTTTCTGCTCATCGTCGGCGGGATCTACTCCTACTTCACGATGGGACGGCTCGAAGACCCCGAGTTTACCGTGAAGACGGCGGTGGTCATCACCCTCTATCCCGGCGCCTCGCCGGAAGACGTCGCCAACAACGTCACCAGCGTGATCGAAGAGGCGGCGCAGCAGATCAAGGGGTTCAAGACGAGCCGCGCCCTTTCGAGACCGGGAATGTCGATCGTCTTCGTCGATCTTCTCGAAACGTTCCCGACCGAAAATATCGATAAGGCGTGGACCGAACTGCGGAATAAGATCGATATCGCCGCGCTGAAACTCCCTCCCGAGACGATCACGCCGATTGTCAACGACGATTTCGGCGAGGTCTACGGGATCGTCCTGGCACTGACCGCCGACGGCTATACCGACGCCGAACTGCGCGACGCCGCGAAAGATGTTCAGAAACAGCTTCTCCTCGTGCCGGAAGTGAAACGGATCGTCCTGTGGGGACTCCCCGAAGAACAGATCGAAATCGAGTTCTCGCAGGCGAAGATGTCCGAACTTTCGGTTCATCCGATGGTCGTCTACTGGGCGCTGGCCGCTCAGAACCTGAAGGTCAAGGCGGGTGAGATGAGCATCTCGGGCGAGAGGATCCGCATCAATCCGTCCGGCGCGTTCGAGTCGATCGAGGAGATCGAAAACGTGATCATCCCCGACGGGATCGACGCGGCGGGTCTCATTCAGCTGGCCGCCTCGGGGGATAACCCGAACCCGATTCTCGAACGTCTGAGCGCCAACAATGGAAAGGGAACCCGTCAGATCCGCCTGAAAGACGTCGCCACCGTCCGGCGCGTCGCCGTCGACGAACCGTCGAAGGTGATGCGGATCAACGGCCAGCGCGCCGTCGTCCTCGCCCTTTCCCCCGTTCCGAACGGCGACGTGATCGCCATGGGGGAAGAGGTGCACGAGCGGATCGGCGAGATCATGAAAACGTATCCCGCCGGGTATCACATCGACACGGTCAGCTATCAGCCGGATAACGTCAACGTGGCGATTCACGCGTTCACGAAAAACCTGCGCGAGGCAATTATCATCGTCACCTTCGTCGTGATGATCGCGATGGGGTGGCGGAGCGGCCTTTTGATCACCTCCAGCCTGCTGCTGGTCATTCTGGGAACCCTCTGCGTTCTGGCGCCGATGGGGATCATCCTCCAGCGGACCTCGCTCGGCGCGTTCATCATCGCACTGGGGATTCTGGTCGACGACGCCGTCGTGGTCGGCGACCTGATCCTGGTCCGGATGCAGCGGGGAATGGAACGTACCCAGGCGTGTATCGAAGGGGCTCACCGCGCGGCGAATCAGCTGCTGGGCGCGACGATCGTCGGGGCGCTCGCCTTCCTGCCGATTTACCTCTCCCCCGACGTGACGGGCGAATACGCGAAAGACATCTTCATCGTGCTGGCGATCTCGCTGATGATCAGCTGGTTCATCGCGATGCTCCAGACGCCGGTTCTGTACTACATTTTCGTCCGGCCGAAAGAGGGTGCGCCGAAAGACCCCCACTCCGGGCCGGTACACCGCTTCTACCGCGGTCTGCTCGAGTTGAATCTGCGCCATAAGACCGTTGCCCTCCTGGGGTTCCTGTGCCTGCTGATTCTGGGGGGCTACGGGTTCACCAAGGTGCCGCAGATCTTCTTCCCGCGCACCATCCGCACGCAGTTCATGGTCGACTACTGGCTCCCCGAAGGGAGTTCGGTCAACGCGGTCGAAAAGGACGTGGCGCAAATCGAAGAGTACCTGATGTCGCAGCCGGGCGTGGCCAACGTCGCCTCGTTCCTGGGTGCCGGTCCCCCCCGGTTCTATCTGCCGTATGAACCGGAACTGAACAACACCTCCTACGGTCAGCTGGTCGTCAACACCGAGACGGTCGGCGACGTCACCAAACTCTTAAAGCCGACCGAGGACTGGATCAAGACGAACTTCCCGCAGGCGGAGTCGCGGACCCAGCGGTTCGCGCTCGGCCCGACCACCAAACTCGAACTCGAAGCGCGGTTCAGCGGGCCCGACGCGGAGGTCCTGCGCGAGCTGGCCGAGCAGGCGAAAGAGATCCTCCGTCAGGAGCCGACCGCCAAATTCGTGCGGGACGACTGGCGGCAGAAGGTTCCGACCTGGTCCCCCGCCTTCTCCCAGGCGAAAGGACAGCGGGGTCTGATCTCGCGCGCGCAGATGCAGCTGGCGCTCACCCGCGCGACCGTCGGGATTCCGGCGGGGCTTTACGCCGACGGCGAAAACCTCCTGCCGATCAAAATCCGCGCTTCCGAGGCGGATCGGAATCGAACCGATACGCTGCGGAACACGCCTGTCTGGGGTTTCTCGCCGGCGAGCGTTCCGCTGGAAGAGGTGACCGACGATCTTGAAATCAAGTGGGAAGAGGGGCTGATCCGCCATCGGAACCGGATCCCGACGATCACCGTCGGCGCCGACGCCGACGGGGTCGAGTGGACCGCGCTTCTGAATAAGGTCAGGCCGCAGATCGAGTCGATTCCCCTTCCTCCGGGCTACCGTCTCGAATGGGGAGGGCAGCAGGAGAAGTCGGATATCGCGACCGGTTTTCTGATGAGCAAGCTCCCGATCGCCCTGGTCTTTATGGCGATCATCGTCGTGATGCTCTTTAACGGGCTTCGTCAGCCGCTGATCATCATGCTCACCTTCCCGCTGGCGTCGATCGGGATCACGTTCGGGCTTCTCGTCATGGGGAAACCGTTCGGGTTCATGGCGCTGATCGGCGCGATGAGTCTGCTGGGAATGATGGTGCGCAACGGCGTCGTTCTGATGGACCAGATCGATGAGGAAATGAAGAAGGGGGACGACCCGTATCACGCGATCGTCGACGCCTCGGTCGAAAGAATGAGGCCGGTCACCGTCGCCGCGATGACGGTGATCGTCGGGATGATCCCGCTTCTGGACGACCCGCTTTTCGGCTCGATGGCGACCGCCATCATGTTCGGGCTGATCTTCGCGACCGTCCTGACCCTCTTTATGGTTCCGATCCTCTATATGATCTTCTTCGGGATCAAGGCGCCGCGGAGACGGCGTCGTCGGATGCGGCGCCCCGGCGCGTAAAGAGACGCGCCGATAAAAAAGGCGCGGGACCGTTAAGCCCCGCGCCAGAGCGCCCTATGGGAGTCGAACCCACAATTGCAGCTTGGGAAGCTGCCGTGTTACCGCTACACTAAGGGCGCAAGTGCGGCAGACGCGCGCCGAAAGGCGCCCGACTGACAGATTCATTATATCCCCCATTCTCCCTTTCGCAATCCCCCCCGAGAGGGGTTTTCCGATGACAACGCCTTCCACTTCACTCGGAATTGCCGGCGGCGGCCTGATGGGATGTTCCATCGCCGCCGCGTTTTTGCGCGCCGGGATTCCGGTTCTCCTCTACGACCTTTCGGCCGAAGCGCGGACCGCCGCGCCCGAACGTCTGACCGCGGAATTGGCCTGCCAGCTCTCGGGTCGGGCCGAGCCGAGTTCGGACGATCTCGCCGAGGCGCGCCGCCGGGTCGCCGCCCTCTTTACCGTCACGGGCGAAGCGGCGGATCTGGACCGCGCCGAAATCATCTTAGAGACGATCGTCGAAAAGTCGAAGGTGAAACAGAAGTTCTACCGCGGCCTGGACAAAGTCTGTACCGGCGAAAAGCTCCTCCTTTCGAACACGTCGACGATCCGGATCGGCGAATTGGCCCGCGGTCTGGACGGAACGAAACACTTTTCCGGCGGACGGTTCTGCGGATTCCATTTCTTCCACCCGGTTCGGAAGCGGTCGCTGGTCGAAATCATCCGGGGGGAAGGGACGAACGTTGAAACGATCGCCCGCGCCGAGGAGACCGCGCGCCGCATTGAAAAAGAGCCGATCGTTGTTTCCGACGGACCCGGTTTTCTGGTCAACCGCCTTCTGAATCCGTATCTCGAAGAGTCGATGACCCTTCTGCTCGAGGGGGTTTCGCCCGAACGGATCGCCGCGGCGTGCCGCGCGTTCGGAATGGAGATGGACCCGTTCCGGATCATGGACGAGATCGGGCTCGACGTGACGATGCACAGCGGCTGGACTTTTTTTAAGGCGTTCCCCGATTACATTCAGTCGGGAGACCTTCTGCCGGCGATGATCGATGACGGCCGGCTCGGCCGGAAGAACGGGCGGGGATTCCGTCTTTACAGGGGACGGGGGAACTGGTCCGACGAGGGCGAGGCCGATCCGAGCCTCGACGCGCTCCTGGCCCCCCTGCGCGCGCGGCATCAGACGCCGTCGGCCGAAAGCGGAGCCGATTTTCCCCTGGGAGCGCATCTGGCGCTTTCCGGAAGAGGGATTTCCGACGAGGTGATCACGATGCGCGTCTTCTGCGCGGTGCTGACCGAGGCGCGCCGCGCGCTGCGGGACGGGATCGTGGACCGGCCGAGCGAGGCGGACCGCGCCCTGACGCGCGGACTGGGGTTTCCCGAAGCGAAAGGGGGAATCTTCCCCTGGGCGGAAAGTGTCGGAACGGAACGCGTCAAAGGGATCTGCCGCGGTCTCGAAGCGCTCAATCCGAAATACGCCTGGGCGTAGCTCTTTTCGCCGCGCGCGTCAGTCGAGTCGGCCGAGCGCGTCCGAGAAGCGGCGGAACCGCTGATACGCCTTTTCGTAGACGGCAACATTTTCGGGAATCGGCGAGGCCGCGGTTTCGGCGCGGAGCAGATCGTCGATCTTATCGAACGAATCCCAAATTCCCGTTCCGACGAACGCCAGCGCGGCGGCCCCCAGCGAGGCGGCGTTCTGCCCGATGTTGACCCGCAGAAGATCCATGTTGAGCGTGTCGGCGTAGATCTGACGCCAGAGCGGCGAGTTCGCCCCGCCGCCGACGGCGATCAGGCTCTTTTCGGTCACGGCGATCTTTTTGAGCGCTTCCATCACGGCGCGCATATTCATGGCGATCCCTTCCATCGTCGCGCGGATCACGTCGGCGCGCGTGTGCGAAAGGTCAAGCCCGGCGAATCCGCCGCGCATGTTCGGGTTGGCGTCGAGCATCGTCCCGCCGGCGAAGGAGGGGTTCAGGAGGAGTCCGCGCGCGCCGGGCGGGGAGAGGGCGGCTTCGGCGGTCATCAGGTCGTAGACGTCGGCGCCGCTCTTTTCGGTCTCGGCGGCCAGATCGCGGCAGAAGTGGTCGCGAACCCAGCGGAACGTCGTACCCGACGAGAAGATCGAAAGCGCCGAGGTGAACATTCCGGGAACGACGTGCGTAAAGACGTAACTCTTCGCCGCCACGTCGAGGGTCGGGAGGGAGTCGCACAGCGCGATCCATGACGACGAGCCGAGCGACGTGTAGACGCGCCCCTTTTTGAACGAGCCCGCTCCGAGCGCCATACACGAGTTGTCGACCCCGCCGCAGCAGACGACGGTCTCCGGAGTCAGCCCCAGCAGCCGCGCCCCTTCGTCGGTCAGAGGGCCGAGCGGCTCAGTCGAGGGGACGATCTTCGGCAGGAGCGCCGGGTCGAGCCCGGTCGCTTCGAGGAGCTTCTCCGAATACGCCCACTTTTCGAGGTCGTACGCCCCGCACCCCGATGCGTAACTCGGGTCGGTGGCGCGGATGCCAGAGAGGCGGTAGTTGATGTAGTCTTTCGTGCCCAGAACGACGTCGGCCCGCCGCATCATTTCCGGCTCGTGTTTCAGGAACCAGAGAATCTTAAAGACGGTGTAGTGCGCCGCCGGAAACCCGTTTCCGGTCGTCATGTACCACTCGGTCGGGTCGATCTTTTCGAAGAACGCCGCCGCTTCTTCTTCGGCGCGGCGGTCCGACCAGATCGGCGTCTCTTCGCGGAGCAGGTTGCCGTCTTTGTCGAGCGGAACGGTTCCCAGACTGTGGCCCGAGATGGCCGTCGCCGCCACGTCGCGCGGGTCGGTCTTTGTTTCGGCCAGAAGTTGCCGCGTACTCTCCGAGACCGCCCGGAGCCAGTCGTCCGGCTTCTGCTCGATCAGACTCGGGCCGGGAGTGTTCGTCGGATAGGAGGCAAAGACCGAGGCGATCAGCGTCCCGTCGCTGTCAAAGAGGGTCGCTTTGTTCCCGCCGGTTCCCAGATCGTGCGCGATGATTTTTTTCGACATAACTGTTTCGCTTTCAAGGTTGGGGTGATCGCTTTCGCTATGAGTTTCTCCACTCATTTTAAGTTATCCGGCCCCGCGGTTCAAGACCCGAAACTGCCGCGCGTCGTTTTGACATCGTCCCGAAAGATGATAAAATGAGAGGGAATTCGATTGTTCCTTTTTGCGGTACGGGCGTCCTTCCCTCCGGCGATTCCGCCGCGGCGTCCAAGCCGGAATCTCGCGAAACTTCCGAGAAAGGATTCCCCCGATCATGAAATCGACTCCCGAAACCCCGATGATGCGCCAGTACCACGAGGCCAAACGCGCGGCGGGGGATGCGATCCTGCTCTTTCGGATGGGGGATTTTTACGAACTCTTCTACGACGATGCGTACAAGGCCGCCAACATCCTGGGCCTGACCCTCACCACGCGCGACCGGAACAAGGGGCCCGACGCGATGCCGATGGCGGGGTTCCCGCATCATCAGCTCGATCTGTATCTGGCCAAACTGATCAACGCCGGTCAGAAGGTCGCGGTCTGCGATCAGATGGAAGACCCGAAGAAGGCCAAGTCGATCGTCAAGCGCGAAGTCACACGCGTGGTCACTCCCGGCACCGTCACCGACGAGGCGATCCTCGACCCGAAGACGAGCAACTACCTGGCGGCGGTCTCGCTGCCGGCCAAGCCCCGCTTCGTCTCGAACGACAACTTCGATTTCGACGGCGCCGAAACGGCGCGCGCGCCGCAGAGTAAAATCGATCCCGCCCAGCCGACCGGGGTCGCGTGGGTCGAGCTTTCGACCGGCGAGTTCACCGCGGCGCAGGTCCCGTTCCAGGAGGCGCTTGACCTTTTGGCGCGGATCCATCCGGCGGAAATCCTCGTTCCCGAACATTGCGCCGCGCACTTTCCCGATCGAAAAGAGGGAACGATGCGGTCGCTCCGGCCTGACTGGACGTTTGCCCTCCGCGCGGCGGTCGACGGTCTCCACGCGCTCTTTCGCGTCAATACGCTCGAAGGGTTCGGTTTCTCGCCCGAAAAAGACCCGCTGGCTCTGGCCGCCGCCGGGGGAATCCACTCCTATCTGAGCGAAACGCAGAAAGATTCGCTCGAGTATATCGAGACGCTCCAAAAGTATCAGCCCGCCTCGCAGCTCGAAATCGACGAGGCGAGCCAGCGGAGCCTCGAAATCCTCCGCAACAGCCGGGACGGGCGGCGCGAGGGCTCGCTTCTGGACGCGGTCGATATGTGTAAAACGCCGATGGGGAGCCGTCTTCTCGCCTCGTGGCTGGCGTATCCCCTGACCGACATCGCGCAGATCACCGCGCGGCAGGACGGCGTCGAAGAACTGGTCGGCCAGAGCGAGCTGCGCGAGTTTATCCGCCGTCAGTTCCGTTCGGTCTTCGACCTGCCCCGGATCGTCACCCGCCTCGCCCAGCGGCGCGTTTCACCCCGCGATCTGATTTCGATTCGCAAGACGCTCGAAATTCTTCCCGAGCTGAAAAGCCGGCTCGAAGGGTGTTCGGCGTCTCTCCTGAACGTCTACGGCTCGCAGATCTTTCCGCTCGAAGAGCTTGCCGACGAACTCCGCCGCGCCCTGGGTGACGAAACGCCCCTCAACTTCCGCGAGGGCGGGTTCATCGAAACGGGCTACGACCCGCAGCTGGACGAGTACCGCCGACTTCAGTCGGGGGGAAAACAGCGGCTCGCCGAATTCCAGGCCGCCGAAATCCGGAAGACCGGGATCCCGACGCTGAAGGTCGGCTACAACTCGGTCTTCGGGTATTACATCGAAGTGACCCACGCGCAGAGCGACAAGGTCCCCGCGAACTACATTCGCAAGCAGACCCTCAAAAACGCCGAACGGTATATCACCGAAGAGCTGAAAGCGTACGAGGAGAAGGTTCTCGGCGCCGCCGAGCACGCCCTGGAACGGGAGTTTGAACTCTTCGGGAACCTGGTTCAGCTCGCCGCCCAGCAGCGCGCACGCCTCCAGTCGACCGCCGCGGCGCTTTCGCATCTGGACGTTCTCGCCTCGCTGGCCGAGACGGCCGCCTCGCGCGGTTACTGCCGGCCCCGGCTGGTCGAAGAACCGGTTCTGCATATCAAAGAGGGGCGGCATCCGGTTCTCGACGCCGCCGACCCGGGGAGTTTCGTGCCGAACGACGCCGACTGCTCTCCTGACGGCGCGATGATCCATCTGATCACCGGCCCGAATATGGCGGGGAAGAGCACGTATATCCGCCAGGTCGCGCTTCTGGTTCTCCTGGCGCAGACCGGCTCGTTCATTCCCGCCGCCGACGCCGAAATCGGGATCACCGACCGGATCTTCGCTCGGGTCGGCGCTTCGGACGAGCTGACGCGCGGGCTGAGCACCTTTATGGTCGAGATGATCGAGACGGCGCGGATCTTAAACGGCGCGACCCGCCGGAGTCTGGTGATCCTCGACGAGATCGGCCGGGGCACGAGCACCTACGACGGAATCTCGCTGGCCTGGGGGATCGCCGAGTCGCTCAGCCGCCGCCCGCCTCTTCCCGGAGCGTCTTCCGACGAGGAGCAGGGATGCCGCACCTTCTTCGCCACCCACTATCACGAGCTGACGAATCTGCCCGACACCTGCCCCGCGGTCGACAACCTGAACGTGGCGGTTCGCGAATGGGAAGACGAGATCGCGTTTTTGCATAAGATCATGCCCGGCCCGGCGGATAAGAGTTACGGGATTCACGTGGCGCGTCTGGCGGGGGTTCCCAAACCGGTGATCCGCCGAGCCAGGGCGATTCTCGACTCGCTGGAAGCCTCGCACCTGAACGCCGCGCGCGAGGCGCTGGCCGGCGCGCTCAAAAGCGCCGCCGAGCAGCCGTTCGACGCGCCCGAGACAAGGACGGGACGACGGTCGAAAAAGACGGTTCAGTTCTCCCTTTTCGGTCCGGAAGACCACCCGCTGGTGAGTGAAATACGGGATCTCAACATTGATAATCTGACCCCGCTCGAGGCGCTCCGTCTGATCGCCCGCTGGAAAGAGGAGCTCGGCTAGCGCGCCGCGATCCACGCGCGCGCCTCGGCCGAACGGCGGACGGCGTCTAAAAACTTCTGAATGCGGATTCCCTGCCGCAGGTCGGCGCCGACGGGCGCGCCCGTATCGATCGACGCGACGAACCGCGCCACGCACGCCGCGTGCGCGCGGGTCCAGCCGGCGGGGGATTTCGGCGAGGGGAATTCGGTGTGCGGGTCGGTGTAGCGCGCGCCGGCGGCAATGCGGATCCAGCCCTCTTTCTTTTCGGCGTCGTAGAAGTCCAGAAAGTGCGCGTCCATCAGCGAGAAGCGGAGGGCGCCCTTTTCGCCGTAAATCTCAAGCGACATCTCGTCTTCGGAACCGGTCGCCAGTTTCGTGCCGCTGATCTGGCCGCGGGTGACCGCGCCGGTTTTCGGGTCGGCCGCGCGGGTCAGGACGGTGAACGCGTCTTCGGCGCGAACCGGGCGCGGCGTTCCCGTCGCCGGGTCAATTCGGGTCGGGTGCGCGATCACGCTGTCGGCGCAGACTTCGTCGGGAAGGCCGATGAGCCAGTCGATCAGATCGGCCAGATGGGAGCCCAAATCGAGGATCGCCCCGCCGCCGACGTCGAACTTCCATTTATACGGCACGTCGGGCGAGGCGTTGCTCGAATGGCGGTATGCCGCGCGGTATTCCAGAACGCGGCCGAGCCGGCCCTCGTCGACCAGCTGTTTGGCGCGGATCAGCGCCGGAATGAACCGCAGATGGAAGGTCATCATGTTGACCTGTGTGTAAAGGGGAAGACCCGCGCCGTCGGTGCGGTCGAGCGCCTTTTCGACCTGAAGCGCCTCGTCGAGCGACGAGGCGATCGGCTTGTCGCAGTAGACGTGTTTCTGGTGCTTGATTGCCGAAAGGAGGGGAGCGAGATGATCCCGGTTCGGGGTGCAGATGTGAACCGCGTCGATTTCGGGGCTCTCGGTGATCCGGCGCCAGTCGGTCGTTCCCTCGCACTCGAGAAGTTCCCCCGCCGCCGCGGCAGTCTCCGGGCGCGAGGTCGCCACCGTCGCGATCCGCGGGCGGATCTTCAAACCGCACGCGTAAAAGGGGAGCGTCCGGTAGCCGAACGCGTGGACTTTGCCGATCATCCCGAAACCGACGATTCCGACCCGGAGTTCTTTCATTTTTTCTTTCCCCCGAAACGAACGTGACAGAAAACCGTTGTATAACAGAAAAACCGGCATCCCCCGAACGGTTCGGGAACGGATGCCGGTTTTGCAAAAGGCGCGTTTAATCTTCGTTTTCGTCGGTTTTCACGACGCCGGCGTCTTCGCTCGGAACCGGCTTGACGGCGATCAGCTCGTCCCCGTCGTCAACGTTCATCACGCGTACCCCCTGCGTGTTCCGTCCGACGATCGAAATGTCGTCGACCGAAATCCGCTGGATCTTGCCGCGCGCTGTCATCATCATGACCTCGCCGCCGTCGGTGACCGGCACGATCGCGATGACCGGGCCGTTCCGTTTGGTCGCCTTGATATCTTTGATCCCGCCGCCGCCGCGCCGCTGGACACGGTACGAACGGGTGGAATTGACGTCTTCTGCCTCCGAATCGGCGTCGGTCTCGGCCGGGGCCTGACCGATGATTTGATCGTCGTCTTCCGGAATCGGCTCATCGTCGGGGAGTGCCGGCGCGTTCGGGCCGAACGGGGTCCGTTTGCCGTAGCCGTTGGCGCAGACCGTCAGAAGCGTGGCATTCTCGTCGGCGACGACCATCCCGACCACCGAGTCGCCGTGCCGCAGCGAGATCCCCTTGACCCCGCTCGAGTTGCGCCCCATCGGGCGGACGTCGGACTGACGGAATCGGATCGCCTGCCCCTTGGCGGTCGAAAGGAGAATTTCGTCGTTCGGGCCGCAGACGCACGCGTCGATCAGTTCGTCCCCCTCGCGGAGTTTGATCGCGATCAGCCCCGCTTTGAGCGGTCGGCGGTAGGCGTGCAGAACGGTCTTCTTGACCAGGCCCTTTTTGGTCGCCATGATCAGGTAGTGGTCGGGCAGATCGTAATCCTTGACCGCCAGGCAGTCCTGGATCACTTCCCCTTCGTCGAGGTGGAGCAGGTTGACCAGCGCCCGCCCCTTGGCGTCGCGCGAGAGCTGCGGCAGACCGTAGACCTTGTGCCAGTAGACCTTCCCCTTGTTGGTGAAGAACATCAGGAAGGCGTGGGTGCTCGCCACAAAGAGGTGGCTGATCGGGTCTTCGTCGTCGGTCTTCGCCCCCTTGAGCCCTTTTCCGCCCCGGTTCTGAATTCGGTATTCGATGACCGGCGTACGCTTGATGTAGCCGCCGGCGCTGATCGAAACGACCATCGTCTCTTCATCGATGAGCGCTTCCATGTCGATGTCGGAAAGCTCTTCGGTGCTGATTTCGGTGCGCCGCTTGTCGCCGAACTTCTTCTTGACGTCGAGGAGGTCTTCGCGGATGATCGCCAGAATGTTTTTCTCGTCGGAGAGGATCCGGCGGAATTCGGCGATGTCGGTAAGGAGGGTCTGGTATTCGCCGCCGAGCTTTTCCTGCTCGAGATTGACCAACTGGCCGAGGGTCATCTTCAGAATCGCGTCGGCCTGGACCGGTGTGAGGGAGTAGGTCTCGGTTTCCTGACCGCCGCGGTTTTCGACGAACGCCTTGTAGCCCTCGTCGCCCAGGGCACGCTTTAAGAGCGCGGCGGGAGACTTGATCTGCATCAGGCGCTCTTTCGCCTCCTGCTGGGTCTTGCTGGTCCGGATGACGCGGATCACCTCGTCGATGTTGGCGTGGGCGATCAGGAGCCCCTCGACGGTATGCTGGCGTTTGAGCGCCTTGTTCATCAGGAAAAGGGTGCGGCGTCGGATCACCGAGATCCGGTGGCGCACGAACTCTTCGATCATCTCTTTGAACGTGAGCACGCGCGGCTTGCCGTCGACCAGGGCGAGCATGATGATCGAGAAGGTGTCTTGCAGCGGCGTGTATTGATAGAGCTGGTTTAAGACGATCTCGGGATCGGCGTCGCGCTTGATATCGAGAACCAGACGAACCGGCTCGTTGAGGTCCGATTCGTTGCGGATGTTCGAGATGCCGGTGATCTTCCCCTCATTGACGACCTCGGCGATTTTTTCTTCGATCCGGTCGCGCGCCTGCTGATAGGGAATCTCCGAGACGATGATCCGCGAGCGTTTGCCGTTTTCTTCGATCTTGGCTCGGGCGCGGACGACCACGCTCCCTCGGCCCTGCAGATAGCCGCGCCGGATTCCGCTGGTTCCGCAGATCACCCCGCCCGTCGGGAAGTCGGGACCGGGGCAGATTTTCAACAGTTCGAAGGGGGAGACGTCGGGATCGTCGATCACGGCGATCGTCGCGTCACAGATTTCCCCCAGGTTGTGGGGCGGGACGCTCGTCGCCATCCCGACGGCGATCCCGTTGGCGCCATTGACCAGGAGGTTCGGAACTTTCGACGGGAGAACCGTCGGTTCCATGTTCCGCTCGTCGTAACTCGGAACGAAGTCGACCGTGTCGAGGTTCAGGTCTTCGAGCAGCGCCATCGCCATTCCCGAAAGACGCGCTTCGGTGTATCGCATCGCTGCGGGGGGAAGACCCGCGATTGAGCCGAAGTTCCCCTGCTTATCGACCAGGACGTAGCGCATGTTCCATTCCTGCGCCATACGGACGAGCGTCGGGTAGACGATCGCCTCGCCGTGCGGATGGTAGTTGCCGCTCGTGTCGCCGGAGATCTTGGCGCACTTGATACGCCCCGATCCGGGGCTGAGGTTGAGGTCGTTCATCGCGACCAGAATACGCCGCTGCGAGGGCTTGAGCCCGTCGCGCACGTCGGGGAGGGCGCGGCTGATGATGACGCTCATCGCGTAGGTGAGGTAGCTCCCTTTCATCTCGTCTTCGATCGGCATCTGCAGAAGGCGCGTGCCGTCGGGAAGATAGAGATGCCCGTCGGTGCCGACCTGCGGAACGAGCGGATTGAGCGGACCGTCGCCGGGATTGTGAACCGGACGGGGATCGGGAGTCTCGCCGGAGTTGTTTTCGCGGTTGTCGTCTTCGGGAGGAAGGTTGGTGTTATCTGATGACAAAGGGCACCCCCTGAATTTGGATGCGGCGGCGGAGCGGAAGCGCTCGGCGCCGACGGATTTTTCGGGCGGCGGGTCACGTTTCGGCGGGCGGGGGTCTTTTGCGGGGACCGGCCCGCTGCCGCTTTAATATGACGCGGCCACTATATAATATAATAGGGTCATTATAGCAGAAACGGGGATTTTTAAAAGGGTCTTTCCCCCGTTTTTGCGTCGGAAAGAGCCGCATTTTTGATCTTTTTCAGGGGCGGCAGGGGCGCAGGCGGCTCGATTCCCTTTTATTTTTTTTGTCGGACGGTATAATTCAAACGCGAAGGGAGTCTCTCCCTTTCCGGCTTTATTCATTATTTTTCCCTGGACCGTTTTCGATTTGCGAAAAGTGCGGCTCGGGGCGACGGTTCCGACGTCGGCCGTCCCTCTTTTTCGCTTGCGGAAATCGTCGCTTTTGTCGAGAGAGTGTTGTTATGCCCCTTTTAATCCTTCGAGTGATCTTTTTGGTCGTGACTGCCGGGATCGGTATTTTTATCGTCCGAACCGGGAGTATCAGCGGAAACATCGACCTGAACCTGAAATCGTTTTTCGCCCTCCTGATTCTCGCGTTCGGCGTGATCGGGCTCGATATGGCGTTTCCCAAAAAGAAGGTGGCGCTCATCAGCGCGATCTATTTCGGACTCCTGATCGGGCTGGTGATGACCTTCTTCTTCGCCACGGCGCTCGAACCGTATTTCGTCAACGACGAGACGGGCGCCCTGCGCCGGAGCGTCCTGACCGTGATGCTCATCTTCTTCAGTTATTTCGGGGTCAGTTTCCTCTTTCAGACGCAGAACGATTTCCGGTTCATTATCCCCTTCGTCGAGTTCCAGCCCGACGTGAAAGGGGTCAAGCCGCTGGTTCTCGATACGAGCGTCGTGATCGACGGGCGGATCACCGACATCATGGAGACGAAAATCGCCGACGCGCCGCTGGTGATTCCCCGGTTCGTCATTCTGGAACTCCAGCATATCGCCGACTCCTCGGAAAGGAACCGTCGGACCCGCGGGCGGCGGGGGCTCGATATCCTGAGCAAACTCCAGAACATGGAGGGGGTCGATCTCAGAATCGACGAGTCGGAACTCCCCGAGTACCAGAAGCAGCCGGTCGATCTGAAACTGGTCGCCCTGGCCAAACATCTCGACGGGAAACTGGTGACGAACGACTACAACCTCAACAAGGTGGCGAAGATTCAGGGGGTGACCGTGATCAACCTGAACGACCTGGCCAACGCGCTCAAGCCGGTCTACCTTCCCGGCGAAAAGATTGAGGTCGATATCGTTAAAAGCGGCGAGGAAGTCGGGCAGGGGGTCGCCTATCTCGACGACGGGACGATGGTGGTGATCGACCAGGGAAGGGGGCATATTGCCGAACGGGTTATCGTAACCGTTACAAGTGTACTCCAGACGAGTGCCGGAAGGATGATCTTTGCGCGTTATGAGGCAACGACCAAAAAATTGACGGGAACGACGATTGTTTTGGACGATATTAAGTCGGGCAGCGGCGGCGCTTCATCTCAGCGCACGACCGATTCGTGAGAGTGACTTCTGACCCGAACCGTTAAAACGACGGAAACCCCATAACGCGGCCATGATGACGGAAAATCCGATTTTCGATATTTTGAAGCGGGATCGGCGGTACAAACTCGAGTCGTACCGTTTCGTCAATACCGTGCTGAATCAGGCGGCGCGCCGCATCGAACGGGGAACGGCGGCGATCCTTCAGGAGACTCCTCCCGAGGCCGAATCGCTGATCGGCCCGGCCGACCTCTGCCGCGCGGTGCGCGACAGCGCGCTCGAAAACTTCGGGTTCCTGGCACGCACCGTCCTGAGCGAAATGGGGATCAAAAAGACCCAGGATATCGGGCAGATCATCTTTAACCTGAGCGAAACGGGGCAGGTCCGCCTCTACGACGACGACCGGCCCGAGAATTTCGCCGACCTCTTTGACCTGGGCGAGGAACTCGACCGCGGGTTCCGGTTCCGCCGGTGATTCCCCTCGTTCGCTCTTTTCACAGAATTTCGGTTTTCTTTTTTCGTTTTACGTTGATCGACAGAGCCTGGAGCTTGATTTTTCGCGCCGTGTGCGTTATACTCGTCCCGCGGGTGCCGCATCAGTGTGATGCCGGTCAATTTGAGAATTTGAACAGCCGAAGGGAAAGAGGAGAAAGATGGCTGAGAAAATTGTACAGACCGCCGGAAGACGGGCCCTTGGGGAATTCGCTCCGGAGTTTGCCCATTTCAACGACGACGTTCTTTTCGGGGAGAACTGGAACAACCAGGACATCGACCTGAAAACGCGCTCTCTTCTGACCGTGATTACGCTGATGGCGCAGGGGATCACCGACTCGTCGCTGAAATTCCATATCGTCAACGCCAAGAATCACGGCGTGACGCGCAAAGAGATGGCCGCGGCGATCACCCATGCGGCGTTCTACGCCGGATGGCCGAAGGCGTGGGCGACCTTCAATATCGCCAAAGACGTTTACACAGAATAACTTTTTGAAAAGAGGCTTTCGGTGAAATACGCGGTATTGGGGGATTCCGGGATCAAGGTCAGCAGAATCTGTCTGGGGTGTATGGGGTTTGGCCGGCCTTTTGAAGATCTCCACGTTTGGGTCGTTGATCAGCCGACCGCGCAGTCGGTCATCGCGCGCGCACTGGAGCTTGGCATAAACTTCTTTGATACGGCAAATGTCTACTCGAAAGGAACAAGTGAGGAGTTCCTGGGGCAATCGCTGAGGAATTTGGGGGTCAGGCGCGAGGAGGTCGTGATCGGAAGTAAGGTCTATTGGAATCCGGGAAAGCTGAGCCGAGAGGCGATCGAACGCGAAATTGAAGGAACGCTCAAACGCCTGGGGACCGACTATCTCGATCTCTACCTGATCCACCGGTTCGACTACGACACCCCGATCGACGAGACGATGAGCGCGCTCGACTCCCTGGTGAAATCGGGGAAGGTTCGCGCCTTGGGGGCGAGCGAAATGTACGCCTACCAGCTGCACAACATGCAGATCTGCGCCGAACGGGGCGGATGGACGAAATTTTCCGTTTTGCAGGCGCACTACAACCTCATCTACCGCGAGGACGAACGGGAAATGCTCCCTCTGGCCAAACAGTACAAATTGGCGGTGACGCCCTATTCCCCCCTGGCAGCGGGACATCTGGCCCGGCCGACGTGGGAGAGCGGTTCGAAACGGAGCGAAACCGACAAAGTCTCGCGCGAGAAATACGACACGTATAAAGAACACGACATGAAGATCGTCGAACGGGTTGGCGATGTGGCGAAGAAATACGGGGTTCCGATGGCCAACGTCGCTCTGGCGTGGCTCTGGGCAAAAGGGGCCGCCTCGCCGATCGCCGGCTGCACGCGTCCCGAACGGATCGACGATGTGGTCAGCGCGCTCGACGTCGAACTTTCGGCAGAGGAGATTGCTTATCTCGAGGAGCCGTACGTCGCGCACGAACTTGTCGGGCCCGTGGCGCGCCCGGGCGAGAAGCCTCTGGCGGGCGTTTTAAAAGAACAAAAATAAACCGACGACGGAATGAAAGCTAATTATGAAATACAAGACGAAAGAAGAATTCGACAGGCAGAATATGTTCGGACTCGGCGGGCCGAACGTGAATTACGCGCGGTACTTTGTCGGCGAGAGTTTTCTGAATCCGCTGACCGATTTTGCGCGCGGGGAATTCCCCCTCTTTAACGTCACGTTCGAACCGGGGTGCCGGAACAACTGGCACATCCACCATGCCGACAGGGGCGGAGGCCAGATTCTGATCTGCACCGCCGGCGAGGGCTGGTATCAGGCCGAGGGTGAGGAGCCGCGCGAACTCAATGAAGGTTCGGTCGTGGTCATTCCCGCCGGTGTCAAGCACTGGCACGGCGCCAAAAACGACTCCTGGTTCTCGCACATCGCCGTTGAGGTTCCGGGTGAAAACTGCCGCACCCAGTGGTGCGAGGCGCTCTCCGACGAGGAGTACGCCCAGCTTCACTGAGCGCAATTCTTTAATCTGAAAACAAGAGAGGAAGATAACCGATGAAAGACGCGGATTTGATTCTTGGTATGGAGTGGGACAAGACCTTTGACCGGAGCGACAGGGTTTTCCACTGCAAGATCACATTTCACAACCGCTACGGCATCACCCTGGCGGCGGATATGTACACTCCGAAAGAGGGAAACGCCCCGATGCCGGCCGTCGCCGTCAGCGGCCCGTTCGGGGCGGTCAAGGAACAGTGCAGCGGCCTCTACGCCCAGGAGATGGCAAAGCGCGGTTTTCTGACGATCGCGTTTGACCCCTCGTATTGCGGCGAAAGCGGCGGCCAGCCCCGCTACGTCGCCTCGCCGGACATCAATACCGAAGACTTCTGCGCCGCGGTCGACTTCCTTTCGGTTCAGCCGAACGTCGATCCCGAAAAGATCAGTGTTCTCGGAATCTGCGGCTGGGGTGGAATGGCGGTCAACGCGGCGGCGGCCGATCCCCGGATCAAGGCGGCGGTCGCCTCAACGATGTACGATATGAGCCGTGTCACCGCCGAGGGGTATTTCGGCGCGAGCGACGAGGCCGCGCGGGACGAAATGCGCAAAAACCTCGCCGCGCAGCGGACGCTCGACTATAAGAGCGGCGAATACAAACTTGCCGGCGGTCTTCCGACGCCCGAAGAGCTCGATAAGGACGCTCCCTTTTTCGTTAAGGATTACGTCAGCTACTATAAGACCGAACGGGGCTATCATCCCCGGTCGCTCAACTCGAACGGCGGCTGGAACATGACCTCGTCGATCTCGTTTCTGAACATGCCCCTCGAGTCTTACGCCGGAGAGATCAAAAACGCCGTTCTCTTGGTCCACGGCGAGAAAGCTCATTCGCGCTATTTCAGCGAAGATCTTTACAGGAAACTCAAGGGAGAAAACAAAAAGCTCCTGATCGTTCCCGGCGCGGTGCATACCGATCTCTACGACAAGGTCGACGTGATTCCGTTCGATGCGATCGAAGAATTCATCCGAAAGGCGATCGGGTAAAAATCGACCGAATCCGAAACGCCCGCCGCGGCGGACGTTTCTCGGCTTTGATTCCTCACCGCGGCGGCAGAGAAACCGCGTGATTTTGGGTCTTTTCCGCGCGGTGGTCGCGGCGGTCAGGTTTATCGGCTTTTCAAGTCCGATTCCCGCGAGTTGGAGACTGCCCGAATTTGAAGTCCCCATTATTACGGGAAAAACCGAAAAATCTTGACACGCCTCTTGTGCAAAATATATAATGGACGCGATCTCGCGTTGAGCCGGGAAACGCGGATCCGAACTGATCCCGGCGGGAATGCGTCGGCGAACGAGAATCGTGTTTTGAATTTGAAAGATCGGACGAAGCACACTTGTTGAACGGGTGTTCCGGCCGTCGAATGGGCCGCTCGGCATCTTGCCGGTATCGTCGGTTTGCCGCCTCTTTTGCCGAAAGGACTGGCGGAATCGATTTTCCAGGGAAAGGAATTTATGATTAAACATCTTTCACATATGTTGTCGTTTCCGTTGGCAGTCGGCTTTTTTCTTATCTGCGTATTCGGTTATTCGCAGCAGGCGAAGACGAGCCGGTCCGATCCGTCTTCAACCGTCGTTACAACCCTGCTTGACAATGTCGACGAGACCGACGGCCTTCTCTCACTGCGCGAGGCGATCGACGGAGCGGTATCGGGTCAGAAGATCACGTTCGACAAATCTCTGAAGGGAGGGACGATAGACCTTAACGGCGATCCTCTGTCGATCACGAAAGGTCTCACCATCGACGCCACTTCGGCCGGCGGAATCACGATTGACGCGTGCCGGGGGAGCAGAGTCTTTTTTATCAGCGGCGAAGATCCAGCGATTCCGGTCGAGTTAAAAGGTCTGACCATCACGGGGGGAAACATCATTAACAACGATTGCGGCAGCGGAATATACAACGAGGGCGCTTTGCTGGTGATCACCGACTCGACCATCACCGGGAATACTACGGAGAAGATGGGCGGCGGGATATTCAACGGCACGTTTCGTTCCGATGGTCAGTCTTACGGCGGCCGGGTGACGATCCGCAACTCGACCGTCTCCGGGAATTCCGCAATTGGCGGCGGCGGCGGGATTATGAACAGTGATGAATGTTGGATGACGATTACCGACTCAACCGTTACCGGGAATTCCGCGGGAGTCGGCGGCGGGGTTGGTAACATCGGCGGGAAGAATGACATCGGCGGGATGATGATCGCCAATTCGGTCATCGTCGGGAATGCCGCGAACGGCGGCGGCGGAATCCGTTGCACAGGAATCACGAAGATTGTCAATTCGACCGTCTCCGGGAATTCCGCGGGCGGCGAGGGCGGCGGAATCTATTGCACAGGGACAACGACGATGACCAATACAATCGTCGCCATCAATCGCGCCGAGAGCCACAACGACGTCTCCGGTTTGTTTTTTGATTTCAACAACCTTGTCGGTCTCGACCCGGATTTTGCCGTCGCTCCGGCCTTTGAATCGGGTAAACTCGTCAATCCGGACGAACTTGATCTCTCGCTCAAAGCGACAAGCCCCGCGATAGACAAGGGAGATAACGGCGCGGTGGAATCCAAGACCGATCTTGCCGGAGAACCCCGCATTTTCGGCGGAAATGTCGATCTCGGCGCGTATGAATGTCAGGAGGAAAAATCCCAAGCGCCTCCGATTGTCGTTACCACTTTAGACGACGGGGAGGACAGAGGAAACGTCTCGATTTCGCTGCGGCAAGCGATCAAAAAGGCCAAACCGGGCGACGTGATCACCTTTGACGATTCCCTGGAGAATGGGACAATCAAGCTCGGCTGGAGAGAGCTCAAAATCACAAAGAGCGTTACCATTGACGCCACTTCGATCGGCGGGATCACGATTGACGGGAACGGGGAAAGCGGCGTCTTCTCCATCGAAACGGAATCCGAAAAACTTGTGGAACTTATCGGTCTGACGATTACGGGAGGGAGAGCCGAATCCGGCGGCGGGATCTTCCATGACGGGGGCAGATTGACGGTCAAGAACTCGACCATCACCGGGAATTCCTCGGACAGCGTCGGCGGCGGGATTCGAAGCCACGGTATTCTGATGGTCGACAATACCGAGATCACCGAGAATGCCTCAGGGAAGACTGAGTGGGGAAACGGCGGGGGGATCGCCGCCACACAGGGGTTATCGGTCATCAGGAACTCGACGATTTCCGAGAATACCGCGGAGGGAAAGGGGGGCGGAATCTGCGCCGACGTCAAAATGATGATTATCGGCTCGACGATTTCCGGGAATACCGCAAACGGAAATGATGAGGAGAACGGAAAGGGCGGCGGGGTCTGCACCCATGAACCGCTGATGGTCACCAACTCAACGATTTCCGGGAATACCGCGGAAGTCGGCGGCGGGATCTATACGGACTTTGACGAAACGGCGAGAATTATCAATTCGACGATTTCCGGTAATACAGCGGACAGAGGCGGCGGGATTTGCGGCGGATGCTGGGTCGAAAACTCGATGGTTGTCAAGAATGCCGTTGACAAAGTCGGCGGCGGAATCTACGGCCCCGTGTCCGCCCTAAACGCGACGATATCCGGCAATACCGCCGGGATACGCGCCGGCGGGATTTTCGATGACAAATCTAAAAGCGGTTCGATCTTCAACTCGATCATTTCACTTAATTCGGCGGCCCACGATGATGATTATTATTCCGAGGAATCGGGATCACAGAAAACCTACGGTTACAATATTGTGGGGACAGATCCCGGTTTCGTGACTCCCCCCGTTTTTCAAACGCGAAGACTGATGAATCCGGACGAAGCCGACTTTACGCTCAAAGCCGGAAGTCCGGCGGTCGACAAAGGGTTCAACGACATCGTGACGACCGAAACCGATCTTGCCGGAAACCCGCGTATCGTCGGCAGAGCCGTCGATATCGGCGCGTATGAATTCCAGCGCGGGAGGTCTGAAAAGGCCGGTTCGATCGAATGGAAGGGGGATTCTTCCGAACAGAAACCGGAATGAACCCCGCGTCGGCGCAGGGGTTGATTTCCGCCTGTGTGAGAAGTCATCCGAAAAAGAACGACTCCCCTTGAATGGGACACTGAAAAGAAAGAACAGTGTCATTCAAGGGGAGTCGTCGCGCCTGTGAGGGCGTTTTTAAACGGTCAGGCGAATGATCGACCGGTGAGATTACCCGGGCTCAGCGGCTGTTGAGCTCTTTGTATTTGAGCCAGACGTTGAAGTCCGGTTCCATCGCGGCAGCCTCTTCGGCGGTCGGCGCCTCGAGCGGGCGGACGACGCGGAATCCGACGAACGGCGCGTCGGTCATCCACCAGATCGACTGCGGGAACTGCGGGTCCTGCTTTTTCCACTCTTTGTTCGAGACGATGCGGCGGGCGCTGCGGCAGTCGGCGGCCTCGTCGACGCAGGAACCTCCGCGGGCGACTTCGTCGAACATCTTATAGACCGACTTCGCCTTTTTCGCCTTGGCGAATTCCCCTTCGAGCTTCCCTTCGGCGCGCTTCTCGTAGGCCTTCTTGTCGTAATCGTCGAGGACCCATTCGCAGACGTTTCCGGCCATGTCGTACAGACCCCAGGCATTCGGGTTCTTCTGCATGACTTCGTGATAGCCGTCCGGCGAGTTGGCCAGATACCAGGCGTTCTCGTCAATCGCCGAGTCGTCCCCGAAGTAATACTCGGTGGTGGTGCCGGCGCGGCAGGCGTATTCCCATTCGGCTTCGGTCGGCAGACGGTAGTAGCGGCCGGTGATCGCGGTCAGCCACTTGCAGTACATCTGCGCGGCGTAACGGGTCATCCCGCTGGCGGGATAACCCGGTTTGCTGCTGTTGTCGTAACTGATCGACCCGATGCTGTATGGAGCGGTCGGCATCGCCATGGCGTCGGCGACGGCGTCGCGTTCGGGGTGGAGCATCTCGACCTGTTTGCCGTTGTGCGCTTTCGCCAGATAGGCGAGCGCGAAGAGCTGGAATTCTTCCCAGGTCGTTTCGTGTTCTTCCATCCAGAACGGTTTGACGGTCACTTCAACCGTCGGCGCCTCGTCGGGCTGGCCGTTCTCGCTCCCCATCGTGAAGGTGCCCCCTTTGATCGGGACCATCTTGAAGGTGTACGTCCCGCCGGTGTTCGTCTGAAGCGACTCTTCGTAGACTTTCATATCGTCTTCGGTGGCCGCTTCGGCGTCGGCGTTCGGAACGGCGTTTTCAAGCCACGGAAGGCTCGACTGGGTCGCCGGGTTTTTGGTCAGGTCTTCCTGGGCATACGCACAGGAGACGGCCGCCGCCATCAGGGCCGCGGCGAGCAGCATCATCTTTTTCATCTGCAAATACTCCTAAGTTCTGACATCCCTCCGGCTCGCGGAGGGGGAAACCGGGCTCGCCCTTACCATAGGAAGGGAGAGACGCCAAACAAAAACTCTCACCCCCCATTTTAACAGAAACAGGCGGTTTTCCAATTATTCGCCCCCCGTTTTTGAGAAAAATTCGAAAAAAATATCTTTTCCGGCCTCCTGAACGAGAAAATCCTCGGCTTTCCGTGCCGGGGCGCGCTGAAAATCGTCTCGGGCGGGCCGCTTGGAGGGTTACAGGTTCTCCCAATTGGGATATAATGATAGACCGGTGTGCGCACGGCGCATTCCCGTAACAGAAGTTTCATTTACCCGTATTTCCAGAAAGGGGCGCGACCCTCTTTGTTTCAGGGCGCGCTGAGAAAAGGTAGCGAAAATGCTGAAAGTCATTCTGCCGGACGGATCGGAGAAAAGTTATTCAAATCCCGTGAAAGTGATTGATGTCGCTGCGGAAATCGGCGCCGGACTCGCCAAGGCGACCCTGGCCGGGGAAGTGACCTTCCCCGAACAGCTCGACCCGAGCGGCCATCCCGTCAAGAAGACCCTTTCGGCCGACGCGCCCCTTCCCGCCGAGGGGACGGTGAAACTCCGCCTCCTGACCAAAAAAGACCCCGAGGCGCTCGATATCCTCCGGCATTCGACTGCGCACATCATGGCGCGCGCGGTGATGCGTCTTTTCCCGAACGTCCAGCTGGCGTTCGGTCCGACGACCGAAACCGGTTTCTATTACGACTTCCTCTGCGACAAACCGTTTTCGGAAGAGGATTTCGCCGCCATCGAAGAAGAAATGAAGAAGATTGTCAAGGCCGACGAGGCGTTCGAGCGGATCGAAATGCCCCGCGCCCAGGCGATCGATCTTCTCGCCGATATGGGGCAGACGCTCAAGGTCGATCACCTCAAGACGGGCCTTTCCAATCAGGAGACCGTTTCGTTTTACCGCCAGGGGGAATTCATCGACCTCTGCCGCGGCCCGCATATCCCTTCGGCGAAGTGGGTCGGCGCGTTCAAAGTCCTTTCGGTGGCGGGCGCCTACTGGAAGGGGGACGCCAGCAACGTCCAGCTTCAGCGTCTCTACGGAACCGCCTTCTTCGATAAGAAAGAACTGGAATCGTACCTGGTTCAGCTCGAAGAAGCGAAGAAACGCGACCACCGCGTTCTGGGGAAGCGCCACGAGCTGTTCATG
>JAGCAH010000222.1 GCA_017652805.1 Thermoguttaceae bacterium | reverse complement strand
TTTTAAAAGGAGCCGTGTTATGTGTAAGTTCATTTGTCCTCTTGTGCTGGCCTGTCTGGCGGTCGGCATCGTTTGTTTCGGTACGGGCGGGGGCGAACCCGAAACGCCTTCGACCGTCGTGACCACCGACCTTGACGTCTGCAACAGGACCGACGGTCTCATTTCGCTGCGCGAAGCGATTTCCTACGCCGCCGAAGGGGATACGGTTACCTTCGGCGAGATACCGAGCGGAACCATAATCGAACTCCGGCAGGGGAGTCTGAAGATCGATAAAGGGCTCACCGTCGACGCCTCGTCAGTCGGCCCCATGAAGTTCGGCGGTGTGACGATCGACGGCAGGGGAACGGGGCGCGTCTTTACCGTCGCCGTCCCGCCCGAGGGGGGCGGAGTGGAACTGATCGGCTTGGTCGTTGTCGGCGGGAAAGAGGAACGGGGCGGGGGAATCTATGTCGACCGGAGCGCGCTGACGCTCACCCACGTGACCGTTGCCGACAATTACGCGGAAGGGAGCGGCGGCGGAATCTACATCGACAACGGCCTGCTGACCGCGGCGAGCTCGGCGATTATCGGGAACACCTCATTTTGTGACGGCGGCGGTATCAGCAGCGATCGGGGCGAACTGACGGTCGCCGACTCGACCGTGGCCGGAAATTCCGCAAAGAGGGGCGGCGGAATTTACAACCGGGGAAAATCGGCTTCGTTTATAAACACAAGGATCGTCGGAAACGTCGCGCGCATCTGCGGCGGCGGAATTAACGGCCTTGAGGGCGCACTGACGGTTGCCGACTCGACTGTCGCCGAGAATTTCGCGGAATTTGGCGGCGGGATCGACTGTTCTTCCCGCGGCCAAACGACGATTACCAACTCGACGATTCTCCGGAATTCCGCGGGTTCGGGCGGCGGCGGCGGGATCCGCTGTTCTTCCCACGGCCAAACGACGATTACCGGCTCGACGATTTCCAAAAATTCTTCGAGCTGGGATGGGGGCGGATTCTGCAACTACAGCACTCTTTCGATCGACGGCTCGACGATCTCCGACAATTCCTCGGAGCAGCACGGCGGCGGGGGATACAGCACCAAATCGCTGACCCTTCGCAACACGACCGTACTCGGAAATACCGCACCGGTCGGCGGCGGACTGTCCTTCGGCGGCGGACTGTCCGGGTCCGATCCGGAGGGGACCCTTTCGCTTGTCAACGTCACCGTTGCGGGGAATACCGCGCGCAGGGGGGGCGGGATCAGCGCTTCCGGCAAAACGGAAATGTTCAACTCGATCGTCGCGCTGAACGATTCCGGCGATATCGTCGGCGATTCCGCCGACCGGATTTCCGGCACGAACAATATGATCGGCGGCGAGCCCGGCTTTGCCGCCGCGCCGGTTTTCGAGGAAGGGAAACTGGCGAACGCCGACGCGCTCGACCTTTCGCTCCTTGAGGGGAGCGCCGCGATTGACGCCGGGTCGAACGATGCGGCCGAGGCCGAAACCGATCTTGCCGGAAACCCGCGTATTGCCGGCGCCGCGGTCGATCTCGGCGCGTATGAATATCAGGGGAATCCGGACGCGGCGGAATCTGCGGAAGAGCCCGCGGAACAGCCCGCCGCGGAATGAATGACTCGGGACGACGTCGTTAACGCGTAAATCTCGTTTATCGAAAAAAGGCAGGTCATTTCGCTCCTCCGAGGAGCCGAAGTGATCTGCCTTTTTATTCGGCGTCCCGGAAACCGATTTCCGGGGAAACCGAACGCGGCCGACACCGGCAAGCGGACGCACCCGTTACGCGCCGCGTTTTTAAAGCGGCGGCGTGAAGAGACCGATTTATCGATCTTCTGTTCCGAGGAGTCGTTTTCCGTTGAGAACTGACCTAAAAGTTCAAGAAAGTTCTCAGTAGACCGTTGATTCAAGCCCCCGTAGTGCGCGGATCGGATTTCGTCAGCAGGAATTGGAAACTGGCTTCGCTCTCTGATCTCTGGGCATATCGACTTCACCTTTGAAACTGTCAAAATGCCGGAAGGAAATGTGGGACTCATGACTGTTACGCGTGCCGCAAGGCAACCCGCTTCTTTTGAGAACAAAGAATACATCCGTATAGAGAGCTATACAAAGCCTCTGGAAGACTATCCGGAAATTCAATCCCGGTTATGGAAAATATTGCAAAACGGCCATTTTGAGGAACAGTATGCAAGGCAAAACCTGGAGCTTGCCGAAGCCCTTTCTCTTTTGGGACACGGCGCC
>JAGCAH010000221.1 GCA_017652805.1 Thermoguttaceae bacterium | reverse complement strand
GCCGCCGAAAGGGGATCCCCCTCGTCGTCAATCACAATATCAAGTTCACCCGACCCGGACTTGGCGACGCGGGTCTTGTCGTTGATCGCGCTGGTTCGATACAGAAGACCTTCTTTTTCAGTCTCGATCAGGAGGGTCCCCTTCGTGCCGAAAACCGTCTCGCCATAACCGCCGAACCCGTTTCCGTTGATCGTCGAATACGCCACGGTGATCTTCCGCTGCGAGCCGAGTTCGTCGTTCGGGTCATATCCCGGGGCGGGATAGTCGTAGACCGCCGAAATATGGTCGTCGACGTCGCGGTCGAGGGACGAAAAGAGGGAGCGGGACGAGGTCGCCGAAACCGAAAGCGGATACTGCTTTTTGCCGCCATGCGCCGCGGCGATGAAGATCGACGCCGCATCCAGCTGGTGGCTGCCGAGTTCTGCCATCAGGCCGCCGCCGGTACGGTTCCAGAGGCGCCATCGGATCAGCTCTTCGATGGCAGGCCGGTCATACGCCTGGCCGTCGTCGACGCGTTCTTCTTTCTGATAGCCGTATTCGTCAGCCGATTTGAACTCGCGGTCGCCGAGCTTTCCCCCTTTCAGAAGAATCACGTCCTGAAGCTGTGCGCGCTTCTGGTCGAGTTTCGGAAGCCAGGCGGCAAGATCTTTTTCAAACGTCGCTTTCTCCTTCGAAAGGCGTTTTGCCTCGTCGATCTTTTTCGCGGTCTTTTCAGCCTCGGGGAGTTTGCTGATCTTGTCGATCAGGGCTTCCTTCTCGACAATCCCGGCCTTCAATCGCTGAACTTCGGCCGACCAGGCCTTCCATTCGTCTTGAAGGCGGGTCGCTTCGATATCGCTCTCTTTGGAGCCGGGGGGAAGCGGCATCTGCCACGAGTCGGAACCGGGGAGATTGCCGCGATGCCACTGAGCACGGATGTAGTGCAGATCGCCCATCACGCCGCGGTTGATCAGGTCGGTCGCGTGGTCGTAGAGAATGTTGTAGTGACGCTGATGGCCGATTGTCAGGTGCTTCTTGTAAAGCCGAGCGGCGCGCGCCATCTCTTTGCACCGTGCGACCGAGTGCCCCATCAGCTTTTCGGTCAGCACATGACACCCTTTCTGCATCGCCAGAATCGCGGCGGGCGCGTGAAGGTGAAGGGGAAGCCCGATGATGACCCCTTCGATCCCGAGCTTTTCGGCGTCGTTGAGGAGGTCTTTGTAGTCGTTGTAGACTTTGATGTTCGCCTTGGCCTGCGCTTCGGTCTTGTAGCCGTATTTCTTCATCAGGCCGGGACGAACCGCCGCGGCGGTGGCGCTGTAAACGTCGCCGTGGAACGCGCGATATTGGTTATACGGGCGGATGTCGGCGATGGCGACCACCTGGATATACTTCGGGTTGATCCCGCCGATCAGGACGCTCCCCTCGTCTCCGGTCCCCAGGACGGCGACTTTGACGGGATCCTTGAACTCACCGTAGCGGAAGTAATACGCGCCCATCCCTTTTCCGGAGGCGAGGTTTTCCTGAGACGACTTTTTCAGAAAATCCCGGCGTGTTACGGAACTGCCGATCGCCGCCAGGAAATTCTCTTTTCCGATTTCTTTCTGTTCCGGCGTTAAATTCATCTTTTTCCTCTGCTGATATTTTGGTGCGCCTCTGTCGTCCGACCGTTGCCCGCGCGGGGAAGGGGAGTCCGTTGAACGCGAATGTTTATGTTGGTTTCAGTGTTCTTACTTCTGTGACAAACTCAGCCGATTTTGTATTTCTCTTGATCCAGATTCGGCGTTCCTTTCAGATCGGTCAGATCGTCTTCCGGCGTCTCGTTGTTTTCCGGATCGAACCAGGATTCCTTGAAATTAACGCTCTCGCCCTTATCGGCGGCAATGTTGGTAACCAACGCGATGACCGCGTCGCCCAGGGCGATTTTCGGGTTGCAGCGCGGCTGAAGCGCCGGGTTGGTGTTGTTCGGGTTTTCGCGGATGCACCAGGCCCAGTGCTCAATCTCTTCCTTATATCCCCGGCTGACGGCAGGGCCGGCGCCGGCGGCGGTGGCGACCGCTTTCTGAGCCGGGGCGCTCGCCTGCGTATCAAGAGCGGCGGCGCCGGCGGCTTTCTTTTCGACCTTGCTCGTCGAGGGGCCGCGAAGCAGTTCGGCGGTCTGTTCCCGTTCGAGGATGATCGTCCCTTTGGTCCCGAAGACGATCTCGCCGTATCCGCCGAAGCCGTTCCCGTTGATCGTCGAGTACTGCACCGTGATGGTGCGTTTCCGTCCGTCGATCGTCGCGGGGTTATAATTCGGAGCGGGAAACTCGACCAGTGTGGTGATGTGGTCGTGCACCTGGCGGTCAAGCCCGAACAGGTTACGGTTCGCCGAGACGTAGACCTTCAGAGGATGAACCTTGCCGCGGTCGGGCAGGTCGTTCGGATCGTCGCCGCGCAATGCGGCGGCGCGGCGGTTATTCGCCGCCAGGAAGATCGACGCCGCGTCGAGCTGATGGCTCCCCAATTCGACCATCAGTCCGCCGCCGGTCCGTTTCCACAGACGCCAGCGAACCAGCTCTTCGGATGCCGGGCGGTCGTATTCGTATTTCGTTCCTTTCCCGAAATCGGCGTTTTGATAGCCGTACTCTTCGGGGGTTTTCAGTTCGACGCCCTTGTATTTCGAACCGGACTTCGCCAAAAGTGCGTCGGTCAGTTCGGCCTCTTTCTGAATCACCTTTTTCCGCCACTTTTCGATGTCCAGACCGCTCGCCTCGGCAAGGCTTTCTTTCCAGGCAACGAGTTCGTCGCGAAGTTTGCCCGCCTGTTTGTCGGTCGGCTTGAGCGGGTCGGGCATCGGCATCTGCCATGAGTCGGCCCCGGGCGAATTGCCGCGGTGCCACTGCGCACGGATGTAATGCAGATCGCCCAGGAGACCTCGCTCGATCTGCTCTTCGGCTTCGTGGTACAGAATGTTGTAATGCCGCTGATGGCCGATCGCCAGATGCTTGCCGAAAAGCTTCGCCGCACGCGCCATCTCTTTGCACTCGATGATCGAGTGACCCATCAGCTTTTCACAGATCACGTGAAGTCCGCAGCTCATCGCCTGAACCGAGGCGGGCGCGTGCAGATGGAGAGGAAGTCCGATGATGACCGCTTCGATCCCGAGTTTGTCGGCGTCGAGGAGAAGGTCGCGGTAGTCGGCGTAGACCTTGACGTGCCGGCGCGCCTCGTCTTCGGTCTTCCAGCCGTATTTGGCCATCAGACCGCAGCGCGCCGCCAGCGCCGCGTCGCTGTAATTGTCGCCATGGAACGCGCGGAACTGGTTATACGGACGGATATCGGCGATCGCCTTGACCTGAACGTAGTCGGGGTTGATCGCGCCCAGAAGAACGCTCCCTTCGTCGCCGGTTCCCAGGATTGCGACCCGAACCGGATCCCCTTTGACCTTTGTATAGCCGAAATAGAACGCTCCGAGCCCGGCAGCCGGCACCGCCGCCGCCAGAACACCCGCTTTCATAAAATTGCGGCGGGAACATCCGAGCTGAGTTTTGTCTGTTTGATTCGTCATTCTGTTACCCTGAGTATGTAATGGAAGTTTTTGTTGAAATACGCGCTCTCGGTTCGGTTACGCCTCGTTCTTTTCCGACGCGCAGCAGCAACAGGCTCCTTCGGTCGAATCGGAGTCAATTTCCGGAGTGAGCGGGTCTTTCTTCCAGTGGTACAGGCGCGCCAGCTGTTTACCGCCGAAGTTCCAGAGGAACCAGTCCAGACCGCCCCAACGGCCCGCCGGCAGAATAATGAGAAGGAGGAGGGCAAAAAATTCAACGGTGTCTTTACTCACCACCATCGAGTGACCAACCACTTCCGGCGCGTGCGGATAGACCGCCGGCCAGGGGAACTGGGTCAGAACGACGTTCAGCATGAAGATGGCGCCTCCCAGCGCCGCCAGACGGGTGAAAAGACCGAGCATGAGACAAAGGCCGATCGCGGTCAGCCCGACCGTGACGCCCAGGTCGAGAAGACCCATCCGCGACGGGGCGGCGACGTCTTTGACAAGCGGAATCTTGGAGATGAATTCCAGCCCCGGCACATGGTTCGATCCGTAGGAGATCTCGGGAATTTCGCCGAGTGACTTCTGTTCGGGGGTCAGTTCGTCCCAAAGGGCAAGCTGCATGTTTTCGCCCATCTTTTCGGGAACCGACGCCATCGCGTCCCCTTCATTTCGGAGCTTGAGCATGTTGTCCCAATCCCAGACCTTCTGGTGTTCCGAACCGTCGGTCGTGACCGCCTGTTTCGCCTCCATCCGTTTGCGGCTTCCCATCAGCTCGCGGATCGCGTCGCGCTGTTCAAGCGTGCATTCGCGAAGGGAGTTCACATACTGATTGAAGATCGCGTCGGTCTTGGCGCGCTGGCCCGCCTTGTCTTCGGCGTTCAGGCCGTATTTATCGAGATAACGGTTGTAATACTTAAACCACGCCGTCTCGAAAACGGGGAGGGTCCAACCGACCGACTTTCCGGCTTCGAATTTGCCGTCGACCATTTTCCCTTCAACCGCCTCGGCCATCTGGAGCCGCTCGACTCCAGTCAGATCGGGAAGCATCTTGTAATAGAGTTCCGCGGTCGGACCTTTGGCGATCGCGAGGAACCCTTTGGGGCTGAAATCGTTCGAAGGAACCCATTTCCAGAGCCCCTCATAGAGAAAATGACATCCGATCGCAAGTCGCAGGATGACGACCGCAACGATAAATACGCCCGTCCAGAAACTGACCTTTTTGACGCCCAAAAGGCACCTCCCTCCGATGTTAGAACAACCGGGCATACGCGCTCGTCACGCGTATGCCGAGGAATAGAGAATTTGCGTTAAACGCGCCGTCTACGGCGGCTTACATATTTTAACAGGAAAAAATTTAAAAAACACCCCTGCTAGAAGCCCATGCCGCCGCCGCGCATGCCGCCGCTCATACCGCGGCTGCCGCCGCTCATACCGCCGTAACCGCCGCTCATACCGCCGCCCATGCCGCCGCCGCGCATACTGCTGATACTCCCCATTCCGCGGCCGCCGCCCCCCGACATGCCGCCGTAACCGCCGCTTAAACCGCCGCCACCGTAGCCGCCGCTCATACCGCCGCCCGACGACGTGTTGTACTGGAACATTCGGAGCATTCCGCTGAACGCGGCGTTCGGAGAGATGAGGACATACCGACGGTCAGGGGTCACTCCCAGGTTCGGCTGCATCTGCGCCCCGACCGAAATCGTGCTGATCACCGGCATATAGCCGGAATCGGCCCCCAGGGTGTATTGAAGGTCGGGGGCGGTGAAGTCGGTCTCGGGGTTCGTTTCCGGAGCTTTTTCGCCTTTGGTGTAGGATGCCGCGTAATTCTGATTCTCGGCGGCGCGCGCTGCGGCGGCCTTCGCCGAACGGGTCTGATAAGCTTTCACCTTCTCGGAAATCTCTTTATCGGTCTTCACGCGGAGCTGTTCGACCAGCGCCGAGGCGGTCAGAAGCTCCTGTTTCACCTCCTCGCTCCGCCGACCGTTTTCAAGTTCGACGGTGAACCCGGCTTTCCCCTCTTTCAGGTCGAGCGGATAGGTGGCAACCTTCTCGTTTTCGGTGCCGATGCCGGTAATGATGTTCACAGTCACTTTCCCCTGCGGGAGTTCCCCCCAGCTCCGGCGGACGATCACGTCGTAGTTTCCGGTAAACGCCATCGGGCAGGTGTAGACCTTGCACCGCTCCCCCTCGTGCTGATCTTCGAGCGTCGCGGCGCTGACCGCCTCGGTTCGGAGGATCCCCCCCGCGCCGGTCCGCGGCTGACCGAACCAGCAGACGGTGTTGACCGGCTCTTTGACGGCGAGGTCGATCTCGGCGTCGCCGGTCCAGCGGACCTCGATCACCAGGTCGCGCACCAGCGCTTCGGCCAGGTCTTTTTTATATTCGGCGAGCTCTTCGGTCCGCCCCTCGTTTTCCATCTTTGCGATCAGCTCTTCGGCCAGACGGCTTCCCGCCTCCCACACGTCGGTTTCGAGACGCCCCTCCCAAGCGCCGGAGGCGATCCCGATCGTGACCCATTTCTGGGCGTCTTCGTCACCCGTCTCCTGAGCCAGCGCCAGCGCGCGGATATACGGCTCGGGACGCGCGGGATCATATTTCGAAACTTCGCGGTAGAGCTCTAACGCTTTTTTCGTCGAACCGACCGTCTCCAAATATCCCGCCACCCCCAGAATCGTCACGGGGTCGTCGGCGAATTCCGCCGCCGAGAGGATCACTCGTTCGACCTCTTCCTGCGGAGCGTCGGACTGTATCATGGCGATCGCCAGCGCCTCATACATCCAGCCGGCCGCCATATCGGCGCGCAACGCCGCTTTGATGGCCGCAGCGGCTTCGTCGAATTGCCCGGCTTTCATCAGATCGTTGACCTGCTTGACAAACTCCATTTGGAAATCGTAAAGCGCCTCTTTGTACTCGGACTGTTGCTCTTCGTGTTTCGCTTCCCGCTGTTCATCGGTGCCCTCACCGACGGCCTCGGGAGCCTTGGGCGCTTTCGCCAGGAAATAGTCGTCCCACTTTTGGTCGAGATCGACCGGCGCTTTCATGAGAGAACCGACCGGTGCGCTTTCGGACGCCTCGGGACGTTTATCCGCCTTGGCGGGGACGTTGAAGTTCCCCATGCCGCCGCCCCCGAAGCCGCCCATGCCCCCCATGCCGCCGCCGCCGAAACCGCTCATGCTGTTCCCGCCGCTAAGGCTGTTGAGCGAACCGCTCGAGCTGGGAACCAGCGTCAGGTCCGAAACAGGATAATAGCGCAGATGGTAGATCTCGCGCCACAGGTCGTCCGAGGACTCGAGTCCGTCGATCGTGTCTTTCGTTGTGATATACAAATATTCGTCGCGCACGCACGGCACAAGATCGTAGGGGCGCAGAACCAGATTCAGCGCGGTCCGCAGGCTGACCGAAAGGAGTGTGTCCTGAATGACCATCTCGTCGAGGGAGTTTTCGCTCTCGTCGATCGCGGCACGGTCGAAGACGATGTTGATCCCTTTTTCGCGCTTGACTTCGTTGATCCAGTCGGTCAACGGACGTCCTTCCTCGTCGTTCTCGTCGACGCGAACGTCAATCGTGTCGTTGAGGGCGCGGACGATCTTTTTGCGCGTTTCGGACTGGGTGAAGAGCGAGGCGTCGGAATACTTTTCTTTGCGCGCCTTCGAAAGGGCGAGCCACGTATCGGCGTCGGGATAGATAATCGGCGGTTCGTCGGAAGTCGGGATGTGCGAGCGTTCAACCGACATCAACACGTCGAGGTACCGGATCCGGCGGTATTTCCGCAGGTACTGGTTTTCGGTATAGGCGTTCGTCAGGCGCGCCACGTTCGCCGCCTGGGTCGGGAGCGCCAGGTCGTCGATCAGGTCGGCGGCGGTACTCGCCACGTCGGCGGCAAGAGTGTATTGCTCTTCCGCCACCAGCGAATTAAACCGTTTCATGATCTCTTCGACCTTCTTTTGGTTTTCGGCCCGCTGGTTGGTGATCGAGGCGATGGCGGTTAGTTTGGCGTTGTTCCGCATCGCGTCCAGGTCGCGCTTGTCTTTGGCGAACTTCTCCCGTTCGAGGAAACGCGCGTTCGCCTCGAGCGAGGCGAGAAGCTCTTCGCGGTCGGCGTCGGCCAGGAACGGATTGTCCTGAACCGAGACGATCGCCAGTTTGATGTTCTGAATCGCGCCGACCGGGTCTTTCACCGCCTGTTTCCGCGCGCTGTTGATCGCGGCTTTGATCTCCGACTTCACCTGCGCGGTTTTCAGGCGGGTGTTCGAGTCGGAAGCCCCGAGCAGATTCGCCGTGCCGGGCTCCGAACCGGACTCGTTTTCGTCCAGAACGGCTTCGGCGGCGGCAAAAGCGTCGTCGTTGTCGGCGTCATCCGAAATCATCTGAAGCGGCTCCCCGTAAGCCGTCGAGGCAAGGAGCACCATCGAAAGAAGGAAAAGCCGGTTTCTCATAAAATGAACCTCTCCGTCCGAAATATGGGTCAGCGGTAATTGGATTTTGGCGTTCGTCTCGAGACACAGATGGGCGGGCGAGCCCGTCAGAATCCCTATAACGTGTATAACCCGTTAAACTGTCTCGCTAGACAGCTTCCCCTATCTTTATTATGTTCGTCTTCTTACGGCACCGGGATAAAATCAAACCCCGTTTCCCCCCCGATTCCTCGGATCTCCAGGCAATCATCTGTCACAACAGAAAGAATGCTCAAGATTCTCTTTTTCCGTCCATTCCGACTGACCGGCATCTTGTCGTCCCGCACGCTGCGACAGAGGGAAGGGGAGGGGACGTCAAAGAACCGTTTTCGACCCTGCCGCAAACTTGCCCATATTATTAAGTTTACCCATGTTTTAGAGATTAGCAACTAAATTGGGATAAAAAAACATCTTTTTCGGAAAAAGAAATACTCCGTCGGAACGGAGCGATCCTCCGTTTTCGGCGGAAAACCGCTCGACTTCGTGCCCGGCGGGCGGCCGCCTGCCAAAGACTACTGTTCCGGGCGGGCGGCCTTCTCCGACTCCGTTTGCCTTTCCGCAGCGGTTTCTCGGCGCCCCCTCAACAGGAGCGCGGCATCATCGGACTGCCCGTTTGCCGATGCCTGTTCCCCCATTTTGCGCATCGTTTCGTTTTGGGAGTCGAGCGCGGCCAGGTATTCGCGCAGAAGGGCGCGCCCGGGAATCGGGAGGGCGAGACCGCCGTCTTTGGCCGCTTCGGCCACCATCGCTTCGAGCTGCCGGTTTTCCTCTTTCGGTTCACCGACTTTCAAGGTCAGACGAACCGCCGCCTTTGACCCGTCGAAAAGACGCGCCGGGAGATCAAGGTTGATTTCGTCCCCCGGAACGAGATTTCCCGACCCGATGAGGAATGTTTCGCGGTCGCTTCGAACCGGAGGAAGGTCTGTCGGATAGAGCGCGTCGGCGCCAATCGCCGCCGGGTCGGCTTGGTCGAGCCAATAGACTGCCGCCGCAGTCGACGAGGCCAGGCTCGCGCCCGCCTGATCACCCTCCTTGATCCGCAGGTCAACCAGAGCCCCCCCCGTCCGATAGACAAGCGAGGCCAGGGCGTTGTTGTTCGTCACCGCGCCGTTGGCAAACGCGCTGAACGTGATACGTTCCTTCACCAGGTCGGCGGTCAGAAGCGCCGCTTCGTGCCGGTCGAAGAAGGAGGCGGTGCTCACCCCGCGCCCGATGAAGACAATCAGGCGCGGTCGTCCGGGGCCGAGATCCCGGAGCCGGCCGACAGCGGCGCGAAGCATCTCTTTCATGTCCATCGCGCCGAGCGGAGTCTCTTTCGCCAAATCGGCGGCGACTTTTTCGGCCAACTCCGGCGACGCTTCTTTGAACTCCGCCGTGGCGGGAAGGGGAACAAGCCGGTTCGACGCGACAAAGACTTGTACCCGCGAGCCTTCGGTCAAGCCGGAAATGAACGCCGCCGCCGCGCGGCGCGCCTCGGCGCGCACCTGCATGGAAAGCTGGCTGGCCGAAAGATCGATCGCCAGCACCGCGTCGACCGGTCCGATCTCCTCGGCCGGAGCGGTCAGCGGGGCGGCGAAAAAGGTCTCCCCCTCCGCCGTCTGGAAAGTTTCGATCTGTTCGGCCGAGAGAAGCCCGCCGCAGAAGAAAAGCGCGGCCGAAAGGGAAACGAGAAGAAAAAACCAAGTCAGACAACGACGGTTCATAACGTTATGCTCTTTGTTGTTTTCGGGTGATCTGCTCTTTAAACCTCTGCGGCGCGGTGGACGCCGCCTGCGTCATTCTACTCCCCGCACGGGAAAAAATCAAAGGCGGTTTCCCGCCGCGACGGGTGCGGGGGAAGGGGGCTCGGCTGATTGCATTCTCTTCTTGGTAGATTATAATGGGTAAATGCCGACCGCACGACATGATAAAGTGAGCTGTCGGCGGTCTTTCAACGAAACCGCGCGCCGGGGACAACCGGCGCCAATCCATAAATTCCAACTATGTTACGGGAGCTGTCCGGCTATGTCGTCTGCTGATTCGGGAGGTGAACTCCATTTTACACGCAAAAAGAAAGAACTCGAAATTGACGCGCTTTTCCGGGCGCTGGTCAAGTTCAAGGGGAGTGACCTTCACCTAAAAGTTGACCGCCCCCCCTATATCCGCGTGAAAGGGAGCCTCCGCACCCTCAACCGAGGACCGATCGACGACGAAGAAATGGAACGTCTCATCTTCCCGATGATGGACGAGCGAAACCGGAAAATCTACAACAACGACGGCGGCGCCGACTTCGCTCACACCTGTCTGTGTGATGGGGTGCAGTGGCGATTCCGTGTCAACGTCCTGACGCAGATGGGGCATATCGGCCTGGTCGCCCGTCGTATCAACAACGACATTCCCGAACTCGAAAAGCTCCACCTTCCGCCGGTTCTCTACAACCTCTGTAAGCATGAACAGGGAATGATCCTCCTGGCGGGGGTTACGGGGAGCGGCAAGTCGACGACGATCGCCAGTATGCTCAACTGGGTCAATCGGAATTACTACAAGCATATCCTTACTCTCGAAGACCCGATCGAATTTATGTTTACCGAAGACAAATGCCTGATCAACCAGCGCGAAATCGGGCAGGACGTGATCGACTTCAGCGTCGGGATGAAACATGCCGTGCGAGAAGACCCCGATGTGATGCTCGTCGGGGAAATGCGTGACCGCGAAACGTTCGAAACGGCGATTCACGCCGCCGAAACGGGGCACTTGGTTTTCGGGACAATCCACGCCTCGTCGGCGCCGTCGACGATCGGACGTATCCTCGACCTTTTCCCCGCCAATATGCACAAGGCGATCCGAAGCGCCCTGGCCCTAAACATGAAAGGGATCGTCGCGCAGAAGCTCCTCCCTTCAATTCTTCCGGGAGTACAGCGCGTGCCGACCTGCGAAATCATGATCTTCAACAGTATCGTTCAGAAACTCGTTCTCGAAGAGCATGACGAAAAACTCGCCGACGCAGTCCGTATCGGGGCTCAGGAAGGAATGCAGGACTTCACCATGAGCCTGAAAAGTCTCGTTCAGGCGAAAAAGATCGACCGCGCCACCGCGTTCCAGGTCGCGCCGAATATTGAATCACTGAAGATGGCCCTCAAGGGAATCGAAGTCAAAGAACCGGGTATTCTGTAATTCCGCATATGACACACACATTGTTTCAAACCGCGCGCCGCGCTTTCGCCGCGGCGCTCCTCCCGATCATCCTCTTACTCCTGGTCGGTGTTTTAACCGAATCGGCGGGAGCCGCCAGCAAAAAAGAGGAAAAAGAACCGCAAAAGGAGGATTACTACAGCACGGACAACTGGTACGGCAACTTCTTCAAGTCGTTCAAGATCTGGAGTAAAGATCTCCGATACACGAGCGAATCGGCCAAAACGGTCGGCGAACTGGGGAAAGATCTCAAAACGGACGGATGGCGGAAGGAGCCGGGACATTTTTTCAGCGCCGCCAAACTCGTTCTGCTGATGCTCGTTTTCTGGATCTGGGTCGCTACGACAACCTGGGTCAATAACGACGCCCAGAGATTGGTCGATCTCCATCGGGTCGAGTGGAACACGGCTCAGGTCGCTCCGTTTCCGATCGCGTTTCTCCTGATACTCTTTATCCCGGTCTTCTGGATCGGATATCCGGTTCTTGTCCTCTCTTGGTTTATTCCTCTCTGTACCTACATCGTTCACCGGAATTCAGGGGTCCTCGACGCCGACAAGGTGATGACTCCGGACCATCTGGTCTTTCTGCTCAAACGCCTTTTCGGAATGGACGTGAGCAAACCGAAGCCGATGGCGTATATGACCGGCGCGCCGATCGAAATCACCTCGTGGGGAAAACACGTCTCCGACGAGGCGAAACAGGGTCGGACGATCGCCGCGCGGAACCAACAGCCGGGGTTCAACCACTTTAAAGAGATGGTCTATCAGGCGATCCGATACAACGCCATGATGATCCGCGTTACGAACAGTCCGAGTCAGGCGGGAATCTCGTTCTTCATCGACGGAGTCTGGATCCCGATGAACAACATTCTCGACCCCGCCCGAAAACGACCCGTCTCGGCACAGGACACCGGCGCGATCGTCCACGCGATGAAAGTGCTGGTCGGCGCCGATCCCGACGAGCACGCCCGTCGTCAGGGGGGCGAGTTCCTGATGAAATACGACCGGAAAAAGAAAATGGAAGCGCTCCTGGTCACCCAGGGGAAAGCGGGCGCCGAAGAGGCGCTCATTCAATTCCAGCTCCTGAGCCTCCCGTTCAACACGCTCGAAGAGCTCGGAATGACGCCGCGCCGACAGGAAATGTTCCGCAAGATTCTCGCCGCCGACAAAGGGTTCTGCCTTCTGGGCGCCGCGCCGGGTCAGGGACTGCGCACCTTTACCAACGTGGCGTTCAACTCCACCGACCGCTTCACACGCGACTTCGTCACCGTCGAAGACGTTCAGCGTTCCTATATGGCGATCGAAAACCTGACAAAAGTCACTTACGATTCCGCCAAAAAGGAGACGCCGATGACGGTTCTGCCCGACGTCTTCTTCAAAGAGCCGAAGGTTCTCCTTCTTCGCGATATCGTCAACCTCGACACGCTTAAACTCTGCTGTGAAGAGGTCGGCCACGACCGACTGATCGTCAGCACCTTCCGCGGGGTCGACGCGGCCGATACCATTATGCGCGTCCTGCAAACCGGTGTTCCGCGCAAACTTTTTGCCGATTCCCTCTTTGCCGTCGTCACCCAGCGGCTGATCCGCCGCCTCTGCCCTCACTGCAAAGAAGAGATTCCCGCGCCTCCGGAACTCATCCGCCGCCTGGGGCTTAACCCCCAGACGGTCAAAACCGTCTACCGCCGCCGTGTTCACGCGGCTCCCGAACCGGGCCAGAAAGACCATTACGAGCCGTGCCCGCACTGCCTTGAAATCGGTTACTGGGGTCGGGCGGGGGTCTACGACGTCATTCTGGTCAACGACGAGATCCGCCAGATCATCACGACCAACCCCTCGGCCGACGCGATCCGAAAAGCCGCCCTGAAATCCGGGCAGCGCGGTTATTTTACCGACGGAGCCGAATTGGTCGCCAGCGGCGTCACCTCGTTCGACGAATTCCGCCGTTTTATGCAGGGGGGAGGTAAGTGATGAATACATTCCTGTTGATCCAGTACGCCCTCTGCGCGATTTTCGTCGGTTCGATCGCGTACGTCCTCTGGCAGAAGGGTTTCTGGCCGGGGCTGTGCGGCGCGTGCGCGTTCTTTCTCTCGTTCTTTTTCGCGCTCCGCTATGACGTCGCCGCGATGAAAATCCTGGTTCCCCTCAGGGGAATGACAATGGCGTCGTTCCTGGCGGTCCTGGTGATCGGGAGCATGGTCTTCGGGGTGATCACCTCCCAGGCGCCTCCACTGAAGCATTACTTTTCAAAGAAGACGGATAAATTCGCCAATATCGCCCCGCTGGTCATCATGATCGTTCTCTGCGTTATCCTGGTGGCAATCGGCAACCGCTACACGCCCTCAAAGGCCGACGAGCCCCAAACGATCGGCGCTCTGGCGGAGACCGAGAAATCTTCCGGACTTCGGGACGATTTCAGCGCATTCAGTGAGAAACTCGGTATGGAAATCAACGGTACGGTCACCGGCGCCGCGGTCGACATAAAGAAATTCTTTGACTATCCGATCCAGATCATCCTGGTTCTGGTCTTTGCCCTCTGGGTGATGACGGGCGCCTGGGTCGCCGAAGACGCGCCGAAAATCAAGAAAATCTCCAACCCCACCGCGTGGAAGGTCGTTTTCGCCGTCGTGTTCCCGCTCGGAATGCTGATCGGGATCTTTCTGCCGATTTTCGGATTCGACGCGCTGGTTCCCCTCCTGTTTTACATGGTGCCGGCCCTGATATACGCCTCGGTTCACAACAAAAACGTCCCCGATTCCGACAAGGTTTTGACCCGGGATCATTTCGGCCGCCTCTTCCGGCGCATCTCCGGCGGGAAGAAAAAGGGCGGGCGGAAGGTGATCGAAATGACGATTATTGACCTTTCCGCCTACGGTAAAACGTTCCCGAAAGACGTTTTAAAGGCACGGACCGATGCCGCACGTTCTCTGCCCGGCTATACACCGTTCGGCACGATCGTCAACAACGCCCTCCTCCGCCGTGCGACGATGCTTCAGTTCGACTACAACGACCAGATGAGCGAGCTGAAATACTTCATCGACGGTCTCTGGCACCCGGTCACCGACCTGTTCCGCCGACCGCTGACTCCCCAGGCCTCGCGGGAGCTCTGTATGTCGATGCGTGCCATATTAGGGGACAACTCCCCTCTGGAAGCCGAAATCCAGGGGCGGAACAAACAGGAAAACGCCCCGAAAATTCAGATTCCGCCGAAAGTCGCCGGCCAGTTCTTCATCGAATACGACAAACGGGGCGGGAAGAAGAAAAAGATGGCCGCCAAGCTCCTCGTTCAGACGAAGGGGAGCGGGGAAAGCGCGTTCATTCAGTTCGAACGTCTGGCGATCCGGTTCGGATCGTACGAAAAGATGCGCGTCGGCGCCAAGCGGGCCGAACAGCTGAAGAGCCTTCTCGTTCAGCCGAAGGGGCTTATCGTTTTCGCCGCGCCGCCGGGACAAGGTCTGCGTACCTTCACCGAAGTCTCGCTCTGCGAGACCGACCGGTTCACGCGCGACGCGGCGACGGTCGAGGATGTTCGGCATCCCTACCTGCCGATCGAAAACCTTCCGCTGACCACCTACGATTCCTCGAAGGGTGAAACGCCGATGACTGTTCTTCCGGGGGTTTTCTTCAAAGAACCGAAACTACTTCTGATACGCGACATCGTCAATAAGGAGACGCTCCGCCTCTGCTGTGACGAAATTCAGAACGAACGGATGATCATCACCACGCTCCGCGCCAAGACCTCGGCGCAGGCGCTGATGCTCCTCCTGCGGATTGGCGTCGATCCGAAAGTTCTGGCCGACTCGCTCACCGCGGTCGTCACCCAGCGGCTGATCCGCACGCTCTGCCCGGAATGTAAAGAAGAGATCCCCGCGACCGAAGAGATGTGTCGGCGGGTCGGCATCCCTCCGGGGCGGGTCAAGTCGTTTTACAGGCGGCGTGTTCATGTTCCCCCCGAAACGGGACGCGACCTCTACGTTCCCTGTAAATACTGTATGGAGACCGGTTACCACGGCCTGGCCGGTCTGTACGACGTGATTGTGGTCAACGACCTGATCCGTCAGATCATGACAACCAAGCCGAGCGAAGAGGCGTTCCAGCGCGCGGCGATGAAGACCGGCGGCGGAACTTTCCTTTCGGACGGCGTGCGGATGCTCGCCGAGGGGATGACGTCGTTCGACGAACTGTCGCGCGTTTTAAAACAGTAAACTGAAACCGTTAAACGAGGTTCCCCATGTGGATCGATTTTTCAACATATCCGATGTTCTGGCTCTGCTGCCCGATCATTCTCCTCTGCCTGTTGGGGTTTTGCAGAAAGGAGTCGCTCTGGACGATTCTGCTGATCCCTTTCTGTCTCTTTTTCGCCACTTTCTTTGCCCTGGGCTACTACCAGTCGCTGGCAAACCTGCTTGACCGGTTCCTGCCGAAGTACGCGTTTTACAACGACCTGGTGGCGTTTACCCTGATTTACGCCGCCGTTTTTGCGATCAATGTTTTCGCCACGCATTTTCTTTCGCGGATCCATATTTTCTTCCCCGAGAAAGTCAATCTGATCGGGAACTTCTCGCTTCTGGCGGTGATCTTCCTGGCCTTCTATTTCTGTGTGGCGCCCCTCTTCTTCTACCTGGTTCCGGAAGCGCCGCCGAGGACGAGCTTCGACAATCTTCAGCCGATGCCGCAGTTCTCTCTCTATGAGCGGATCTCCCGCGGCGCGCTCCGGCCGATCGGCGGCAATCCGGAGACCGACGAGTTCGACTTCCAGAAGTACTACAAAGCCGAAGTCGGAAAGAACTCGATCGTCTACTCCCAGGTTCTCACGGTTTCGGGGAGCGAAAAAGCGAAAGGGGACGAGTGGCAGCAGAAAAACAAAGTTTCGCCGAATGTGACGGTGAAAAAAGAAGAGAAAAAGAAAAAGTAACCTCCTTCCGCATCCGGAAAGACGAAAGAGAATCAAAATGTTGTTCGATGATTCGGCCGCGGAAAACGGCGGCTTTCAAAAGACCTGGGGCGAAGAGAACGATCCCGCCGAGCATTTTTCGGCGGTCAGCCTTTCGGCGATTCTGGCGCTCGCCGTGGGGTGTTTTTCGCCTCTCTATCTGATCAATCGGGTTTTTTTCTTCCTTCCGATCACATCCGGCGTCCTCGCCCTTCTCGCACTCTGGCGGATCCGCCGCTCCGAGGGGCGGCTCACCGGAAGCGCGATGGCGCGCGCCGCGCTGGTGCTGACGCTCGCCGCGCTCTCGGCCGTTCCGGTTCGGGATGCGATCTACCGCCGGGAATTGATCCGGCAGGGGAAGGAGTTTTTCTCATTGGTCATCGAAGCGGCGCAGAAGGGGGATACCCTTGAGCTGAGTCAACTCAAGCAGTACCAGTCTTCCCGCGAGACGATCAACGACGAGGTCGCCTATTGGCGAAATCAGCTCAGCGATCCGCTGGCCGCGCCGGTGACGGTACAGCTCCTGGGAAACAGTGTTCTTTTGGCCATCTACAACCTGGGGGAAAACGCAAAAATCACCTATCGGCGCACCGCCGATATCGCCAGAGACGAGAAAAATGACAGCGATTCGGTCTGTATGATATACGCGGTGACCTACTCGGAACACGGCGAAAAGAAAACCTTCCTTATCCCTCTTTACGCCGCGCGCACACGCGACAAAAAAAACGGCGTCGCCCTTTGGAAGTGCCTTCGTTACCCCAAGGAGCCGATCCCGCTCGAAGGAACGCGTGAATGAATCTGAGCTACACGGATGTTTTAGGGGAAGACGGACTGGTTTCCCGCAAGTTACCAAGTTATGAAATGCGCCCGGAACAGATGTGTCTGGCCGAGGCGGTCGATGCGGCGATCCGCGAAGGTCATCACCTGGTGGCTGAGGCCGGCACCGGAGTGGGGAAAAGTTTCGCCTACCTGGTTCCCGCCATTCTGCACGCGGTCGCCGACCAGAATCTTTCGAATTTCGACCCCGGGATTGACCCGTTCGCGGAAGACGACCCCACCTCGCGCCGCGTGATCATTTCCACACACACGATCGCCCTTCAAGAACAATTATACAACAAAGACATCCCTTTCCTCAACAGCATCCTTCCTTTTGAATTCTCGTCGGTTTTGATGAAAGGAAGATCGAATTACGTTTGTCTGCGGCGCCTGCGCGCCGCCGCCTCGCGCACGAAATCGCTCTTTTCGACCGATGAGGAATCGGAGCAGTTGACGCGAGTCGCGGAATGGAGCCGTGAGACGACCGACGGTTCTCTTTCGGACCTGAACCCTCAGCCCCCCGCAAACGTTTGGACCGAAGTTTCGTGTGAAGAGGGAAACTGCATGGGCCGTTCGTGTAAATTTTACAGGGACTGCTTTTATCAGGCGGCGCGCCGTCGGGTCGAACGCGCTTCGATTGTCATTGTCAATCACGCGCTCCTCTTCAGCGACCTTTCGGTTCGCGCCCTGGGAGGTTCGATAATTCCGAACTACAACACGCTCATTTTTGACGAAGCGCACACCATGGAACAGACCGCAGGGGACCATCTCGGTCTTTCGATCACCCAGGGACAGATCCATTATCTGCTGAGCCGCCTCTGGAACGATCGGACGCGGAAAGGGCTTCTCGCCGATCTCAGCGACAAGCCTTCCGATGACAACGCGCTTCCCCGCGCCTCAGCTCAGGAATTAAGAGAGGTTTTCACCGCCGCCAGGCGGATGGTCGAAGAATGTCAGTTCCGCTGTGAAGAACTCTTTCACGATCTCAGCGAGTGGCTTTCGGCACGCCCCGGCTCGAACGGGCGCGTGATGGAACCGGATATCGTCGGCCGCGGAATGGAAGAGGGGCTCGCCCGCCTGGCCTCTGCGCTATACAGCGTAACCGCCACCCTCACCAATCCCGAGCGGAAAGTGGAACTCGGCGCCGCCCGGCAGCGAGTTCTTTCGATCAGAGGCAGCCTTAACGCCTGGATCTCCCAAACTGATCCGGAGATGGTCTACTGGCTCGAACGGATTGTTTCCCGCCGCATCGAAACGGTGAAAATGCTCGCCGCTCCGGTCAACGTCGGCACGATCCTGAGGGAAGAGCTCTTTTCGAAAGTCCGGACTGTGGTCATGACCAGCGCGACCCTTTCGGCCGATTCAAGCGTGGCGCTACGTAGCGGGCGCGAGTCGGCCCCTTTCGACTATTTTCTGTCGCGTGTCGGGCTTTCCGGGGCGCAGACCCTTTTGCTGGGCAGCCCGTTCAACTATAAAGAGAACGTCACCCTGATTGTTCCGAGCCATCTTTCTCTTCCGCGTGAAAAGGGAACCTCCGCCGACGCCGAGTTTTACGACGCTGTCTATAAGTATATCCGCCGAACCGAAGGAGGGGCGTTTGTTCTTTTTACCAGCTATTCCCTAATGAAACGAACCGCCGAGGCGCTCACGCCGAAACTGGTGCATTTGGGATATCCGCTTTTAACGCAGGGTGCCGGGGTCTCGCGCTCGAAGATGATCGAGACGTTTCGCAAAAACCGCCATTCCGTTCTTTTCGGAACTGACTCGTTCTGGCAGGGGGTCGACGTTCCGGGAGACGCGCTTCGCAACGTGATCATTACCCAGCTCCCGTTCGCGGTCCCGACCTACCCCCTGACCGAAGCGCGGTGCGAAGCGATCACCCTGGCCGGAGGGAACAGTTTCCGTGAATACTCGATTCCCGAGGCGGTGATTAAACTGAAACAGGGATTCGGGCGACTGGTTCGCAAGGCAGACGACAAGGGAATTGTGGTGATTCTGGACTCTCGAATTCTGACAAAGGGGTACGGAAAAATCTTTCTGCGCGCTCTTCCCGACTGCAAGTTTCTTAAAGATTAGTTATGTATTAAAAAACCCGCGCCCCCTTTCGGAAAAAGGGGTAGTGTCAAGTATCTTTCGCAAATTTGTTTTGGTAATTGCTTACGGTTTGGACTTGACTAAAATTTAGTCATGGACATGAAGACCTATGAATCATTGGTCATAAACGACCGAACGGCAATGCGGCACGTGTTGGAAAAAGAGTTTAAAAACCATCAAAGGTTTTTGCCCCTTTTGCCGTTCACGAGAGAACTGGAAACTTTCTGATGGACGACGCCGTTGCAATCGTTGCCACAAGACATTTCACGACCTTACGAGGAGATGGTGGAGCAAGGTCAATCTTCCTATGGATATTTGGCTTCGAATTATCAAGTTGTTTGAACTTGAGGTTTCCGGAAGAAGGATCGCCTCCCAAACAGGTTTGGCTTACAATACAGTCCACAAAGCTCTAATGGTCTTGTGCCACTCCATCCTTGCGCACGCCAAAGATGGAGAAGAGATTATCCTCTCGGGAGAGATTGAGTTCGACGAATCCTATTTTGGGGGTCGTCGTAAAGGTAAACGGGGACGCGGAGCAGCGGGTAAAATTCCGGTTTTTGGAATACTCTCAAGAGGGGAGCAGGTATCCGTTTCTATGGTTCCCGATGTCTGGCGTTTCAAATCTGTTGGAAATAACCGGCTTTTATTTGAAATAATTCAATTTATGCTGCGCCTGACAAAGATCGTTGATAAGTTGCTGGATCTTCCCATCTTTCACGTCCTGTTCCTTCCTCCGACGGGCATCCGAAAACACCGCAGGGGCTGATGCTAAAAGTTGTTTCTTCCAACGGATTATCTGGGCACTGTGAACCTGGTATTTGGAGGCAATTTGGGCAAGTGTCTGATCTCCGAGAATCACCTCCAAGACAATTTTGAGCTTCTGTTCTGGGGTGTAGGAATTGCGCTTAGTACTCATCGGTTCATCCCTTCGTGCTCTCTCGAATTCAATGACCATTCTCGAGTTTTGCTAAGCTTATGCAAGACCAAAATCTCTATCAATTTTATGGAACCACTTCTGAGATCTCTTAGATTCCGTTTTCTGCCGGTGGCGGTTTTGTTGACGTCTTGGAATTTACATTACCGGAACGGGAGTTATATTTCCGGCGATTCATAGGGACCTCAGGGCGGAAAACAGACCGCCTGTTACTGAATTTCGATTAAAAATCTGATTCTTCTGCAAAAACAGTGTTGTTGCCGTCTCTGGTTCAGTGTCAGGGAAGTGGAAACGGTGAGGGAGGTTCAGGTGTTTTCCTGATAAGAACAACCAGAGATTATTCTCAAGGGTATCGGCGATGAATAACAGTATCAGCAGTGCGATTCGGTATTTTTTAGTCAACAGGCTTGGCTACGCAACAATTTCGTTTCCGGGATTGTTCGCCGTTATTCTGGCGGCTTTGGTCTTTACGAATATTCATGACGAGAACGATTTTAAGGTGCTGTATCTGAAGGCGGTCCAGGGGAGTGCCGTCGCTCAGGCTGAAGTCGGTTTATGCTATGCTGTGGGATATCACATTGATCGGGACATCAAAGAAGCCGCGAGCTGGTGGGAACGCGCCGCGGAACAGTGGGTTCGAAACGCGATGGATTCGCTGAAAAAGATGAGCGAAAAAAGAAATTCCCTGAATCAGTCTTCTGATTCGAATGAAAACAGGCATCATTCTCATTATTGCGAAACGGATGTCATCGAGGCGGTCTAAGGAGAATTCGGAATCGAAACCGGGAGTCTGCCAACCGCGCTTTTCCCCATCCCGTCCGCCGGTTTGCTAATCCCGCGGTCTCCCAAAGGGAGCGGCGAGCCCTTCTGATCGGACAAGTTCGTCTAACCTGAACAGCCGTGTCTCTCACCGCGCTGAAAGGGGATCGGCGCGCATCCTTTCGAAGAGCGTTTGGGATGAAAGTTCTGGAACTCCGGTATGGGGGTACAGCCCGGGCTTCGGCAGAAACCGAACTCTTACTTCGGAAAGCGGAAAGATTACTGCCGCAGCGCTGAAACCGTCCCTCCGATCGCCTTTAACAGACAGATGAACATGACGGGCCCGGTGAAAGGCCGGGGCAATGCCGATTTGAATGCGCGAACCGCGAAAAAATTTTTTCAATTTTTTTCGAAAGAGTGCAAACGGAGGATAACGGCGGTCTCTAAGTGGTATCGTTAACGGGAAAAGAATCCCATTTGTTTTTACGTTATGGCTCCTAGATCAAAAATGAACGGAGAACAAAGCAATGAAAAAGAACGGTTCTTACCGAAAACTTCACATGGAATCTCTCGAAGAACGCGCACTGATGGCCGTCGTCAGTGGGACCGAATCTCATGTTGCCGCGGCCGTTGCGCCGATGGCAACGGAGGGAGGAAAAGAATGGTATGTAAACGTAACGTATGACCAAGTTTCATGGAAAACAAATGATTCAATTATTTCGCTACGCGAGGCAGTTTCGAGAGCATCGGCGGGGGACACAATTAAGTTTGCAGATAGTCTGGCGGGGAAAACTCTTTGTCTGACAAGCGGATACGGTTTTACTATTTCCAAGAAAATCACCATTGATGGAGATAATCGGGGAATAACAATCAAGGCAACGGAAAAACAGCGTTCGGTGTCTTCTTGTTTAAGAGACAGTAATTCTATCGAAATCAGAAATCTGAATTTCTCCGGTATATCTTTTTATCAACTCAATGGCACAGCAAAGATTGTGAATTGTTCCTTTAAAGACTCAAACATCGGCGGGATAACCAACCGTGGTGGGACTATGAGTCTTACCGGCTGCACGATTTCCGGCAACTCTGGTGATTTTGGAGGAGTTAGGAACAGCGGCACAATGACAATTAAGAATTGCACTATTACAGGGAACAAAAGTTCCGGAGTGCAGGGAGTCTCTGGCGGAGGCATATCTAACTCAGGTGATATAATCATTGATCATTGCACAATTACAGGAAATACTGCTGCTTCAAATTGTCCATACGGCGGAGGTGTGTATAATCGAGGAACTGCAAACATCATCAACAACACTGTTATATCAAGAAACTCTGCCAAAAAAGGCGGCGGTATTTTCAATGCAAGCGGAGCCGCTTTAACTGTTAAGGATTGCTCCGTCTCTTCAAACTATAACACAATGTTCGGCGGCGGGATTTACAGTGACATGAACTCGAATATGACAATCTCAAACTGCAGTATTGCGTCTAATATTGCGGACTATGGTGGCGGGATTTACGCCGAATACAGTAAGAACGTTCTCTGGAATTGTGCAATTACACAAAACACATCGAACCAGGATGGCGGCGGTGTTTATTATCATGGCAGCACTTTAAAACTCACGAACTGCACTGTCGCCGGAAATAAGGCAAAACAAGGCAATGGCGGCGGTTTCTTTGCGAATGAAAGAAACGATGTCCCTAAATTAAACCTTTATAACAGTATTGTTGTCGGGAATAATGCTAAAGGTTCTTCAAACGACATCTATCGTTGTAATGTTCACACAGCGGATCTTACACTTAACGCCTACAACACCATCTCTTCCTTCACCGCCTGGACGGCCAAATCGAACGCCTTTTCATATTCCGCTTCCGCCCTCTTTATCAACCCCTCAAATGGGGATTACACCCTAAAAGCCGGCTCACCGGCGATCAACAAGGGGAACAACAGTTATATAAGCGTAAACAGCTATCCCAAAGATCTTGCCGGCAAAACTCGTATTGCCGGCGGTTCCGTCGATATCGGCGCCTACGAATACCAGGGAACCCCGCCTGTCTCAAAGCCCGATCTTAAAGTACTTTCCGCCGGTTCCGTGTCGAATCCGACGACCGTTATTACTTTTTCGGTCGGCCAGATCAAAAACATCGGCAACGCGGCGTCCGGCAGTTATACCGTGACCTTCTACGCTTCCGCCGACTCCACGATCAATAAGAACGACATCGTTCTGGGTTCCTATTCGGCTTCGGGGATCAGCGTGAACGGGCAAGCGAACGTTCAGACCAAGAGCTTTTCGGTCAGCGGTCTGACGGCCGGGAAAACCTATTATTTCGGCTGGATTATCGAAACAGGCAACGATTCGAACAGCTCGAATAATACTGCGAACTGCGGTGCGAAAACGATTCCCGTAGCAAAATCGACAGACATTGCTTACGGAAAAATCGGGACTCTCTCCGCGGTTGCAAACAACAAGTTCAGCATATCAGGTGCAACAGTCAAGAACGGCGGTCAAACGAACATTAAAGGTGGCTATGCCGTTTTCGTCTTCGCTTCTCCCGACATAACGGTCAATGGAACGGGAAACGATATCCATCTGATGACGACGTCGTCAACCCCTGCGCTTAACGCGGGCGCGAACGCCCCCTTGAGGCTCGATAATATTCCGACAAGCAATCTTACACCGGGAAAAACCTATTACATCGGATGGATCGTCAACCGTGTCGACGGCGAAAAAGATTCCCAACTTGCGAATAATTTCGCCACGTGCACCACTAAGCTTACCGTACCTGCGGTATCTCCCGACCTGAAAGCGAATAACGGCGGATCCGTCACCGCATCTTCGAAAGGAAAGTTCACGCTGAAACTCGGGCTGATCGAGAATCTCGGCGGCAAGCAGGCCGCTTCGGGATGGCAAGTTAAAATCTACGCCTGCCCCGATACCAAGTTTGCGGCAAGCAACACAATCTGTCTCGGCACCAAGACGATGTCGAACTCGATCCTTGCCGGTAATTCGCGGGAACTTAAGGTCAAAGACATCGACTCATCCAAGCTCAAGTCGGGGACGAGTTATTACTTCAAGTGGGAGATCATCAATGTGAAAAACGAGACCAATAAAGGAAATAACACCGCGCGCACGACGAAGAAGTTCAAGGTGACCAATGGTGTCGTCGCGTCGAACGCGCAGCTGCCGTCCGCGGTGAACAGCAAATCGGCGATCGATTCGGTCTTCGACGATTACAGTACGGCTGACATGCTGGTCGACCTGGGCGCCTTCTAAGGACTGCCTTGAATCTGCGTGTCCGGTAAGACAGATCTGATCCCTCTTGCCAGTCACTAGAGGTAAAGATGTTTTTCATGCCGATTTTCGAAAGTTTCAAAATTTGAGCAAAGGGACGGTAGGTCAAATTTAAGACAGTCACCTGTAGGTCATAATTCACCCGAAGGAGGCTGTTATGAGCGACGACAAACCAGACGGGAAGAGCGGTAAAAGCAGAAGGACGCGTTCTCCGAAGGAATACCAGGAACTCCAACGCGTTAAGACGGAGAACGAAGTCTTAAAAAAGCCGCTGCGTACTTTGCGAGGGAGTCGAAGTAAAATACACCTTCGTCACTGAAAACAAAGATTCGTTCCCCATCGCCATGAAGTGCAGACTGCTCGAAGTCAGCAAAAGGGCGAATGCTGGGACAACGCCCCCGATGAAAGCTTCTGGGGGAAATTGAAAAGGGAATGGCTGAACCATTACGGCACATTCGAAAGTATTGAACAGGTTCGCCTCGCGGTTTTTGAATATATCGAAGGGTATTATTACAACCGGCGGCTCCACGAAAGACTCGGTTACCGAACTTCCCGTGAGGTCGAAAAAGCATATTTCGGTGTCCGTTGACGCAGTTTCAATGGAAAAGTAAAATCGTATCGTTAACTGGGGGTGAGTGTCCACTTTTTGAGGTACATGTCACATCCAAATGTTTTCCGGAAATCATTCGCCAAGAGACCACTGCTCTGGTAAGGGACCGCAAAATGAGACTTTCAAGGCTGTTGCTTTTAATGGGACTTACTCTAATTTTGACAGTGATGGCCGTATCGGAAAGGGTGGTATGGGGACAATTAGGTAGCATTCTGAGCCTTATCCCATATGCAGGGGATGCAGGAAAATATATCCAGGTAGCCCCAAACACAGAATTCGCCGAAGGCTCTTTTGCGGGTGAGAAAAAAACAGTTACGGTCAACGGTGTCGATTACACGTTCTGCTGGTGCCCGCCCGGTGAATTTGAAATGGGGAGTCCGGAGACGGAAGAAGAGCGAAACAATGACGAAACGCAGCATCATGTCACACTGACGCGCGGTTTCTGGCTTTTGGAAAGCGAAGTCACTCAGGAAATGTGGCAGAGTGTGATGGGAACAGTTCTGCAGCAACTCTACGGCGACACCCCTGACACGGAAGACTGGTTTGGAATCGGTCCTCATTTCCCCATGCATAGCGTGAGTTGGTACGACGCTTCGGAATTCTGTCTCAAGCTGAGCAAACTTATGGACGAAGAGATCGTCCTTCCGACCGAGGCGCAATGGGAATACGCGTGCCGTGCGGGGAGCGCAGGGTTCTATGCGGGCACCGGCAATCTCGACGAAATGGGCTGGCATGAGGGAAACTGCAACGGCGCCGCCCATCCCTTTGAAGTGAAGGGAAAAGAGCCGAACGCCTGGGGGCTATATGATATGCACGGAAACGTCTGGGAATGGTGTTCCGACTGGTGGGGTGATTACCCTGAAACATCTGTCGTCGATCCTTTACGACAGCGTTTACGCCGTTTTATGAGTTTAACCTGTGGGGCCGGTGAAGTCTGGATTGGGGAAACGGACCGCATCATCCGGGGCGGGGGCTGGCAGGACAGTGCCTCGGCTTGCCGAGCGGCAAGTCGGGGTAGAAGTGATCCGAAGTATGGGTCTGACCATAACGGATTCCGCCCCGCACTAATTCCGGCGGTCAGCGAAACCGTCACTGTCGGCACCGTCGCCTCCGATGAATCGGAAAAATCGGTGGAGAAGGAGGTTCCTTCGGATTTGGAAACGCCCGTTCCCGAATCTGTCAGTGCGGAGGAGCTTGAAGCCGGCACCGAGCCGGGTGAAAAGAAAACGCTTACGGTCAACGGCATCGATTACACGTTCCGCTGGTGTCCGCCGGGCGAGTTCACCATGGGAAGCCCGGAGTCGGAAGAAGAACGTCATGACGACGAGACGCAGCATCAGGTCAGGCTGACGCACGGTTTCTGGATGCTGGAGAGCGAAGTTACTCAGGAAATGTGGCTGAGCGTGATGGAAGATGCCGAAAGCAGACTGCACTCTTGCTCTGGCGAAGGACCAGACTTTCCCATCTACAATACGGACTGGAACGAAGCCAATGAATTTTGCCGTGGATTGAGCCGTCTTCTGGGCTGCCAGGTAAATCTTCCGACTGAAGCTCAGTGGGAATACGCTTGCCGGGCCGGGTCGGAAGGCACTTATTCAGGAACCGGAAATCTCGAAGAAATGGGATGGTCCCAGGACTATGGTAGCGGTGAGACAACACACAAAGTTAAAGGCAAAGAACCCAATGCATGGGGATTATACGACATGCACGGCAATGTGTACGAATGGTGTTCCGATTGGTATGATCACGATTATTACACAAATTCTTCCGATACAGACCCTACTGGTCCGTCAAATGGTTCGAAGCGGATTATTCGCGGCGGAAGCATGACCAGTTACAAGGATTACTGCCGTTCGGCAACTCGATACCGGGTCGCCCCTTCCAGCCGAACAGATTTTCTAGGATTCCGTGTGGTTCTGACTTCAGAAGAATCTCAATCGGAGGGAAAGGATGCCGAAAACAATTCAGCGCAATTCAATGAAACACAGAATGCTGACGATCGAACCGATAAAATTAAATCTGTCCGGGTCCAGAGTCCGGTAGGCAAAGGGTCTGAACCCGGAGAAAAAATCACCATAACGGTCAAAGGTCTGGATTACACTTTCTGCTGGTGTCCTCCGGGCGAGTTTATGATGGGAAGCTCAGAATGGAAACAGGGGCCCTGGAACAAAAATGATCCGCACATCGTGAAATTGAAACGCGGCTTCTGGATGTTGGAGAGTGAAGTGACCCAAGAGATGTGGCTGAGCATTATGGAAGGCTCGCAAAGGTGCGGATTGACCGAATCGATAGGGATAAATCCGTATTACCCAGTATACAACGTTTTTTGGGAAACTTGCCTGGATTTCTGCGACAGAATCAGTGAATTATCCGGGGAAATCATTACTCTTCCGACTGAAGCGCAATGGGAATACGCCTGCAGAGCGGGTTCAGACGGTGATTTTGGCGGAACCGGCATTATTGACCAGATGGGCTGGTATTCAAAAAATAGCGGTCATGAGCTTCACGATGTAAAAACAAAGTCTCCGAACACGTGGGGACTTTATGACATGAACGGCAATATATGGGAATGGGCTTTGGATTGGGAAGGCGATTATGATGTCTTGAATGTTACAAGTCCTTTGCGCGGTCTCGTCGGTTCACGTTGGTTTTACCGCGGGGGGAGTGCTTTCTGGCCAGCGGACTATTGTAAAACCACGTCCCGTTGTTGTTTCGTATACGGATATTGGTCTCAGATCGGAGGTTTTCGCCCGATCCTCATCCCAGGTGTTCAAGATGAAGAGGCGACAGAAGATCCGTCAGAGAGTCCTTCAGTGTCTTCCAATGAACAGCCAGACGACACCGGAATCCCTCGTGCCGAAACAACAGAGAAAAAGACGTTGACAGTGAACGGTATTGATTATACCTTCTGCTGGTGTCCTCCAGGTGAGTTTATGATGGGTAGCCCGGATTCGGAAGAGGAACATCAAATTGACGAAAAACAACACCGTGTCACTCTATCTCAGGGTTTTTGGATGCTGGAATCCGAAGTCACCCAGGAGATGTGGACAAGCGTTATGGGGGAATCGAAAGAACGACTTCTCGCCGAGTCGGGAAATCAAAATCCCCGTTATCCCATCTTCTTCGTAAACTGGAATGAGTGTCAGGATTTCTGCCGCAGGCTCGGTGATCTTCTTGGCGAACCGATTCGTCTCCCGACCGAGGCGCAGTGGGAGTACGCGTGCCGGGCCGGGTCGGAAGGCAAATTTGCAGGCACCGGCAACCTGGACGACATGGGCTGGTATAACCGCAACAGTGACATCAAAGTTCACGAGGTAATGGCGTTAAAACCTAACGCTTGGGGACTGTATGATATGCACGGCAACGTTTGGGAATGGTGTTCTGACAGTTATGATAGAGACTACTACGATAAATCGCCTGATACCGATCCTTCCGGCCCCGACGGAAGCTGGTCCCGGATAATGCGCGGCGGAAGCTGGTACACGAATGCCAAAGATTGTCGGTCCGCAGTTAGAATGTATGAACACGGCTCGGAAAAGGGGTTCAACTTGGGTTTCCGGGTTGTTTTTGCACAGAGAGACAATCCGAGGCAAACAACGCAAACTAATAATCAGAAGAATAATTCTTCCGTTGTTTCTGAAAAGACGAAGTCGGATCATGTTGAAAGGTTGGGCATTGGCACCAAACCGGGCGAAAAAAAGACACTTACGGTCAACGACACCGATTACACATTCTGCTGGTGTCCGCCCGGCGAATTCACGATGGGATGTCCGGATTCGGAATTGGGGATGTTTGTTAATCCCGGGACACAACATCATGTCAAGCTGACGCGCGGCTTTTGGATGCTGGAAAGTGAAGTCACCCAGGAAATGTGGGAAAACGTGATGGGGACCACCATTCAGCAGCAACGCGACAAGGCATATCAGAATGCGCCCCTTTCCGGCACAGGGGATCATTGCCCAATGTATTACGTGAACTGGGAGGAATCAGGAGATTTTTGCCGACGTCTGAGCGAACTTTCCGGTGAAGATCTCCGACTTCCTACCGAAGCGGAGTGGGAATACGCCTGCCGGGCCGGCACAACGGGTCCCTACGCTGGAACCGGTGTTCTTGATGAAATGGGTTGGTACAGTAATAACAGTAACAGTACTGCCCACGAGATAAAAGAAAAAGAACCGAACGCCTGGGGCATGTATGACATGCACGGCAACGTTGGAGAATGGTGTTCTGACAGATACGGAAAAAAAGACGATTCTGACGAAATCAATCCAGAAGGCTCTTCTGACGGGCCAGACCGTGTCATTCGCGGCGGCGGCTGGAATGCCATCACGGTTTTCTGCCACTCTGCGTTTCGGCTTTATGATGCCCCTGCGGACCGGAACGGATTCACAGGATTCCGCCCTGTCCTGATTCCGGCGGCCGATGACACTTCAACGGCAAACGGCGGTTCTTCAGAAAACGAGCTCCGTCCTGAACCTGTGCCCGAAAAGATAGCAGCCGGTACTGAACCGGGCGAAAAAAGGACGCTTACGGTCAACGGCACCGACTTCACGTTCCGCTGGTGCCCGCCGGGCGAGTTCGTGATGGGGAGTCCTGAATCGGAAGAAAACCGTTTGGGAAACGAAACACCTCATCCGGTCAGCCTAACATGCGGTTTCTGGATACTGGAATCCGAAGTCACGCAGGAAATGTGGGAAGGCATCACGGAAGATCCGGATATGAGCGAACGGACAAGAGAGAAATGGGGGCGCGGTCCCCGTTACCCGATGTACATTGTGAACTGGGACGAGTGCCGTGAGTTCTGCCGTCAGTTCAGTGAACTTTCTGGCCAGCAGGCCGAACTGCCGTCGGAGGCGCAGTGGGAATACGCCTGCCGGGCGGGCTCGGAAAGCGCATACGCCGGCACCGGCGATCTCGACGGTATGGGCTGGTACGGCGGAAACAGCGATGATACTCCTCACGAAGTCAAGGGGAAAGAGCCGAACTCCTGGGGGTTGTACGACATGCACGGCAGTGTCTGGGAATGGTGCGGCGACTGGTACGGTGCCTATGATAATTCCAAAGTCACCGATCCTGCCGGACCGGGAGACGGTCTGCACCGCGTTATCCGGGGCGGTGACTGGAAACACAGCGCCAGGTTCTGCCGCTCCGCGTTCCGATTTGAAAATGATCAGCTCCGGCGGTATCACTGGCTCGGTTTCCGTTTTATTCTCGTTCCGAAAACGACCACAACAGAATCGGACGATGAATCATCCGCTAAAAATGACAGGGAATCTTCTCCCGGTGAAAACAATGTATCTGCGGACGAAGTTATTTCCGAAAACACGGTCTTTGATGGCGAAGGCGATGTCATCATTGAGGGAACCGTGTTGACACGTTTTAGTAAAGACGTGTCAAAGTACAGCATTCCTGACTCCGTGACGGAAATCGGCGAGTATGCCTTCGCAGACTGTTCCTCTCTTACCGAAATCAACATTCCTGAATCCGTTACAGAAATCGGTGATTCAGCCTTCAGAGGCTGTTATTCTCTCACCGAAATCAACATTCCGGATTCCGTTGCAGAAATCGGCCAGCAAGCCTTCGAAGGCTGTTCCTCTCTCGCCAAGATCAACATCCCGAATTCCGTCACAGAAATCGGAATGGGCGTTTTCTCCCACTGTTCCTCACTCACCGAGATCAACGTGAGCTCCGATAACTCACTCTTTCATTGCGAAGATGGCATCCTCTTCGAAGGAACCGTGTTGCATACTTTCCTCGCCGGAAAAGATGTGCAATCTTACAACATCCCTGATTTCGTCACCGAAATTGGCGGCTGCGCCTTCTATGGCTGTTCCTCTCTTGCCAAGATCAACATCCCTGACTCTGTCACGGAGATCGGCTGGGGTGCCTTCGAATACTGTTCCTCCCTCTCCGAAATCAATATCCCAAAATCGGTCACGAAAATCGGCGGTTGGCCTTTTCACTGTTGTTCCTCTCTCCCAGAGATCAAGGTCAGTGCCGAAAACCCGGTCTTTCACGATCAGGACGGCGTCCTCTTCGAGGGGACCGTCTTGCGTACCTTTCCGCTCCAAAAAAATGTGTCGGCATACAGCATCCCTGAATCCACCACAAAAATCAGTGCAGGAGCCTTCATTGGCTGCACCTCCCTCACCGAGGTCAACATTCCTGAATCCGTCACAGAAATCGATAGAGCAGCTTTCGAGGATTGTACCTCGCTCACCAAAATCGACATTCCTGAATCCGTCACAGAAATCGGAGATTCAGCCTTCAGAGACTGTTCCTCGCTCACCGATATCAACATTCCGAAATCCGTCACAGAAATCGAAAATTGGACTTTTGGCGGCTGTTCCTCACTCACCGCGATCCAGATTCCAGAATCTGTCACAGAAATCCATGGTTATGCCTTCTGCGGCTGTCATTCCCTCACTGAGATCAATATTCCTGACGGCATCACAAAAATTGGCGATGGGACTTTCGAAAGTTGTTCCTCTCTCACCAAGATCGATATCCCGGAATCCATTACAAAAATAGGCTTGCATGCCTTCTTTAACTGTTCATCTCTCACCGAGATCCGAATTCCAAATTCCGTTACAGAAATCGGTATGTCTGCCCTCTCCTTCTGCACCTCCCTGGAAAAGGTTTACGCGCCGAAAGATATCGATCTTTCCAAAGCCGGGATTCGAGACTCCGCCGACGTTATCCGCTATTAGGATGTTCGTCTCTGCGGAACAGAAACGAAAGACCCATCCGGTACTCCTTTCCGTTCGCGACATGCCTGCTATTATCCGCAAACGGTTGGGAGCCGTCGGGTTCTCTAGGAGTTCCTCTGAATCTCCGGATCTTTTGGAAAGGCGCTTAAGGTTAAACAAGTTCAAACACTACACTAGGATGATCTGGCGTTTCAAATCTGTTGGAAATAACCGGCTTTTTTTGAAAAAATTCAATTCATGCTGCGCCTGACAAAGATCGTTGATAAGTTGCTGGATCTTCTCATCTTTCGCGTCCTGTTCCTTCCTCCGACGGGCATCCGAAAACACCGCAGGGGCTGATGCTAAAAGTTGTTTCTTCCAACGGATTATCTGGGTATTGTGAACCTGGTATTTGGAGACATTTTGGGCAAGTGTCTGATCTCCGAGAATCGCCTCCAAGACAATTTTGAGCTTCTGTTCTGGGGTGTAGAAATTGCGCTTAGTACTCATCGGCTCATCCCTTCGTGCTCTCTCGAATTCAATGACCATTCTCGAGTTTTGCTAAGCTTATGCAAAACCAAAATCTCTATCAAATTTATGGAACCACTTCTGATTATCAACTAACTTAAGTGTTTTTATTAATGAAAAACACTGTGCACCTTGAGCCTTACGGTTCGAATCAATCTACCGTCGGGGATGTTGGTCCTGGTTTTTGTTGTTTTGATATCTACGATTCAATTCGCTTTCTTAAGAAAATTCTTGCCATTTTTTATATTAATCATAATTCATGGTCTCCCGCCGCGTTTTCAGGCAAGCGGCATGAGGATATAGGCATAGTCGTCGTCTTGCTGTGTTTCAAAAAGAACCGAGCTGTTCTCTTTTAAATAGATTGAAAGGTTGGTTGCGCCGGAAAAACAGCGAAGGAAGTCAACCAAAAAGTTCGGATCGAGTTTCGTACGGATCTCGTCTTTGTCGTAGGCGATCGGGATATTGTGTTCGGTATCGCCGCTCCCGTTAGCCTTAACCTGAAGGTTTCCGGGGGTGAAGGTCAGGAGAAGTCCCGGCTGATTTTCGGTCGTCATCACCTTCGTCGCCAGGACTGCGTCTTGAAATTCGCTCACCGGAACGTCGACCTGAACACGGTCGGTTTTTTCGGGAATAATTTTTCGCCACGCGGGAAAACGGCCGTCAACCAGACGCGAGGAGATCATAATTTCATCGCCCGCCGTCGCGAAAGTAATCTTTCCCCCTTCGACGGCAATTTTGACCGGCTGATCGGCACCGACTTCGTTAATCGCCTTTTCGACTGCGCCAAGCGCTTTCAACGGGACAATTGCGCCGCTTTCGGTCTGATGACCACCGTGCGAGACCGCCTTTCCGCGCTGATGAGTGAGTCGGCGCCCGTCTGTCGAAACAGTATCAATACACCCTTCGGTCAGCTCGAAGAGAACGCCGCTCAGGGCGTACTTGTTGTTTTCCGTATCAGTCGCAAACTGGGTTCGACTGATATTTTTTTGGAGATCGGCGCCGGCGACTTCATGGTATGCCTCACCGGAAAAGGAGAGAATTTCCGGAAATTCGCTCACATCGTTGGTCGGAATTCGATAATTCGTCCGTCCAATATGAATTTTCAGTTTGTCGTCTTCAAGTTCAAGCTCGATATTGTCGGCTTTTGCCGCCTGAAGAATATTTTTCATCAGGCGGGAG
>JAGCAH010000220.1 GCA_017652805.1 Thermoguttaceae bacterium | reverse complement strand
GCCGAGGTGAAGCACCTCGCCGAGACCGAATACGCGCGGAATCGCGGGGTCGAGGAGAAACGTCAAAGCCGGCGAGACCGGCTGCGAACGGCCTACAGGCTTCAGCGCAAGCCGGTCGGCTGCAGGGTCAACCTCGATGCCGTCTTCTCCCTCGTTGGCAACGTGGCGTCGGTTACGTTCGCCGCGTGGCGCGGACTCTTCGCGCTCGACATGGTGGCGCTGGCCGATGCAGGAAACCGCGAGGATTTCGATGACATGGAGTTCCTCGTGACCCGTGCGCTCGGCGAACTGAACGGAATCAAGAATCTCCTCGCGCTCGCCCGCCGTCTCGTGTAGCGGCGGCTCATCCATAGGCGGGCGGTGGCGATCCCCGTCCGCGCCCCGTTCCGGGCGGCTAAACCGCCCGGCGACCGTCCATTTTCGCCCTCCAAAAACAATCTTCATAAATCTTCAAATGGGCCGTTGCTATCCCTGGCGTATTACGGCATCATAGCGGCGTTCTTCGGGTGAAAGGGAAGTAGCCCAAGACGAAAAGAAAAACCGAATGAAAGGAAAAAACGATGAGCAGGAAGAACGACGGAATCAACGAGACGATCCTCGGGTGGTTCAAGCGGGTGCATCCCGAAGAGCTGTGGGCGGTCAAGGAAATGCCGCCGACCGTCACCTTCAAGGACATGGAAAAGAGCATGGCGGCAGGCCAGGGAATGGGCGAGGCCGAATACCACAGCGACACGGCGACGAGGGAGCTAATGCTCGACCGCCTTGCGGAGTTGCTGGACAAGGACGTCGACGAACTGATCGACTGGTGCAACGCGAATTTCCGCGAGAGGGTCAGGCGCGAGTACAAGGCGAAGCACCCGAAGGCGAAGAAGCCCGACGTCAAAAAGCTCCGCGCCCTCGCGGCGGCGGCGGCGGTGGCGGTCCGCGACCTCGTGTCCGCGTTGAGGGGTGTCGATTGCCTCGCGCTCGCCGACGGGCTGGGCAAGGACGGAATCGCCGAATTCAGAAGTACCTTCAACTTTGTGACCTCCCGGATTTCGGATGCCTTTGAAGTCCTGGGCGAGGCGGACTACCTCGTGTAGCCTCGGCGGGGCGGCGGATCAAGCGCCCCGCATCTGGGGGGCGGGCCACCGCGCCCGCAACTCCCAGCGGGCTTCTCTGCCCGCGCACAGCCCCGCCCTGCGCCCTCGGCGGCTGGCGTTGGGGCGGTTGCCCGCTCCGCGCCGCGACGCGGGAAACGGGCGTTTTTCGCGGCCTTTCCGCCCTCCGAAAAAATCTTAATAATTCTTCAAATGGGCCGTTGCTATCCCTGGCGTATTACGGCATCATAGCGGCGTTCTTCGGGTGAAAGGGAAGTAGCCCGAGGCGAATAGAAAAACCGAAAGAAAGGAATAACAAAATGAGAAATGACAGATTCTTCACGCAGACGAAATGCGACAGATGCGGGCGCTCGCTTGCGGGCGGGCGCACAATGTCGATGTTCAACGAGGAGACGATCTGCATGGACTGCGCGGGCAAGGAGCGCGAACGGCCTGACTACAAGGCGGCTTGCGACGCCGAGATTGCGGCGGTTCGCGCAGGGAACAGAAACTTCAAGGGAATCGGCCTGTGAAACCGAGCGGTG
>JAGCAH010000219.1 GCA_017652805.1 Thermoguttaceae bacterium | reverse complement strand
GTTCCCCTCGAAAACCCGGAACAGACCCCGGCGTTCGACTACGGCGCGGTCTACAGCCCCCAGAGCCCGAAGTTTTCGCGAGCGATGGCGCTCGCCTTCGGGAACACATGCCACGTCTACATTTCGGGTACCGCCAGTATCAACGATTCCGAAACGCAGTTCGTCGGAGACCCCGCCGCGCAGACGCGCCGCACGATCCGGAACATCTTAGACCTGATTTCCGGCGCGAACCTCAAACGCCACGGTCTGGACGGCTTTTACGCCACGCTCGACAACCTGGCGATCGCCCGTGTCTACATCAAGCGGGAGGCCGACTACCCCCTGGTTCGTTCCATCGCCGACGAGGCGTTCCGCGGCACGCCGATCACCTACACGTTTACCGACATCTGCCGCGACGACCTGTTGGTCGAGGTCGAGGGGCTGGCGGTCTGCAGCAAAAAAGAGAATTAATCCGGCTTTCCGGCCGCTTTTCGCAAAGACGCGGAAAGAGCCCCTTCGGGTTTTTTCCGCGTCTTTTCTTTTCCGCGATTTTCCGATCAGAACGTAAAGCGCGCCTGGCACGCCAGCGCGTTGACCGAGGAGGAAACATCGCCGCCGCCGCGCGGGCTGCCGACCGGCTCGGCGTAGATCCAGTTGATCCCCCAGCGTACCTGCGGATTCCAATACCAGTTGACCGCCGCCGTGTACTGCTTCATCCGGCCGGCAAAGTCGGCGCGGGGCGCGTCGGCGAGCGTATCCAGATCGGTCCACGACCACTGTCCGACGAGTTCCCAGGCGCCCCACCCTTCGAGGCAGGTGTGGTTTCCGTAGTCGATAAAGCGCATATTCTCGGGAATGTGGATCCCGGCGAAATAGCCGCCGCTCTTGTCGTATTTCTGATAGGCGCCGGGAGTCAGGAGGAACCGTGCGGTCGCCGCAACGCCGTAGGCGTTGTCGTAGCCGTTGTAGCTGCCGATAAAACCTTCGCCGATCACGCCGAGCCGGCGTCGCTGCCAGGCGGTTTCGATTCCCGTGACGGAATAGGAGTTGGTTTCGATCTCGCCGCTGATGAGCGCCGGCATATCCGCGAGCCAGACGGTCGGGGAGGCCGTCAGCGTCGTCGGGCGGTACCGGCCGGTTTCGGCGTCCTTTCCCGGATTGACCCAGCAGAACGCGCCGCCCAGATGGAGAACCTCGTCGAGCGCGCCGTCGGCCGTCTCGCGGTAGACCGGCACCGCCGTTAGGCGGGTGTTGAGGAGAAGACCGACGTTGTCGCAGTTTTCGTTCGCGTGTTTCCCGTCGCCGATCGAAAGGGGTTTGCCGGTATAGACGCCGGCGAAGAAGCGGGCGTTCTGGCCGGCACCGTAATGAACCGTGCCGACGCCGAGCCGGCGCCCGAAACTGAACGTGGTGTTGACGGAGTCCTCTTCGACGAACGTGTAGTCGTAGGTGCTCTCCAGGTATCCCATGCCCATCTCGACGTCGAAGTGGCCGACGGTGGCGTTCCCCAGGATCGGGAGTTCCCTGGCGGTGAGGGCGACATTTTTGAAAGTGAGCCGTCCGGTAAAACCGAGCGTGACGTTGTAGCCGAGGGTTTCATAACCTTCCCCTTTGACCCAGAGCCGAACGTCCCGAAACCCGAAATCGTTATTGATGTCGCCGTAAATTTCCTGATTAGCCAGGCTCTGATCAACGGTGACCGATTCGATTTCGAGCATCCCGCCGACGCGTGCCGAGAATTTCTTCCGCGTGTCGGGAGTATTCTGTTTCCCGTTGAGTTCCCTTTTGAGCGAGTCGATCTGAGCCTTCAGTCGATCGAGGGACGCTTGGAGTTCCGCCGGGTCGGTCGGGGCGGCGTTGTCGGCCAGAGGGGGTGCGAGCGGGGCTGATTCCAGCACGAAACCGGCGGTCGATTCCCGTGCGGCGTTCGGCCGAATATCCTCTTCCGAAAAGGGGGGTTGGGCGGCCGCCGCCGAACGGATCGACCGGTTTTCGGCACGGAGGATTCCCGCGTTCAGCGCGATTCCGACTGCAAAAACGAAGACGAAAAGCCCACGCAGCGCGCCGCCGGAAAGCGGGAGCTTGGGAAGGCGGCTTTTCTGAGGGGACGTGCGGTTCATCGTTTTGGCGGGAATTAAAGTTTCACTGACCGGCAATTATTCCGAAATCGGAAAAATTTGCCTATTCTTTCTTATCGGACTAACCGTTAAAAATCTTCATCGAAAGGGGGGCGAGGAGGGATAAAAAAAGCCGGCCCGGAGGCCGACGCGAAGGCGGAAATCGTCCGTTTCGGTTCAGAACGTGAACCGCACCTGGCAGGCGAGGGTATTCAGCGACGTGGTCGATTTCTCCCCGTCGCCGAGGCCGCTTTCCGGTTTGGCGTGGATCCAGTTGAGCCCCCAGCGGGTCTGCGGATTCCAGTACCAGTTGAGTGCGAACGTGTATTGGTTCATCCGGCCGTAGACGGCCGACTCTGACGTGTCGCGGAGCATATCCAGGTCGGTCCACGCCCACTGCGCGGCGATTTCCCAAACCCCGCCCCCTTCGAGACAGGTCCAATTGTCACAGTCGATGAAACGCATGTTGTTCGGTATATCAATTCCGGCGAAACAGCCGCCGCTTTTGCTGTATTTCTGATACGCGCCGGGTGTCAGGAGGAGACGCGCGGTCGTCGAGACGCCATGGGCGTTGCCGAACTCGTTGTAGCTGCCGATATGGCCCTCGCCGATCAGTCCGAACTGCCCCTGCTGCCACGCCGCTTCGATATTGGTAACGTTATAGGAATTTGTTTCGATCGACCCGCTCAGCAGCGGGGTCATGTCCGAGAGCCAATCGACCGGCGCGGCGCGAAATGTGGTGCGCCGGTTCGCTCCCGTTTTGGGGTCTTTCCCCGGATCGACCCATCGGAACCCCGCGCCGAGGTGGAGGACTTCGCAAAGTTCGCCGTCGGCCCCTTCGCGGTAGACCGGAACGGCGGTCAGGCGCGTATTGAGAATGAGCCCGACATGGTCGCTGTTTTCGTTGGCGTGTTTACCGTCTCCGATCGTAAGATTCTGCCCGGTATAGACGCCGGTGAAGAAGCGGAGACTTTGATCTTCGTTGTAGTGAATTGAGGCGACCCCCAGACGTCGGCCGACTTGGAACGTCCGGTCGACCGATTCCCAATCGACGAATGTGTTGTCGTAGACGTTCGAGGCGAAGTTCAGGCCCGATTCGACCTTGAAATACCCGATCCGGGCGGTTCCCAGGATCGGAAGATTCTTCGCCGTGAGCATGACGTTTTTAAACGAGAGGGCGCCGGTATACCCCAGACAGACTTCGTAATCGAGGTTGTCGTACCCTTCCCCTTTGATCCAGAGCCGGAGGTCGCGGGAGGCGAAATCATTATCGATATCGCCGTAAAACACCTGGTTTTCAAGAGTCTGGTCGATCATGACGCCGTCCCAGTCGAGCATTCCTCCCGCCTTGGCGCTGAACTTTTTGGTCGTATCGGGAATATTCTGCTTCCATCTGACTTCGGATCGGAGCGCGTTGATTTCGGCTTGGAGCTCGTCGATCGAACGGCGCAGGTCGGCCGATTCGTTCGGCGCGGCATTTTGGGTCAGGCGAGGGGCGATCGGCGCGGTTTCGAGTTCAAATCCGGCGAGTGACTCGCCCGGGGCGGCCGCCGGTTGATTCTTTGTTGTCTCGACCGCGGTTTTGGCGGGCTTTGAGGGCGCAGCTTGCGTCGTCAGTTCCGAGAGCTGCGTCGGATCGAAGAACGGGTCGGGCCGATAGGTCGGCGCGATCGAGGCGTAGGCGGGATTGAGCGCCCGCGGCGTCAGGAACGAGTCGGCCGGAGAGATTTCGGGAATCGGTTCCGGAGATTTTGCGAAAAGGGAGGCGGCGGAGAGGAGAATTCCGCAGAAGACGAGGTTTCTGAGCGTTTGTTCGAGAGGGGAAGCCGATTGGGTTCTCATTTGTTTTCCTCTTCGGGTGAAGCGGTGAACGGCGGATCGATGGGGTTCCTTTCCCATCGAAACGGGCAGACCGACCCGTCAAAACCGGAAAAGTCTGCCTAAACCCTACAATCGGCAAAATCGTTAAAGGAGTTCATAGAAAATGAGGGGCGAAAATAAAAAAACCGGCCCTGCGGCCGGTTTTTGAGGTGCCGAAGAAAGGACTCGAACCTTCACCTTCTGTTACGAAGACTAGGACCTGAACCTAGCGCGTCTGCCAGTTCCGCCACTTCGGCTTTCGGCGCTCATTATACCCGATTCGACTCGATTTGGAAGGGGGGAAATTTCCCCAAAAATATTTTACAGAGGCGGGGTGAGATTAACCGATTTATAGGGGGAAGTACCGTTATGTTTAATATAAGGGGGCCGTGTGAGTCAGGTTTTCTGCGTTGCCAATCAAAAAGGGGGGGTCGGAAAGACGACGACGGCGATTTCGCTCGCCTCGGCGGTCGCCCGGTCGGGCCGACACACCCTTTTGATCGATCTCGACTCGCAGTGCAACGCCACCAGCGGACTCGGGCTGCGGCCGACCCGCCGCCACCCTCTGGCCGACGACCGTCCAATTTCGGAGAGCGTCGTCTCGGCGGAAG
>JAGCAH010000218.1 GCA_017652805.1 Thermoguttaceae bacterium | reverse complement strand
CTCGTCGGCGCAGACGACCTCGCCGATATTCCATGTCACGCGTCCGTCATCGCCGTCTCCCGCGCGGATATGAACGATCTCATTCTTCGGCGCAAACGACTGAACGGGCGCGCTTTCGCGCGGCGCGGTAAGGTTCATTCGGAGGAACATCTCGATCTCGTTGAAATTCGCCGTCAGGACAAAAAAGACGAGGAGCAGAAAGATGACGTCGATCATCGGCGTCATTTTCAGTTCCGGCGTGCGCGCTTTTTCCGTCCAGCGGGCAAGGGTTCGTTTCATCGTCGGTCACTCTCCCAAATGAAGAAAGAGCGAGGCCGCGACGACCGCGGCGGTTTCGACCCGATAGACCTCTTTCCCCAGATCGAGAATCGGCCAGCCGTCGTCGACCGCTTCCCGAACCTCGCCGTCCGAGAACCCGCCGACCGGCCCGATCGCCAGGAAGATATGTTTTGCGCCCGTCCAGTTCCCGCCGCGAAACCCCTGCCGAAGAAAATCGAGAAACGATTTCTGTCCGAACGCGCCGTCCGAAATCGGGTGCGCCAGCACGCAGAGGGGAGCGTCAGACGATTCTTTTTCGCACGCCGCGGCGGCCTCGCGGCGCGGCATCGGCGGTAGGATTTCCATGAAGCGGGACCGGCCGCACTGTTTCGAGGCCTCGACTACCTGACGGCGCATACGCGCCAAAACGCCGCCGTCGACCTTGATATCGGCGCGTTCGACTTCCAACGGAACGAAACGGCGCACTCCCAGTTCGGTCAGCTTTTCGATCAGCCATTTCTGCCGATCCCCTTTCGGAAGGGCGACCGCCGCCGAAACTTCGATCTGCGGATCATTGCAAATCTCCCGCGCTTCGACGATCTTAAGGCGGACCGATCCGCGCCCGATCTCGACCGTCTCGGCGCGGTACTCAAATCCTTTCCCGTCGAAAAGGAGGAACTCGTCCCCCGGCTTGGCCCGCATCACGCGGATCAGATGATGCGCCTCGTCCCCCGAAAGGAGCGCCGAGGTCGAACGGAGTCCCTCACCTTCTTCCCAGTAGTAGCGCGCGCTCACTTTTTGTATTCCTTCGTCATTTCAACCACCCGGTCGAAGAGGAGGCGGTTGCAGGCGAGCCCGTCCCCGCCGTAGATCGTCTCGCGTCCCGACCAGTCGGCGAAAACGCCCCCCGCCTCGGCGAGAATCGTCGAAAGGGGCCCGGCGTCCCACGGACTCAGTTCCGGATCGATCATCAGATCGGCGCGCCCGGTCGCCGTCATATAATAGCCGTAGGCGTCTCCCCAGGTGCGGGCGAGGCGGCATCGGTTTTCCATCTCGCGGTACAGTTCGATTCGACCGGTCTCGGTAAAGGTCTTAACCTCGCTCGTTAAAAAGAGAGCGTCTTCGAGCCGCGCGGTCCGCGACACGCGCGCCGGACGCGTCGCGCCGTCTTTGTCCCATTCATACGCCCCTTCCCCCGTTTCGGCGTAGATTCCCTTCCCGAGCGCGGGGATCGCGATCACCCCGGCGAACGGTTTCCCGTCTTTTTCGATTCCGACCAGCGTGGAATAGAGGGGGACGCCGTGAATAAATGATTTCGTCCCGTCGATCGGATCCAAAATCCACTTGTATCCGCTCGACCCGGCGCGGTCGGGCATCTCTTCCCCCAGGATCGCGTCGTCGGGAAACCGTTCGGCGATCCGCCGCCTCAGGAGCTCCTCGGCACCGCGGTCGGCGAGCGTTACGGGAGTACCGTCCTTTTTCCGATCGACCCGAAGCCCGGGATCGTCGAAATACCCGAGGGTGAACTCCCCCGCCTCTTTGGCAATCGTCAGCGCCCACTCGCCCCGCTCGGTCATTTTCTCCCCCATACTCCGTATTTCAGAATGCACCAGATCGCCTGAACGCCGTCTTTCCAGCCGATCTTTTTCCCCTCTTTGTAGGTGCGGCCCGAGTAGCTGACCGACATCTCGTAGACGCGCAGACCGCAGCGTGCGACGTAGGCGGTCACTTCCGGCTCGAACCCGAACCGATCCTGCTGCAGTTTCGGAAGGATCGTCTGAATCGCGTCCCGCCGAAAGAGTTTATAGCAGGTTTCCATATCGGTCAGGTTCAGATTCGTAAAGCAGTTCGAAAGGAAGGTCAGGAACTTGTTCCCCACCGAGTGCCAGAAATAGAGAACCCGGTGCGACTCGCTCCCCAGGAACCGGCTCCCGTAGACGACGTCGGCGCGCCCGTCCAGCAGAGGGCGCAAAAGACGAATATACTCGTTCGGATCGTATTCCAGGTCGGCGTCCTGAACAATCACCGCGTCCCCCGTGGCGGCGGCGAACCCGGTGCGGAGCGCCGCCCCTTTCCCGCGGTTCACATCGTGGCTTTTCAGCACGACGCGGTTCATCGGATCGCCTTCGTAACTTTCCCGGATCTGCCGGAGAATGGCGGCGGACCCGTCGCTGCTGCAGTCGTCGACCAGAATGATCTCTTTCCGAATCGGCACCTCGGCCACTGCCTGGAAGAGGCGGGCGAGCGTCCGCTCCTCGTTATAGACGGGGATCACCACCGAAAGAACGAAACCTTCGGGAATCGCGAAAAGCCCGAGCGCGCGGCACGCCGACTCGCCCAAAATCGCACGAACCTGTTCGTACCACTCCCCCGACCAGCAGGCCGCGTCGGCGGCCGTTCGATTTTGCTCAAATTCTGCCATATCCGAAACCGGTTTTTAAGACGGCGGATGTATTTTTCTCCGCCGAAAAGGATTCCCCCTTTTGATGAAAAACACCCGTACATTCTACCAGAACAGGGGGAAAAGGTCAATTCATACAACGGCGGGTACCGGTCTGCCCAAACCGGGGATAACTGGTAGAATGGCGATGTCCCGCCCGGAAAACCGAGACATAAAACGCTGAAAGACCATTTTCGGCGCGGCGTTCTTCCCGAAAGGGGTCTCAGCCAAAACAAGAAGCCCAAATCCATGGCCGAACAAATCGAAACGAAACATCCGCGATTCCTCCTTTTCTGCCGCGCCGCCGCGTGCTTCTATTTTCTTTTCACACTCTACGCGCTCCTTTCCCCCAGACCGTTCGGAGATTTCGAGATTCCAATCCCCGCCTTTTCGATCATTCACGCCGCGGCGTTCGCCGTTTTGGGTTTCCTGTTCGAACTGGCGCGCGGAACCTTTTCCCGGCGAATCGCGTGGTTCTCCCTCCTCCTCTACGGCCCTCTGACCGAGGTCCTTCAGCCGCTGACCGGCCGGTATTTCGAATGGATTGATATTTTCGAAGACGTCGTCGGGGTCACTCTGGGGGTAATCGTCGCCCGGCTGCTTTTATTCTGTTTTGCGCGGCGGCGGACAAAAGAAACATCCCGCCCGGCGCCGGACGATTCTGCGCCGAGGTAAACGCCCCGCGCCGGCCGGGGATTCATCGGCGGGCTCCCTTGACGAAACGGAAAATATCTTTAGAATCGGGTCTAACAAGGGGCAATAGCTCAGTTGGGAGAGCGCAACGTTCGCAATGTTGAGGTCGTGGGTTCGATTCCCATTTGCTCCACTAAGCCGCCGCCGGGCGGCTTTATTTTTGCCGGCGGATGTGAATTCGGGATAAAAGCCTTTTCGAAAAGGCGAAGGCGCGAATTTACCCCAAAAGCGACACGAGAGGGCGATTAGCTCAGTTTGGTTAGAGCGCAGCTTTCACACGGCTGAGGTCACTGGTTCGAGCCCAGCATCGCCCATTTTTTGGGGCTTCAGGTAATTTAGACAAATTATTCTGAAACCCCTTTTTTTCTGGACTTTTCTGGCGATATGCCTTGTTTTTAAGGCTCAAACCGATGTGCGGGGCTGTTTAGTCGCGCACATCAAAAAACTTCAACGCGTACCGTTCGATACCCCCGCTTTTATCCCCAAAAATAGTTTTGGGGAATATATTGTGTTACAAATGGTGGAATTTGACCCAATCAAAGGCTTTTTAGGCTATTAGGCCCGAACTTTTGACCTCATTTTAAGGTCTGTCGGTGGCCGGTTTCAATCACGGAATAGGGTAGTGTCAAGTATCTTTCGCAAATTTATTTTTCCACTCGGTTTACCTTTGGCTACTCGAAGGTAAACTCCCCTTGTTCTACCTCCATTTCGCGTAGGTGATCCACATTCATATAACGTTTAGTCCCCCATTCGGACGCTGCGGCATGACGCAGTCGTGCACATACCAGCATCAACGCACTTTGACCATTGGGAAAAGCCCCTATCGCCCGCGTCCGACGTTTCAGCTCACGATTCACCCGCTCAAGCATATTGTTCGTCCGAATCCGGCTCCAATGCTCACTCGGAAACTCCATAAACGTCAACGTCTCCTCAATGCCGTCATCCACTTTCTAAGCCGCTAAGGAAAGCCTCATCTCACGCAGTTTACGAGACACTTCCTTTGCCTTAGCGCGTGCCAATTCCTTGCTCTATTGAGAGTAAATCACTTTCAAAAGCATCGATACCGATCGTATCTTGCTGTGAGGAACCACATCAATAATCGCCCCCTTATGCATCGTTTTTCGTTTTTGGAATTCACTCCCTAAGATGATGTCCTCATCAGGCACTATAACATGCCCGGCCTTCTCCGTCACCGTCAAGATTCGGAAATATAACACAAATTCGGATATCCCTTCTTCCGCCCAAGATCATTTTACAGGCAGACGCCCCAAATCTCCAGTTCTGTCAGCACCCCTTAACGCCCGTTTTCATTCCAAATCTTTCACCGGCATCCGGTATCCCGTGTCCTTGTTTGCGGATCTCTGCAGCTTCCAGGCCGCGCCGGAGCTTCCGGGCTGCGATCTGATATATTTCGTTCCTCTTCCGCTTCCGATTTTCCGAATCTGCCCGCTGCGAACCATTTTTCCCAGCACCGCTTCAATGGTGGTCGGACTGACATCGACAAGGACCTTTCCGATATCGGCTTTGGAAACGGGAGTCAGACTGTTCAGGACGAGGGCTTCGATCCTCGCAGTTTTCGTCACTTTTCTGCTTTCGACGAGCATAAACCGCCTGTCCAGCTCCTTGTAGCACATATACAGCTCTGTCAGAAATTCCATGATAAAAGCGGAGTAGTCGTTCCGGCTCTCATGCCAGCCGACGGAAGACTGCTTCAACGCCTCGTAGTAGTTGCCCTTCCTTTCATTGATCTGCTCCTCGAATGAGATGTACTTCCCGACGTCGAACCCGTTCTGATACAGCAGAAGAAGCGAGAGGAGCCGCGACATTCTCCCGTTTCCGTCCCTGAACGGGTGGATGCAGAGAAAGTCCAGAATCACGCATGGTATCAGGAGAAGCTGATTGACGTTGGCGTTGTTCTTCGCGTCCGAATACGCCAGAACAAGCTGTTCCATTTCATCGGGAGTGTCGTCGGCCGAAGTCGGATGAAACCGCAGTTTTCTTCTGCCGTTTTGGTCCTCCTCGATGATGTCGTTATCGAACTCCTTGTATTTTCCCGCGAGGGGATCGGCGGCGAAACTCATCATCACCGCGTGCAGCCCGAGAATGTCCGACTGTCGTACGTCCAGATTGGCATAATTGGTGTGGACCGCGTCGAGTGCGTCCCGGTATCCCGCGATTTCCTGTTCGCTGTGGTTAAGGGGGGCACTTCTGCCGTTGACGATTTCGCTGACGCGCTGGTCGGTGGTTACGATACCTTCAATCGCGTTGGAGCATTTAACCGACTGGACCTTGGCGATAGCGGCAAGTTCCGTGAACAGTTCCACAAACTGACTCTTTCGTTCTCCCGACATCGTTCGGAGGGTGTAAATGTCGGAGGTGATGTTCAGCAGTCTTGCCGGAATCAGCCCTTTGTCCAGGAAAGAATAATCGAATTTATGCATGACCGAAACTCCTATCTGCATATAAGAATACATCATTTTATGCAGATAGTCAATCCGTTTATGCACAAGCTCTTTCATTCTATATGCAGAAAGCGGCTTTCTAATATGATCAGACGTCAGTTTTGTGCAGATTGCTCTGAGACGTCAAATTCTGGTGGGAGTGTGAACAAAAGTCTGTAAATTCGGTTTTTCCTACGGCAGAATCCTTAAAACATAAGACTGCTGTTCTTATCTTCAGTAAGATACTTATCACACAATTTGGGCTTTTTTGTGTTGCAAATGGTTTTCAGCCTGTTGAAGGCCTCCCCGTTTGGACGGGTTTGAGGCCGGATCGATCGCCGGAATTGCCCGTTTCCCCTTAAAAACCACAAAAGGGGCTCTTCGGGCATGATTTCAACCGCCTTGACACTGATTCTCATGCAGAAAGGGGGCGCTGTTCTTTTCAAAATCCCCGTTTTCGCCGGTGACCCGATTATTCGCGCATCCCCGCTTATCGGAGCGACAGATTGGAGTTCAGACGTTCATAAATCTCAATCTGCTTAAAACACTTTCACTTTGTTCTGGATTGATAAGCGGAAATTCTCTTCGCCACGTTGTCCTTGATATTGTTGTAAAAGAATGTGTAGTCGCCGTTGTGAAAGCTCTGCGGGCCGAAAACCTCGGCTCCGGCGACGGGTTCGAAATCGGTATTCGTCAGGATCACGCCGCGGCCGGGGACCACCTGTGCATCCGCGCCGATGTCGGCAATCTCAAGCTTGCCGGTTTCCCTGCTCGGCACGAGTGAGCCAAGGTTTTCGCCTGCCGACGCGTATGTCCCGTCGAGCTTCCAGTTCAGCGGGTTAATGCTGACGGCGCCCGGCAGGACCACCGAATTTCGGGCGTTCTCCTCCACGTTCTTCGGTCCCTCAGTGTTCCAGCTGACGATGACGCCCGTATCGCTCTCGCCGGCCGCAAACTTCAGGTGCGGGTTGGCCTCGAGATAATCCTTTGTTATGGAGAAGCCGATGACGTAGGCAGCAACCATGCGCTCGTAGTACTCGGGGTGCTCCCTGAAATAATTCATAAGCACAAGGCTTATAATGCCCGAGCCCTGGCTATGGCCCGCGATGATGAACGGACGGCCGTTGTTGTAATTCTCGAAGTAGTAGTCGAGTGCGGCGGTCACATCATCGTAGGGCGTGGAGGCAAACGCCGCGCGCGGGTCGCCGCTCTTCTTCCCGGCTTCCGCCGCGTACCGCATGCCCGCCTGACGGTAGTACGGCATGAACAGGTTGGTGGAGTCCTCAAACACACTTGCCAGAGCCATGTGGTCGAATTGCACACCCTCCAGCATCTCAGGGTTGTCAAGCGGAGCAAAATCGGGGTCACCCTCGTTTGAAGCCATATATTCCGTCGGATAGACGAAGAACGTGTCGACGTCCTTGACGGCACCCGGAATCTGATACCAGCTGGCGGCCTTGGAATAGTCCGTTGTCTTATCCGTCTCTTTTGCCGTCAGCGACTTTTCAGGACGGCTCGCCCGGTAAGCCGCGGCGCGCTTCGCCACGTTATCCTTGAGGTTGTTGTAATAGAACGTGTAGTCATCTTCGTGGAAGCTCTGCGGTCCGAAGAATTCGGCTGCCGCTGTCTGGTCGTATTCGGTGTTCGTCACGATCACGCCGCGGCTGACGACCACTTTCGCGTCTGCCCCGATGTCGGTTATCTCGTACCTGCAGGCTTTACTGTTCAGCATGAGTGAGCCCAGATTCTCGCTTGCCGGCGCGTATGTCTCGTCGAGCTTCCAGTTCAGCGGATTGATGCTGATCGCACCCGGCAGCACCACCGCATTTCGGGCGTTCTCCTCCACGTTCTTCGGTCCCTCGGTATTCCAGCTGACG
>JAGCAH010000217.1 GCA_017652805.1 Thermoguttaceae bacterium | reverse complement strand
CTGACAGCTCACGCGTTCGGCGATCTGAAACTCCAAAAGCTCTGGTGCGGCTACTATGACGGGAACATAAAATCACAGCGGGTGCAGGAGAAGTGCGGGTTTCGGTATCAGCGGACGATCGACCGCGCGCCGACCGCCATCGAAGGGGATTTTCGTGTCGAACACGTCTCGTGTCTGACGATACAGGAATGGGCGGCCTTAAACGAAGGGAATTCAGAATGAAACAGTATGTGGTCGACGCGTTCGCGGATCGGGTCTTCGGCGGGAATCCTACGGCGGTCTGCGTTTTGGATAAACCGATTTCGGACGATCTGATGCAGAAGATCGCGATCGAGAACAACCTTCCGGAAACCGCGTTTGCGGTTCGGGAAGGGGAATGGTATCGTCTGCGCTGGTTTACGCCCGGCGGGGAAATCAATCTGTGCGGGCATGCCACGCTGGCGGCGGGATACGCGCTGTTCCGGTTCTTTCATCCCGACTGGCCGCGGATTGTGTTCCATACGATGAGCGGGGATCTGTACGTTCGGCGGGACGGAGATCTGATTCTGATGGATTTTCCGGCGTTTCACTGCCATAAGGTTCCGGTAACCCCGCAGATGGGCGAGGCGCTCGGCGCGACGCCGGCCGAAGCTTATCTCGATCGCGATCTGCTGCTGGTTTATGAAAACGCGGAAACGGTGAAAGGGCTCGTTCCCGACTTCGAAAAGACGAAGGCGCTCGACGGGTACTGCGTAGGAGTGACGGCGCCGGGCGACGGGTATGACTGCGTGTCGCGCTTTTTCGCGCCGAAGCTGAAGGTTCCGGAAGATCCGGCAACCGGGTCGATTCATTGCATGATCGCGCCGTATTGGGCGGATCGGCTGGGTAAGAACGAAATTCTGGCGTATCAGGCGTCGCCGCGGGGCGGCGTGATGCGGTGCCGGATTCTGCCGGAAGACCGGGTCGAGGTTTGCGGGTATGCCGCGCTCTTTTCGGTCGCGGATCTCTTTCTGCCGGAGTAGCGCCGAACGTTCGCGGTTCGCTCAGCCGGCGCGCACGGAGGTCGGCCGGAACAGGCGGAAATCGGTTAGGAAGCCGCAGACGAGCGTTTCGGGGAGATTCGGTTCTTTATCTTCTCTTTCAGCCTTTCGATCGCCGGACGGAACGTCAGAATCGTCCAGGCGATCGTCATTTTCAGACAGGGGAGCCAGTAGGTCATCATCATTTTTCGAGCCTCAAAACGGGGTTTCGGTGTCGGTTACGCGATATAACCTCTATGAGACGGAAAAGACCGAATTCTAGAACGAGAGTACCCCGAACCGCCCTGAACGGGGAATCCCGCGCCCCTGCCGCGTAAAATTTCAACGGTTCAATATGAGAAAAGAGGACCGCGGATGATATAATTCCGGATGGGCGCGGAACGTTTACCGTTCGCCGCCCGAACGACCGATTCCGCCGTTTGGAGAAAAACCGATGTTTGAAATGACCGTTCAGCAACTGTGCGACGTCCGGCATAAAATCGACCGGAACGACGAAACCTATTCGAAACGGACCGATCCTGCACCGGACGTCCGCGCCTACTATATCTATTCGCTCTTTATGGATCGCCCCCACTGGCCTTCGGCGATCGACCTGGTACAGAAGGAGGGGAGCGATCGGCATAAGGAGGAGACGCCAATCGAGTCGTTCGACGATCTGCTCTACTCGCCGCACACGTTCGTTTTCGGGGAACACGGGCGGGATCAGGCGGAGACGGTCTTCGATTACGTGCTCAATGAAATCAGCCTCAGCGAACGGAACCGCGAACTCGCCCGGCGTCTGACCGACGAAATCGACCGGACCGCCGCGCCGGCGGAAGCGGCGCTCAAAAGGGAACTGGCGGCGGAAATCGGCGGGTCCGAAACGCCCGGCTCCGAAGCGCCGGTATTGAGCGAACTTTCACGCCCGACCATCGCCGCGTTTCTGCAAAAAAAGTTCACGGTTCGGATCCTCAACGAGGAGCACGAAGAGCGCGGCTGAAGGCAGGGGAGGCATTTCGGAGGTTGCGATTCACGTCGCACCCCTCGTAAGGGGAAAGAAATATGTTATCCTCGTATCGGCGGGTCGGCGGAAAAGTTCATATCGAATTATTCGAAATTGTCATTCGGGTTTTTATAGGTCATAATACAACGGGTAAGTCCTCTCCGTTTTTCATATCAGGTCGGAAGCATAACAATGACACCGGAAAGCCAGAATATTGAATACAAGGAAACCTGGCGGGACGAATATCTGAAATGGATATGCGGGTTTGCGAACGCGCAGGGGGGTGTACTCGATATCGGAATTCGAGACGACGACAGCGTTGTCGGTATTTCGAACAGCAAAAAACTGCTCGAAGAGATTTCCAATAAGATCAAGGACACGATGGGAATTACCGCCGATGTCAATCTGCTGACGGAGGACGGTAAAGAGTATATCGAAATCGTAGTTAATCCGAGTTCCGCGCCGATCAGCTATAAAGGGGAATATCATTACCGCACCGGAAGTACCAGACAGCTCCTCCGCGGTTCCGCGCTGACGCAATTCCTGATGGATAAAACCGGATACCGATGGGACGCGGTTCCTGTTGGGAATATCGGCGTGAAAGATCTCGACGAATTGAGTTTCGAAATATTCCGTAAGGAGGCGAAAAAATGGGATCGGATTCCGAAAGACGCTCTGTCGGCTCCTAACGCGGAACTGTTGGAACGTCTAAATCTTACGACCGAAGGGAAGCTGACCCGCGCGGCGGTAATGCTGTTCTGCAAAAACCCCGGTCGGATCGCCACGGGCTACTACGTGAAAGTCGGAAAGTTCGCCGGGGAAACGGAACTTCTGTATCAGGATACGGTTGAAGGTTCGCTGCTGCGTATTGCGAACAGCGTCATCGACCTGATCTTTACGAAGTATCTGAAAGCGCCGGTTTCGTTTAAGCACGATTTAAGGGAAGAACCGTTTCCGTTTCCGCGCGAAGGGGTGCGCGAAGCCGTTTACAACGCCCTGGTTCATAACGACTACGCGCTGAGCGTTCCGATCCAGATCAGGATCGAGGACGAAGCGATGTACATCAGCAATAACTGTATTCTGCCGACCGGCTGGACCGCAGAAACCCTGACGCAGCCCCATCGTTCCGTTCCTTTCAATCCCTCCATCGCCGGCGTCTTCTACCGCGCCGGTTTCATCGAGAATTGGGGCCGCGGGATTCGAAAGGTGTTCGAGTCCTGCCGGGAAATCGGAGCTCCCGATCCTGAATACACGGTTTTAGGCGACAGCATCACCGTAAAATTTACGGCCCTGAAAAGCGCGGTGATTCCGCAAGGGGGGAACGGCAAAAAGGTTGCTCCTAAAATTGCCGGAAAACAGATCCGGAAAAAAACCTCAAAGAATTTTCAAGATGAATCCAAACTGGAAGAAAAGATATTAGCCCTGATTGCCAATCAAAAGAACATCTCCCAGTCTATGATGGCGGAAAGACTGAAAGTTTCTTTAAAAACCGTCCAACGCACAATAGCTAAATTGAAAGCCGAGGGACGTGTAATCAGAAAGGGTGAAAAACGTTCGGGTTATTGGGAACTTCTTTAAACGGCATGATCTATTAAGGTGGTCCCCGCCATAAGTGGGCGGTTTCAGTTCTTAGTGTCGGTTTTCGGCATAAACGTGCGGCTGTTTTTGGAAAACAACCGCACGATTCCGCTCATTACGGGGGCTTTATATACCATAAGCCGGATCGTGTCCCGTCTTTTCGGACAGGATGACCTAAAAGATGACCTAAAAGATGACCTAAAAGATGACCTAAAAGATGACCTAAATTGGAATGCTTAAACGCCTGTTTTTAGGGGGTTTCCGCGGCGGTGTCCAAAGAGAATGTCCAAAAAGAATGACCTGAAGGAACCCTTTCCTCACCGCTTCCAGAAGGTCGGCGAGCAGATCAGCAGGGGAAGGTAGAGGTCGAGTCGGCCGGCGAACATGCCGAATGAGTAGACCAGTTTCGTGATCTCGGCCAGACAGCCGTAGTTCTGACGCGCGCCGAGGACGCCGAATCCGGGACCGACGTTGTTGACCATCGAAAGAGAAGAACTGAACAGGTCGAGCAGACGCGCCGGCTCGCCCCCCGCCGTCCAAAGGGTCGGGGGTTCCAGAATCAGGACGGCGAGCGTGACCAGCACGACGGTGACCACCAGGAAGAAGAGGTAGGCGACGACCCCGTAAAGGGTGGAATCGTCGAGCGTGACCGAGCCGAGCTGCTTCGCCCGCACCACGTTCGGACGGTAGACCTTTTCGAGTTCCAGACGGAACGCCTTGAACGAAACGACGATACGGCCGACTTTGGCGCCCCCCGCCGTCCCGCCGATACAGCCCCCGATAAAGCCGACCGCCAGGAAGAGAAGGAGCGAAATCCCGTTCCACTTCTCGAACTCGTCGGTGACGAAACCGGTCGTGGTCATGATCGAAACCACCTGAAAGAGGGACTGGCGAAACGCGTCCCAGGGGAGCAGCAGCTTCGATTTGGGATGGAGGAGACTGTCGGTCGTGCCGTAGGCGTCGAAATCGTGGAAGATCATTCCGCTGAAAAAGACGACGAGCGTGACCCCGACGAGAATGGCGAGGTAGGTGCGCAGTTCGGTGTCCTTGGCCACCTCTTTTGTCTTGCCGATGATCAGGTAGTAGAGAAGAACGAAGTTCGTTCCTCCCAAGAACATGAAGAAGATCACCACCAGCTCGATGACCGAGGCGTTCAGGTCCGTCTCGGCGGCGAAATGGCCGATACTGGCGTTGTACGTGCTGAACCCGCCGGTCGCCAGGGTCGAGAACGCGTGGCAGATCGCGTCGAACATCGAAATGCCCAGCCCGTAGAGGGTGATCGACATCAGCGCGATCAGCGCCATGTAGATCGAGGCCATGACGACGGCGAACTGCCGGTAGTGCGACCAGGTGCCGGTCGTACCGGCGCCCCCCGTTTCGAGAAGCATGATCTTTTTGCCGGAAGTGCCGTAACCCAGAATGGTGACCAGAAAGACCATGATCCCCAAGCCGCCCATGAAGTGCGTCGTTGCGCGCCAGAAAAGAATGGTGCGGGGAAGCAGTTCGGGAGTTTCCAGGTCGGTGAGGATCGTCGCCCCGGTGGTCGTCAGACCCGACGCGGACTCGAAGACCGCGTCGCAGATCGACATATCGACGCCCGGCGCGCGCTGAGTGCCGCTGAACAGATAGGGAAGCGCCGCCAGGAGGATCGCCAGAAGCCAGCTGAGCGGGACGATGGCGAGCGACTCTTTGTGAAGCATGATCGGGTCGGCTTTTCGGCTGAAAAGGAGGAACGTCGTGCCGACCGCCACGGAAACCAAAATCGAAAGGAGAAGGCCGATCACGCCGGCCCGTTCGAAGACCCAGTCGCCGCCCAGCCGTTCATGCCCCCAGGGGAGAGCCAGGAGCATACCGCCCGCCATGAAGAAAGCGACGATTCCCAAAAAGCGGAAGATCAGGCGAAAGTTCATTCTGCAAGGATCCGTTCAATGAACCCGGTATCGACCTTCCCCGCCACGAAGTCGGGATTGGTCAGGATCCGTTTCTGGATCGGGACCGACGTCTTGATTCCGTCGACCCGCAGTTCCGAAAGGGCGCGGAGCATCGTTTCGATCGCCTGGCCGCGCGTCGGCTGATGAACCAGGAGCTTGCCGATCATCGAGTCGTAGTGCGGACTGACCGTGTAGCCCGAATAGGCGTGCGAGTCGAACCGAACGCCGAACCCGCCGGGCGGGATCAGGCGCGTGATCGTGCCGGGACAGGGACGGAAGCTGTTCGCCGGATCCTCGGCGTTGATGCGGCACTCGATGGCGCAGCCGCTGTGCTTGATCTGTTTCTGCGTGTACGAGAGAACCTCGCCCGAAGCGACCCGGATCTGCTCTTTGATCAGGTCGATCCCGGTGACCAGCTCGGTGACGGGATGCTCGACCTGAATACGCGCGTTCATCTCGATGAAATAGTAGTTCCCCTTCTGGTCGACGACAAACTCGACCGTGCCGGCGGTCGTATAGCCCGATTCGAGAACAAGCTTCTTCGCCGATTCGCACAGCTGCGAACGGAGTTCGTCCGAAAGGTTCGGCGCGGGACTCTCTTCGATGAGCTTCTGATGGCGGCGCTGCATCGAGCAGTCGCGCTCCCACAGATGAACGACGTTCCCGTGCCGGTCGGCCATGATCTGCGCTTCGACGTGGCGCGGGTTTTCGATCAGTTTTTCAAGATAGACGTCGGCGTTGTTAAACGCGGCGGCGGCCTCCTGCGAAGCCTGCGCCAGACCCGATTTGAGCTGTTCGGCGTTATACGCGGTACGCATCCCGCGTCCGCCGCCCCCCGCCGACGCCTTGACCAGAACCGGATAGCCGATCTTGTCGGCGATCGACAGCGCCTGCCCCTCGGAATCGATCAGGCCGTCGCTGCCGGGAACCGTCGGCACGCCGACCCGCTTGGCGATACTCCGCGCCATGTTCTTGTCGCCGAGGAGTTCCATCGCCTCGGACGTCGGGCCGATGAACTCGTAGCCGCAGGCGCGGCAGATCTCGGCGAAATGAGAATTTTCGGAAAGAAAACCGTAACCGGGATGGATCGCGTCGACGCCCCCCAGCTCGGCGGCGCTGATGATCCGGTCGATTTTCAGGTAACTCTGGGTCGCCGGGGCGGGACCGATACAGATCGCGCGGTCGGCCTGGTCGAGGTAGGCCGTGCCGCGGTCGGCTTCGCTGAAAACCACCACCGACTCGACGCCCATCTCGCGGCATGCGCGTATGATACGAAGGGCGATTTCGCCCCGGTTCGCTATGAGGATCCGCTTAAACATTCTTTCGTCCGTTCTTTATCCGCGGGTCAGCCGCGGGTATCGACTTTAAAGAGTGGACGGCCGAATTCGACCGCTTCGCCGTCTTTGACCAGAACGGCGACAATCTTACCGGAAACGTCCCCTTTGATCTCGTTGAAAACCTTCATCGCCTCGATGATACAGACCGTCTTGTCCGGTCCGATCACGTCGCCGACTTCAACGAACGGGGGATTCTTGGGTGAGGACGACGCGTAGAACGTGCCGACCATCGGGGACTTGATCAGTTCGATGTGGCTGTCGTCTTCGGCTTCGGGAGCGGGTTTCGCGGCAGGCGCGGACGCCGCCGCGGGCGCGGGCGCGGGAACCGCCGCCGGATAGACCGCCTGAACCGGCATGGCGCTCACCTCGGCGCCCCCCCGTTTCAGGGCAATCTTGAACGTGCCGTTCTCGAAGTTGAATTCGGTCAGGTCGTTCTTCTTCATCAGATTGACCAGATCCGAAATCTGCCCGATTCCGAGCGCGTCGGCCTGTTGTTTTTTGGGCGCCGCTTTTTTAGTTTCCGCCTTCGCTTTTTCTACCGATTCTTTTTGACGCTTTGCCATCGACTTGTCCATTGTTAAGGGTGTTCCGGTACGTTCCCCGACGTCTCGCTAAAAAGAGAGAACCGACACGCTTGTGCGGGTGATGTTACTATTCCTTTAACGAAACGGCAAGTGGGATATTTTCGGCGAAAAAAGAGGTCTATTCTATTTCCGCCAAAATTACCCGTTTCAGGCCGGCATAATCGTTAATAATGTTAAATTGGATAAACGGTGAGTCCTGAAAGAACTCCAGAGACGCCTCGGCGATCATCGGGCTGATCTCGATCAGCAGACGGCCGCCCGGCTCTAAATGAGCGGGCGCGTCGGCGACGATCCGCGCGACGATCTCGGTTCCCTTCTCGCCCGAAAGAAGCGCGATCCGCGGCTCGAAATCCCGAACCGACCTGTCGAGCGCGTCGTATTCGGATTGACTGACGTACGGCGGGTTGCTGACGATCAGGTCGAACCGCTCGCCGGCGCCAACCGCCGCGAAAAGGTCACTTTCGCGGAACTCGATCCGGTCGGCGACGGAATGCTTTTCGGCGTTCTTTTTCGCCATGGCCAGCGCCGGCGCCGAAATGTCGACCGCCACCAGACGCGCGGCGGGCAGGTTCCGCGCCAGGGCGACCGCCAGGGCGCCACTGCCGGTGCCGATATCCAAAACGCGGGGGACAAACCCGGCGTTCTCCTTGGCACGGGCGCGGAGAAACTCGACCCCTTCCAGAACGAGGGTCTCGGTCTCGGGCCGGGGAATCAACACGTCGGCGTTCACGTCGAAATCGAGCGAGTAAAAATCTTTATGCCCGATCAGATACGCCGAAGGTTCCCCCGCCGCGCGCCGTTTGACCAGCTCGCGGAACGCCGTCCGCTCGGGATCGGTCGGCACCTCGTCGTAACGCAGATAGAGACCGACCCGGTTCGTATGAAGCGCGGTCGCCAGGAGGAGCTCGACTTCCAGACGCGGGTTTTCAATCCCGCGCCCCTTGAAGTAGTCGGCGGTCCATTCCAGAAGTCGGCGTGTGGTCCAGAGCTCCGTTGACATTGAAGGACGTCTCCCGCGGGTGGTTAGTCGTCGATCGATCCGAATGAACTTCGAAGTTCCTGCCGCTCGTAGTCGATCAAAGCGTCGATCACCGGCGAAAGGTTCCCCGCCAGGATCGAGTCGAGTTTGTAGAGCGTCAGACCGATCCGATGGTCGGTGACGCGGTTTTCGGGAAAGTTGTAGGTGCGGATCCGCTCGCTCCGGTCGCCGCTGCCGATCTTGCTCAGCCGCTCTTCGGAACGCTTCTTCTGCTCGTCGAGCCGCTTGCGCTCGTAGATACGCGACTTTAACACGCGGAGCGCTTTCGCCAGGTTCTTGTGCTGGCTTTTTTCGTCTTGGCAGCTGACGACGATACCCGTCTCGAAGTGGGTCAGACGGATCGCCGACGACGTCTTGTTGACGTGCTGACCGCCGGGACCGCTCGAGCAGAACCGGTCGACGCGGTAGTCTTCCGGCTTGAGGTCGACTTCGACGTCTTCCGGCTCGGCCATGACCGCCACCGTCGCCGCCGATGTGTGAATCCGCCCTTTCGCCTCGGTCTCGGGAACGCGCTGAACCCGATGCCCGCCGCTTTCGAACTGGAGTTCGCGGAAACACCCTTCCCCCTCGACCCCGAAGACGATCTCTTTGAACCCGCCCATTTCGGTAGCGTTCATCGACATGATCTCAATCTTCCACCGGCGGTCTTCGCAGAAATGCTTGTACATCTCGAACAGGTCGCGGGCGAAAAGCGCCGCCTCGTCCCCGCCGGTTCCGGCGCGTATTTCAAAGATGCAGTTGGTACGGTTCGCGTCGGCGCCGCCGATCGTCATGTCGAGGAGTTCGTTCCAGAGCTCTTCGCGTTCGCTTTTCAGGTTCGGCAGTTCCGCCTCGGCGAGCTCCTTCATTTCGGGATCGGATCCGTCGATCATCTCCTCGGCCTCTTTGATCTCGGCGTTCAGATGAAGGAACCGGCGGTACTTCCCGCAGAGCTTCGCCAGCGAGCCGTACTCGCGCGCCACCGCCGCCATTCGGTCGGCGTCGGCCAAGACTTCGGGCGCGACCATCTCCTTCTCGAGCACCTCGAATCGGGCGAGCTTTTCGTCCAGAAGCTTACGCATAGAAGACCTCAAAAAAAACGGTTATTCCACAAAGACCTTCGACCCGCCTAGGAAAGCGTCCCCGGGAAAAACGGGGAGCGGGATAAAGTCGTTGCGGAATAACCTAAAGTGCTGCCGCGCGGGGCAAGGCTCAGTCCTTTTTGTTCTCTTTTTTGCCGGAGATCTTGATGTTGGCGAACTTCCGGCGGAATTTTTCGATACGCCCGGCGGTATCGACGTACTTGAGACGACCGGTGTAGAACGGATGGCAGGCGCTGCAGATATCGACCTTCAGCTCCGGCTTGGTCGAGCGGGTCATAAAGGTGTTCCCGCACCCGCAGGTGACTTTCGTCTCAACGTAGTTGGGATGGATGTTTTCTTTCATGACGGTTTCCTTAAGGATGTGAGAGGCGCGGCTTCCACCCGCTATAACGCAAGCGGAGAATAAGCCGATAAACAGTCCCATTTTACCCGGAAGACCCTTTCCGGCAAGGGGGGGAATCGGCGGGACCAGGGGCGCGCAAGAGGGGAAAATCCGCCGACGCTGGAGGGAAATTTCGCTGGGTGCGGGGGGGAAAGGGGCGGTCGGCGAGCGGGGAAAAGAGGCGGTCGGCGGCGGGGGAAAGGCTAATCGCGGAGCTTCGCCCACTGCTTCTCGAGACGGACCGACGAGACCTTGACCGCCGTGCCGAGCTGCTGGGCGAAAAGGGAGACCTGGTACTCCTCGAGCATCCAGCGGTAGAGAGGCCACTCGGGATCGACCAGACCCGCCGCGTCGAGACGCGCTTTCCGATCGAAACAGCGGGTCCAGAGTCCGGCCAGCTCGGCGCTGTAAGCGCGGTCGGCGGGGCCGCCCCCTTTGCGGATCTTCTCGTAACGGACCGGAATGGCTTTCAGGTAGCGGGGGTACTCGCGGAGCCAGCGGGTCGGGGTCGTGAGGTGGAACTCGGGTGCGAAAAGGCGGTCGAACGTCTCGCGGCCGTCGGCGCCCGCCTCGGCGAAAAGGGGAGACGCGTGCTTCTCGACCGTCAGGGACGCCTCGGCGTACGACTCGGCCAGGGCGGGGAGCCAGCGGGCGAGCTCCTGGGTCGCCAGCGGGATCGCGCGGCGCGCGGCATCGGAAAGATGATTGTAGTCCCCCTCGCTGCGCGGGATCGGGAACTGGCCCTCGTCGGCGCCGGAGGCGATTTCGATCGCCAGACGCGCCATCAGCTCCTGGGCGTCCGCCGCCGTCTTGAAGTGGGGAACCGCGCCGAGCCGAAGCCGGATCCGGTCGATGTTCGGCAGATGGTCGATCTGGTATTTCAGGTCGCGGCGGTGTTTCTGCGAAAACAGAAGGATGACGCCGAGCCGGGTCAGCGCCTCCGCCTTTTCGGGCGAATCGAAAAGACGGAGCGAAAGGAGCGCGGGATTGCCGCCGTTTGCCGGAACTTCTTCCCCGTCCAAAAAGCGGCGGTGGCAGAGGGCGGGATAGACCGAAAGGACCATGTTCTCGCGCCGAAGCGTGACCGTCTCGGGAAGGGAGCCGAAATCCCACGAGGCGACGTCGTCCCGAATCCACTCGCTCCGCCGGATGTTTTTGAGCGTCTTCGACGCCCGCTCGCCCAGCTCGCGGCCGACCGCCTCGGCGTCGCGCCCCTCGGCCAGAACGTTCCCGCGCACGTCGACCACGCGCAGGTTCAGACGGAGCGCGTCGGGGAGCCGGTCGGTGTCGAAATCGGACGGCGCGACGAGCCGCCCCGCCAGACGCGAGACGGCGCGCGCGAGCGTTTCGAGGAAGTCGCCGCCGCCGAACGAAAGGTCGTCGGCCAGAAGACGCGCCGTGTCGGGAAGCGGAACCAGCGGACGGCGGAGCTCTTTCGGGAGTGACTTGATCAGAACCAGAATCTTTTCGGCGATCAGGCCCGGCACGAGCCAGCCGATTCGGCCGGAACTCTTCAGCTCGCCGAACTCTTCGGGCAGAAGGGTCGCCGTCAGGCCGTCCTCCTTTTCGCCCGGCTCGAATTTATACGAAAGGGGAACCGAGACGCCCGAAAAGGTCGTCATGTGGTCGGGGAAATCGTGCGCGATCGACTCGTTGGGGGATTCGGCGCATATGTCGCCGTAGGTTAAAATGAGGCTCTCTTTGACTTCCGGCGGGGTGGAGCCGTACCACGCGGCGAGCGTCTTTTTGTCATACACGCCTTCGGGAATCCGCCCGTCGTAGAACGCGTAGAGCGCCTCGTCGTCTTTGATGAGGGAATGGCTCCGCGTCTTCGCCTGGATCTGACCGATCGAGTCGATCAGCGCCTGGTTCCGGAGGAAGAAGTCGAGCCGGCAGTCGAACTCGCCCCGAACGAGCGCTTCGCGAATGAAGATCTTCCGCGCCGCCTCGGGGTCTTCCGGGCCGAAATGGACGCGCCGTTTCGGAACCAGGACGATGCCGAAAAGCGAGACGCGCTGCCAGGCGTGAACACAGCCGGTCTCGCGGAGCCAGAAGGGGTCAAAGACTTTTTTCGTGATCAGGTGCGCCGCCAGCGGCTCGATCCACGCCGGGTCGATCTGCGCCGCGCAGCGGAGGTAGCGGCGGCTCGTTTCGACCCGTTCGGCGGCGACGAGCCAGGAGTATTTCTTCTTGAAAAGGCCGCTTCCGGGCCAGAGGACGAACTTCACGTTCCCGGCGATGTTGTATTCACCCTTTTCGGTCCGCTGGGCGATACCGGTCAGCATACCGGTCAGGATGGCGCGGTGGATCGCGTCGTAGAGGGCGTCCTCGCCGACGCGGGGGCTCCGGTCGGGCGGCAGGAGTTTCGCCTCGCGCAGAAGGCGCAGGAGCTGAACGTAGATGTCCGACCACTCGCGCATGCGGAGGAACGCCAGGAAGTTCTGGCGGCACGCCTTGCGCAGCTGCGAGCCGGTCAGGCGGTCTTTCAGGTCGTGCCAGAAACGCCAGAGCTTGAGATACGACAGGAAATCGGACCGCTCGTCGAGAAACGGCGCGTGCGCCTCGTCGGCTTTCGCCGCCGCCTCGGCGGGGCGTTCGCGCGGGTCTTGGATTTCGAGCGCCGAGGCGATCACCAGGACCTCGTCCATGACTCCTTCGTCGATTCCCGCCAGGATGATCCGCGCCAGACGCGGGTCGATCGGCAGACGGCTCAGGCGGCGGCCGATTTCGGTGATCCGGTTCTCCCGATCGAGCGCGCCGAGCTCGTAAAGCGTCTTGTAGCCGTCCAGAATCGTGCCGCGCGCCGGCGGGTCGAGGAAGGGGAACCGTTCGATCGCGCCGAGCCGGTAGGCGATCGTCCGCAGAATGACCGAGGCGAGGTTCGTGCGGCGTATTTCGGGAGTGGTGAACTCGTCCCGCGCGGCGTAGTCGGCCTCGCTGTATAGCCGTATGCAGATCCCCGGGCCGGTTCGGCCGCACCGCCCGGCGCGCTGGTCCGCCGAGGCGCGCGAAATCGGCTCGATCGGCAGTCGCTGCATCCGACTCCGCGCCGAGTAGCGGCTCACCCGCGCCGTGCCGAAATCGATGACGTAGCGGATTCCCGGCACCGTCAGGGACGACTCGGCGACGTTCGTGGCGATCACGATCTTGCGCCATTTGCTCTTGGTGAAGATCCGCTGCTGTTCCGCCGAGGAGAGGCGCGCGTAAAGGGGAAGGATCTCCGTCTTGCGTGCGGCGGCGTCTCCCGGAATGGCGTGGTGCTTTAAGAGTTTCGCCGTCTCGAGGATGTCGTGCTGGGTCGGCTGAAAGACGAGGATATCGCCCCGCCCTTCCCGCGCCAGTTCGTCAACCGCCGCCAGGAACGCCGCCTCGCGGAGCTCACCCTCGTCGATCTCGCGTCGGCGCGGGGCGTTCGGCGCGGCTTCGCCGTCGTCGATCAGCGCGAACTCGTCCGGCGGCCGGTATCGGATTTCGATCGGATAGGTTCGGCCCGAAACCTCGATGATCGGCGCGGGCCGGCCGTGGTTCGAAAAGTGCGCGGCGAACCGTTTGGCGTCGATCGTCGCTGACGTGATGATGAGCCGGAAGTCGGGACGGCGCGCCGTGACCCGCTTCATCATTCCCAGTAGAAAATCGATGTTCAGCGACCGCTCGTGCGCCTCGTCGATGATGATGGTGTCATACGCGTTGAAAAGAGGGTCTTTCTGAAACTCGGCAAGGAGGATCCCGTCGGTCATCACCTTCACGTAGGTCGATTCGGCGGTCTCGTCGGTAAAACGGATCTTGTAGCCGACCCCTTCCCCCAGCGGCGTGCCGATCTCGTGCGCCAGACGGCTCGCCACCGCGCGCGCCGCCAGACGGCGCGGCTGCGTATGGCCGATCATCCCGCGCGCGCCGCGCCCCTGTTCGAGACAGATTTTCGGGATCTGGGTCGATTTGCCGCTCCCCGTTTCGCCGCAGATGACGACGACGGGATTCTTTTTGATCAGCTCGGCGATCTCAGCCCGCCGCTCGGTGATCGGCAGTTCCGGGTCGTATTTCATCGCCGGAATCCGCTTTCGGCGGTGGTCCGCCTCGGCGATCGAACGGTCGACCTTCTCTTTCAGTTCCGAAAGGCGCGACTCGTAGTCCCGGCCCGCTCGGTCGGACGCGGGACCGGGCGCCGCGCCGCGCCGCTTCGCCTCGGCGATGAGCGCCGAAAAATCATGGCGGAGCCGAACCAGTTCCCGCTCGAACCGGGGACGGTCGACGGTCATGGTTTTCGGCAGAAGCCGACGAAACTGGTGCGGCGAGAGGGTCATGGGAAAGGCGTGTTACTCGCGCAGGTGCGCCTGGCCGTAGACGACGTATTTGTAGCTGGTCAGCTCGTTGATTCCGCACGGGCCGCGGGCGTGGAACTTGTCGGTGCTGATCCCGATCTCGGCGCCCAGGCCGAAGATGCCGCCGTCGTTCAGGCGGGTGCTGGCGTTGACCATGACCGCCGAGGAGTCGATCTCGGTGGTGAACTTCTTCGCCGCGTCGATGTCGCGCGTGACGATCGATTCGGTGTGCGACGACGAGTGGCGGTTGATGTGCGCGATCGCCTCGTCGATCGAGTCGACCACCTTGACTGAAATAATCTTCGCCAGGTATTCGGTGAAGTAGTCCTCGTCGGAGGCGGGAACCGCCTCGGGACAGAGGGAGCAGGTCTTAACGTCGCCGCGCACCTCGACCCCCTGCGCGGCGAGCGCCTTGACCAGACGGGGGAGAAGGGTCGGCGCGAGGAAGGAGTGGACCACGAGCGATTCGGCCGTGTTGCACGTTCCCAGACGCTGGCATTTCGAGTTGATCACGACTTTTTCGGCAACGTCGGGGTCCGCCGCCGCGTCGACGTAGACGTGGCAGTTCCCGGCGAAATGCTTGATGACCGGCATCTTCGCGCCGTCGGCGACGCGGCGGATCAGCTGCGCCCCGCCCCGGGGGATCGTCAGGTCGATGTACTCGGGCATCGCGAGGAACTCGTCGATCGCTGCGCGGTCGGTCGTATTGAGAACCTGAACCGCGTCTTCGGGCAGATTCGCCTCGGCCGCGGCCTCGGCGAGCACTTTCGCCAGGACCAGGTTCGAGCGGATCGCCTCTTTCCCGCCCCGGAGGATGACCGCGTTTCCGCTTTTAATACAGATCGCCGCCGCGTCGGTCGTGACGTTCGGACGCGACTCGTAGATGAAAAAGACGACGCCGAGCGGGACGCGGACCTTCCGAACCTCCAGCCCGTTCGGGCGGACGTTCGAGTCGATGATCTTGCCGATCGGGTCGGGGAACATCGCGATTTCGCGCAGCGCCGCCGCCATTCCGGCGAGGGTCTTTTCGTCAAGACGGAGCCGGTCGATCATCGCCGGCGAAAGGCCGTTCTTTTCGGCGTCGGCGAGGTCTTTCGCGTTCTCGGCGACGATCTCGTCTTTTCGGCTCAGGAGCTTTTCTGCGGTCAGATGAAGCCAAGCGTTCTTCGTCTCACCGCGAACGGCGGCAAGTTTCGCCGAGGCGGCTTTGGCGCGCCGAGCGACGTCGAGACAGTATTCTTTCAGGTTTTCCATCGTTGATCCCCTCTATGGTTGGACGGTTACGTTTTCAAGGCTAATCTTATTATCGGCTCCGACGCGCTCTAGCTGAAAAAGCGGGGCGCGGCGGCGATGAACCGGCGGATCGCGCGGGCGCGGTGGCTGATCACCGATTTCAGCAGGGAGGAAAGGTCCCCGAACGACCGGTGGTACTCGATCACCTCAAAGAGGGGGTCGTACCCGAACCCGTTCGTTCCGTGCCGTTCGAACAGGATCCGGCCGCAGCAGTACTCCTCGCAGGTGAACCGGATCTCGCCGTTCGGGTCGGCAAACGCCATCGAGCAGGTGTAGTGCGCGCCCCGCTTTTCGAGCGGAACTCCCCGGAGCTTTTCGAGGAGGAGGTCGTTGTTCTTCTGATCCGAATGTTCGACCCCCGAAAAGCGGGAGGAGTAGATCCCCGGCGCGCCGTCCAGAGCGTCGACCGAAAGGCCGCTGTCTTCGGCGACCGTCCACATGTTGAAATGCCGGGCGTACTCGGTCGCCTTCTTGGCGGCGTTTTCGGCGAACGTCGTTCCGTCTTCGACCACTTCGGGAGTTTGCGGCATCTCGGCGAGGGTCATCATTTTGATGCCGGCCGGCTCCAAAAGACGCCCGATTTCGATCCCCTTGTTCCGATTTCCAGAGCCGAGGAGAATGGTAGGATTTGACATATTTTCCTTTCCGCGTTATGATATGCTACGTTTTCCATTTTAACATATTCCGTTTTATTGAAAACACCGTTATGCCAACAGCCGAACAGGTCGACGAATACACGCTGGGCGAGGAACTGGTTCATTCGATTTCGCACGGAATCGGCTCGCTCCTTTCGATCGCCGCGCTGGTTCTCCTGATCGTCCGCGCGGCGACGCACGCCCCCGACGGAACGGCCGCCCCGTGCGTGGTCGGGTTTACGGTCTTCGGGGTGACCCTGGTCGTTCTCTACACGATGTCGACCCTCTATCACTCGATGCTCCCCCGCCCTGCGCGGCACGTCTTTAAAATCCTCGACCATTCGGCGATCTACCTTCTGATCGCCGGCACCTACACCGCCTTCTGCCTGTCGATTCTCCGCGGGCCGATGGGATGGACCCTCTTCGGGCTGATCTGGGGGCTGGCGGTCTTCGGCGTGACGATGGACTCGGTGTTCGACTGCCGCCTGACCTGGCTTTCAATTCCCCTCTACCTGATGATGGGGTGGCTGGTGGTGATCGCAATCCGGCCCCTTTTGGCGGTCATTCCCCCTCTTTCGCTGAAGTTCCTCATCGTCGGCGGGGTCGCCTATACCGTCGGTGCGATCTTCTTCATCATCGACACGAAATGGCTCCACGCCGTCTGGCACTTCTTCGTTCTGGCGGGGAGTATCTTCCACTTCTTCGCCGTCTTCTACGCCCTCTAGGCGCGGTTTGGGGGTTCCGGGCCGCGGCGCGGCGGCCGAAACGCTTTTCTTAATATGATGGTCTGTTGTTCTTGACCGAACCGCCTGAAAAGACTACCCTTACGCGCCGGATTTTCGGCAGTCGAACCCCCGCGTATCGGAAACTTTGATGAACAGACGCAAACTCCTACGGATTCTGCTCCTGGCAGCGGCGCTCCTGCCGACATTCTCGTGCAGGGCCCTCATGGAGTACAAGCCGCCGAAAAGAACCGAGGGGAACGACCTTCTCCAGACGGACGTCGGGCCCGATACCGTGACGTTCGACATTCTGATCATCCACGTGCCGCACCAGCAGCAGGAACTCCTAGAAGCGCTCTGGCAGGAGGTCGACGAGCAGGTTCTCGACCCGGCGGTGAAAAGCCGCCTGACGGGGAACGGGTTCCGCGCGGGGATCATCGGCGCCTCGATTCCCGAACCGCTCTCGCGCCTGATGGAGATCAAAGGGCGGGGTCTGCGCGAGTCGGTCGAAGAGGAAGTCTCGCTCGAAAAGAATCACGGCTCAACGCTGACCCTCTCGAAGATTCAGACTCTCCAGCCGGGTAAGATCTCGGTGATTCCGACCCTCGATAAGCCGGTCGACCGGATCCCGGTCCTGACCAACGCCGGCGGGGCGTTTGCCGCCGAACTGTATCGGAACGCCACGACCTCCCTTTCGGTGGCGGCGGATCCGCTCGCCGACGGCTCGGTCTCGTTTGAACTGACCCCGTTTCTGACCTTCGGCGACGCCGAGCCGGTCACGAAATACCAATACGGCCAGCTGGTCCGCACGACCGAGCAGCCGACCAAGACGTTCGACGAACTGCGGGCGAATTTCCCGCTCCGCCCGGGCCAGTTTCTGGTGGTCGGGCCGTCGGATAAGTACGTGGCGGGACTGGGACGCTACTTCTTTACGCAGGGGATCGGCGACTATGACAGTAAGATCGTCGTGATCCGCCTCCTCTTTACCCAGCACGATAAGCTGTTCCATCAGTTCCCGGGATTCCAGGAAGTCTACGAAAAGGGGAAAGACGGAAATCTGGTTACCGTGGGCGCCGATCGCGGCGAGGCGGGCAACCCGTAACCGAAAACGCGCGGCCGGAACGAAAAAAAGGGGGCGTCTGAGGAGAACAGTTCAGACACCCCCGATTCGCCGATAGTCCCGTTTTCCTATCGGCAAACGAAGGCTGATTACGACGAGTAAACAGACCTTCTGAATACCGTAACGCCGATCCCGGCGCCAGGTTTCGCGATTTCGGGAAAAAAACGTTTTCTTCTAGTTGAGCGCGCCGAGTTTTTTGACGAGCGTCTCTTTCGTGAACAGGCCGCGCAGAATTATCGGATTGTCGGGGTCGTTCGGAGTGAAGATCATCAGCACCGGAACCTGTTCCCCCCCGAATCGGTTCAGAAGCCCGCCGATCGCGCGGCTTTCGGCGGTCTGGTCGCGGAGGGTCCAGTCGGCGGTCATTGTCACGATCTTCTTTTCGCGGAAAAGGGACTCGATTTCCGGCGCGCGGAGAACCGTTCCTTCCAGAACCTTGCAGTTCATACACCAGTCGGCGGTAAAATCGACGGCGACAGTATTGCCGCGTTTAAGTTCGGCCTCGAAATCGAGCGGGTCGAAAAGACGCCAGTCGGTCTCGGTGAGTTCCCCTTCCCGCGCGGCGCGGACGCCCCAGCGGAAGAGCTTCTCCTGAAACGCCCCCTGAAGGGTCGGCAGGGGATAAGCGCCGCCGCGGGAAAGGAGCGGAAGGCGGAACGAAAAGAGGAGGGTGAACAGAACGACCGCCAGCGCGGCCAGCCGGGGGGCGAGCCGTTTGCGGTCGGGATTGTATCGGTCGCGGCCCAAAAGCCAGCAGGCGAATCCGAGCGCCGCCAGAAGCGAGACCGTCGGCAGAATGAAGGGGAGCGGCATCGAAAAGAGGACCCAGATCACCGCCGGCAGAAGGACGAACCCCATCACTTTTTTGAAGGTTTCCATCCACGCTCCCGGCTTCGGAAGGAAACGGAGGAGTTCGGGGAACGCGCCGATCACCAGGAAAGGCGCCGCCATGCCCAGACCGATCACCCAGTAGATCAAAAGAACCGAAACGACCGAACCGTTTTTGATGAGCGTGTCGGTCCAGACCAGCGCGGGACTTAAAAGGGGCGCGCCGCAGGGGATCGCCAGAAGCGTGGTGATCACCCCCTTGAACCAGGCGCCGAGCCCCCCTTCTTTCCCCATCAGCTCGCCCGATTTCCGACCCCCCAGTAATCCCGGCAGGGTGATTTCCCAGACGCCGATCAGGTTCAGCGCCATGACGAAGACGACGCACCCCATGACGATCTGAAACACGCCGTAGGTGAACAGATACGAAAGGCCGACGCTCATCAGCGCCAGGGCGGTAAAGACCGAAAGGATACCCGCCGTGTAGCAGACGTTCAGAAGGAACGCGCGGCGGCGGCGCTGACCCGCCTGGTCGAAGAAACTGACGATTTTCAGACCGATCACCGGCAGAACGCACGGCATGACGTTCAGTATCATACCGCCGAGAAAGGCGTAAAGGAGGTTCCGCCAGAGGGAGCCGGAAAAGAGGTTCCGCGCCTCCGGCACGTCCCCTTCCGAAGACGCGCCGTCGGGTGAGACGGGCTCAGGGTCGAGTTCCGAAAGAGTCCGGGCGCAGAGAAGAAGCGTCTCGAGCGCGTCCGCGTCGCGGTCGACCGTAAAGGAGATCTTGCCGCGAAACGGGGTGCAGGTTTTTTCGTCGCAGAAGATGGCGTCGATTTCCGCCTCGGGGGCGAACTGCGAGACGGCGGCGGGCGGATCGGCG
>JAGCAH010000216.1 GCA_017652805.1 Thermoguttaceae bacterium | reverse complement strand
GAAAAGTGCGAATGCGGACGAACCATCCGCCGCTTCGACCGGATCTCGCACCGCAGCGACGACATGATGATCATCCGCGGCGTCAACGTCTTTCCCGGTCAGATCGAAGCGGCGCTCCTTTCGGTCGAAGGAGCGGTTCCCCACTACCAGATCCTCCTTACGCGCGACGCGTCGGGACTCGACAACATCGAAGTTCAAGTTGAAATTTCCGCCGATAAGTTCAGCGACACCCACCGGGAGATCGATCAGTTCAAGAAGCAGGTCGCGGCGAAAATCCAGCACGTTACCGGTATTCGGATCGGCGTCTGCCTCGTCGAACCGGGACGGATTCCCCGTAGCGAGGGGAAAGCGCGCCGCGTGATCGACAATCGGAACAAGTAAACCGAAAAGAGAGTTCACTCCCCCTTATTCTTCTTCGACCAGAAGAGGGAGCAGAACTGATAGATGAAAAGAGCGATGATCGAGGCGACGACCGAAATCGCCAGCCCGGCGGGGCTGATCGGGTTGAAATTTTCGATGTTCCGCCACGCGTGAAGTCCCAAAGGACCGATACAGCACCCGGTCATCCCGACCAGAAAGACGGTGAACGCCCCCCGGCGCCATTGCCCCCCCCAGACGATCAGGCGCGTAATCATCCCGACGACGAAAGCCAGCCCGATCCAGATCAGGACTTCATTCGTTACTTCCTGAATCCGGGGAGGCAGGTTGTACTGAAGGAGCGCGTCGAGTTTGGTTAGAAACGCTTCCATGACTTATTTTCTCCTGTCCGCCCGCCGCAGCGGGCGGCTGGACGCCGAGGTTGTACATGGGGCGGCGGTCACCGGCGAGGTCCGGCGGCTCAGCGCTGCTGGCGCGGGAGCGACTCTTCCTGCGAGAGCTGACGGTTAACCTGTTCGCGTTTCATTCGGTCAACCTCACCCTGGAATTGGAATTCGTTTCCGGCAGGGAAGTACTGGATCTGGTTGTCGAGGTAGTACGGACTCGGGAGAGTCTGCCCGTTCTGCGTCATCTGGCATCCCGAAAGGAGACCGAGCGTGCCGAAGGCCAGAATTGAGAATAGCCCGCCGACGAGCCAGCGGTTTCTGATATTTTTCCGTTCCATCTGTGAAACCCTTCATTCCGTAAAGCTGACAGTTTTGCCGCGCGAAGGCGGCGCGGTTCGATGTCGGTTTTATCGGTTAAAACGATTGGGAGTCTTTAATCGGATTGAACGGAAAGTCAAAATGGCGCTGTTTCAGTGAAAAAACCTCAGAAAAGAGAAGGTTTCAGATCAATGTTCCCGCCTTTTCCCCCCGCGATTGAGCGGATCGACGTCTTTCCTCTCCCCGACCTGGTTCCGGCGGGATACCGCCCCGGGGCGGTCGTTTTTATCGATGTCCTCCGCGCCACCACCACGATGACCGCCGCCCTGGCCGCCGGAGCCGAACAGATGATTCCCGTGATGGAACCGGCTCAGGCGCTGAAGATGAAACGTCTCCTCGAAGAGTCGGATCCGCAGAAAAAGGGGAAAATCTTCTTGGGAGGGGAACGGAAAGGGGTTCGGATCGAGGGCTTTGATCTGGGGAATTCTCCTTCGTCTTATACCCCCGACCTGGTATGCGGAAAGACGATTCTCTTTTCAACGACCAACGGCACTCGCGCCATTTTGACCTTTGAACAGGTCAGCGCCCTTCCCTCCGAAAAGCCGCAGGCCGAGAAAAAACGCCGTGGCGGGCCGAGCCTCCGTCGGCAGTCGACCGATCTTCCCGCCGAGAGACGGACCCGCATGCTCCTCGGTTCCTTCTTAAACGCCGCCGCTCTGGTCGAGACGCTCGGCGCGTTCCGCTCAGTGGGGATCGTCTGCTCGGGAACCGAACTCCGCTATACCGAAGAGGACATCCTGCTGGCCGGGCTTTTGGTTTCGCGCCTCCTTCGGACGCGGGAGTCGGGACAGCAGACGCCGACAGAACCCGATCCGCTTCCACGCCCCCTTTTAAACGCTCAGGCCGAAACAGCGAAATATCTCTGGGAATCGTTTCTCGACGCGACGACGCCCGAGCGGCTCGAAAAAGACCTCTACGAAAAACTCCTCGTCAGCCGCGGCGGAGAAAACCTTCGGCGGATCCGTCTTCAGGCCGATATTCGCGACGCCGCCCGGCTCGATCGGATCGACCGGGTCGCCGAATATTCCCTGGGGCGAATCCGCCTCGCCGAGAACGCGGCAGAATAGGGAAAGCCGACGGTTTAAGCGCCGGAACTTCGATAAAGGTCTCCTTCTTCGGTTTTCTCTTTGAGTTATAATAAATATGGGGATTTTTATCCTTTTTCGGGCTTCGTTGGCCGACTCGGGCGAATCCCGGAATCGTTAATTCATCAACCTTTGAGAGGGAAGAAAGAATAACCACGATGCAAATGGAAGAATTGGTCGCGCTCTGCAGGCGGAGAGGGTTCCTTTTTCAGTCGAGTGAAATCTACGGCGGTCTGAACGGCTTCTGGGATTACGGTCCGCTGGGAGTTCTCCTCAAACGGAACGTCAAAGACGCATGGTGGCACGACATGCTCGTCGGGCATAACGAACAGAAACTCCAGCCAGGCGCCCCCTCTCTCTACGAGATGGCGGGGCTTGACTCGACAATCATCATGCATCCGCAGATCTGGAAATGCTCCGGGCATTACGACCTGTTCCACGACTTTATGGTCGACTGCCGCGAGTCGAAGAAGCGGTATCGCTACGATCACGTCAAGGGGCGCTGGGTCACCGGGCTCAAACACGGCGAAGGGGGCGAGCCGGCCGCCGAGACGCGCGTCTTTGTGACCACGATGGATACCGAGAATACCGAAGACGCGTTGAAGGAACGCGCGGCTCACTTTTTCGGACTCCGGAAAAAAGACCTTGATTCCCTTGTCTGGGAGGGGCCGCTTACCGATATTTCCGCTCTCGATGATCTTTCGCGAGTCCTGGGACCCGACGCCAAACACCCCGGAACCCTCACCGAGCCGCGCGAATTCAACCTGATGTTCAAAACGACGATCGGCGCGCTGGGCGGGGAAGACGACGCGGCGTTCCTCCGTCCCGAAACGGCGCAGGGGATCTTTGTCAACTTCAAGAACGTCTGCGACTCGACCCGCGTGAAAATCCCCTTCGGGATTGCCCAGATCGGGAAGAGTTTCCGCAACGAGATCACCCCGCGTAACTTTACGTTCCGCAGCCGCGAATTCGAACAGATGGAAATCGAGTTCTTCTGCTATCCGGGCGAGTCGGCCGACTGGTACCGCTACTGGCGCGACCGCCGGTTCAAGTGGTACACCGATCTGGGGCTGGCGAGCGAAAAACTCCGCCTTCGCGAACACGAGCAGGCGGAACTGGCGCACTACTCGAAAGGTACCGCCGATATCGAATACGCTTTCCCGTTCCTTCCCGAAGGGGATTTCGGGGAACTTGAAGGAGTGGCGCACCGCGGCGATTTCGATCTGCGCAGCCACATGGAAGGGAAACTCGTCCGCGAAGGTGACCGGCTTGTTCTCGAAAAGGGGCCGGACGGCCAGCCGAAACACCGCGGCAGCGGGAAAGATTTAACGTATTACGACGACCAGCGGAAAGAGCGTTTCGTTCCCCACGTGATCGAACCGAGTTCCGGAGCCGACCGCGCCACACTGGCGTTCCTTTGCGAGGCGTATCACGTCGATTCGGTTCCGACCGCCGAAAAGAAAGAGGACGCCCAGCGTACCTACCTGAAATTTCATCCCCGCCTGGCTCCGGTCAAGGCGGCGGTCTTTCCCCTGGTCAAGAAAGACGGGATGCCCGAAATCGCCGCCGAGATCTACGGCGAACTGAAAGAAAAGATGTCGGTGCAATACGATGAAAAAGGAGCCGTCGGCCGGAGATACCGCCGACAGGACGAGATCGGCACTCCGTTCTGCGTCACCGTCGACGGGCAGACCCTGCAAGACGGCACGGTCACCTTGCGCGACCGCGACACGCTCCAGCAGTGGCGGGTGAAAAAGGACGAGCTGATGGGCGAACTGACCGATCGTCTGGGCAAATAGGTTATACGAAAAAGCGAGAAGAGCGATGGCCGCAAAAAGATATTACGAATTTTTTCCGGAAAATGACCTGGGCGAGAAGTCCATCGTCTTACAGGCGAAGACGAAGTACGACGAAGCGTCAACGCAGCTTTTCACCGACCGCCGGATCGACCTTTGTCAGCCTGTGGACAACGCGTATGAGATCAATTCGCTCCGCCTGACGATTTCCCCCGAAGATCTCTCGAAGATCCCGGTTCGCGTTTCTGTCGCCGAGGCGCGCCGTCTCGACGCGATCGGCAAAACCGTCATCCTCAAGGGGTGGGTTCGTACCCGGCGCGATTCGAAGGCGGGGTTCAGTTTCATCGAACTGAACGACGGTTCTTCGTTCGGAAACGTTCAGATCTTGGCGCCGAACACCCTCAAGAACTACGAGAGCGACATCCTCCGCCTGGGAGCCGGCTGGAGTGTCCGTGTGGTCGGGCTCGTCAAGAAGTCGCCGAGCGAAGGGCAGCCGACCGAAGTGGTCGCCACTGAAATTGAAGTCTACGGCGCCGCCGCGGCCTCCTATCCCCTTCAGAAGAAACGTCATTCCCTCGAGTTTCTCCGCACGATCGCCCATCTCCGTCCTCGGACGAACACGTTCGGCGCGGTCGAACGGATCCGTAACCGCGTCAGTTTCTCAATCCATCAGTTCTTCCAGGAACGGGGATTCTTTTATGTGCACACGCCCCTGATCACCGCCAGCGACTGCGAAGGGGCGGGCCAGATGTTTCGTGTAACAACGATGGACATCGAAAATCCCCCGCGCCGCGAAGACGGCAAGGTCGACGCCGCGCAGGATTTCTTCGGCAAGCCGTCATATCTGACGGTCAGCGGTCAGCTCGAGGCCGAGACGTTCGCCTGCGGGCTGGGGAAAGTCTACATCTTCGGCCCCACGTTCCGTGCCGAAAACTCGAACACCTCGCGCCACCTGGCTGAATTCTGGATGGTCGAGCCGGAAGCCGCCTTCTATGAACTGGAAGACAACATGGAGCTCGCCGAAGGACTCCTCAAACGAATCTTCCAGGACGTTCTCTCCTACTGTCCCGAAGATATGGAATTCTTCAACCGCCAGTTCGACAACACCCTGATCGAGACCCTCCGGCATATCATTCGGAGCGACTTCGTTCGCCTGACCTATACCGAGGCGGTCGATATTCTCGAAAAGTCGGGTCGGAAGTTCGACTTCCCCGTTGGCTGGGGGATCGACCTCCAGAGCGAGCACGAACGGTATCTGACTGAAGAGTATTTCAAAAAGCCGGTCATTCTGTACAACTATCCGCGGACGATCAAACCGTTTTATATGCGGATCAACGACGACGGCAAGACGGTCCGCGCCATGGACGTTCTCGTTCCGAAAATCGGTGAGATCATCGGCGGGAGCGAGCGCGAATACCGTATCGACGTTCTCGAGTCGCGCATGCGGGAACTCGGGCTCGACGCAGAGAACTACGAGTGGTACGCCGATTTGCGCCGTTTCGGCACCGTCCCGCACAGCGGGTTCGGGCTCGGTTTCGAACGGGTGATTCAGTTCGTCACCGGGATCGCTAATATTCGCGACGTCATCCCGTTCCCGCGAACCCCCGGCAACTGCGACTTCTGAGTCGGCCATATGAAATCAATTCTCCTCACCCTTCTGAAATGGGGAGCGACTCTCCTCATTTTTGTCTTCCTCTTCTACCGCGCTGCGTCGAATGGGGCGCTGCGCGGTTTTTGGGAGGTTCAGAAGGAGTGGAGTTTTCTCTTTTTCGGTTTCTGCGCCCTCCTGGGGGCCGTCCTTCTGACATTCATCCGATGGAAAGGACTCGCCGAGGCGCTCGGGGTTGTCCTTTCGGTTCGCGGCGCGCTCCGCCTGGGATTCATCGGGTATCTGTTTAATTTCCTCCCGATGGGGATCGTCGGCGGCGACGTGGTGAAAGGAGTCCTCCTAGCGCGGGAGAACCCCCATTCCAAGACGGCATGCGCGGTGAGCGTGGTGATGGACCGCGTGATCGGTCTTTATGTGATGTTCCTGATCGGTCTGACCGCCGCGGTGGCGACCGGCCTGTGGCGGGAGCCTCAAAAAGAGGCGCGCCTCGCCTGCCAGGCGATTTTTTGGCTCACCGTCCTTTCGTCCCTCTTTCTGGCGCTGTTTCTGGTTCCCCCGTCGGGAAAGGATCGCCGCAGACGCCTTTGCCGCGCGGTCCCCGGAATCGGCGGTTTCCTCTTTTCCCTCTATGACGCCGTGGCGCGTTACCGGGGGCGTCCCGACGTCCTCCTCGGTGCGGCGCTTGAGACGGTCGGCGTTCATGTGTTGCAGTCGATTGGAATCTGGTTTCTCGCATGCGGGCTCTGGGGGCGCGCGCCGTCGCCCCTGTCTCATTTGGCGGTCTATCCTCTGGCGAACCTGGGAGCGATGATCCCCCTTTCTGCCGGACCGCTTGAATTCTTTCTCGACCAGCTTTACCCTCTCTTCCCCTGTACGGACGGATCGTTTTATGTCCACGGCGACGGTCTGATGGTCGGGGTGACCTACCGGCTGGCGGCGCTGGCGATTGCCGCGATCGGAGGAATCTACTTTCTGATTTCCCGCTCTCAGATCGGCGCGGCGCTCGCGGCGGAAAAGGATCATGCAGAAGGAGACTCTGTATGACAGAGATTCTCTTCGCTTCCGAATTTTCTTTTCTTCGCGCGGCGTTTCTTTTTACCGCCGCCGCCGCTCTGACCTTCGGACTGGTCGGCACGTTCATTGTAACCCGTCGGATCGGGTATCTGGCCGGAGCTATTTCGCACACCGCGTTCGGAGGGATCGGGATCGGCTTCTGGCTGAAAGAGACCGCGGCCGCCGGGTCGTGCGGATTCGGCGCGCTGACCGCTCTCCTCTGGGGAAAGGAAAATACCTCGCTGCGTCTCGAACAGGTGGCCGACCATATCAATCCGGTGATCGTGGCGGTTCTGACCGCGGTCGGCGCGGCCGTCCTTATCGGTCTGATTCAGCGATATGCCAAGGAGCGGGAAGACGCGCTGATCGGAATCATCTGGACCGCGGGAATGGCGCTCGGGCTTCTTTTCCTCGACCGCACACAAAGATACGTCGCGGTCTCGGACTATCTCCTGGGGGATATCCTCCTGATCTCGCACCGCGACCTGGCGACGATTCTCGTGCTGGACACCGCGGCGATTTTCGCCTGTGGGCTCTTCTTCAAGAGGTTTGAGGCGGTCTGTTTCGACGAGGAATTCGCGCGTTTGCGCGGCGTCCGGGTCGACGTGTATCAGTCGATTCTTCTCCTACTGATCGCCGTGACGGTCGTGTTGACGATGCGGATTGCCGGGATGGTTTTGGTGATCGCCATTCTGACGATCCCCGCGTCGATCGCCTCCCGCCTGACACGTCGGCTCAACCGCGTGGCGGTCTGGTCGATCCTGATCTCTCTTTTTTCGGCGTGGGGAGGGATCGCCCTTTCCTACGTTCTCAATTTTTCCGCCGGTCCGATGATTGTTCTTCTTCTTTCGGTTCTTTACGGCATCACTCTTCTGGCGACGGGAAAACGGGATCGATGAACGAAACGGCCAAACCGAACATTGTCTGCTTTCTGACTGACCGACTCCATCTGGGCTACCTGGGAGCCTACGGCAACAGCTGGATCGGCACTCCGGCGTTCGACCGTCTGGCGAGTGAGTCGATTCTCTTCGACCGCGCGTTCGCCCAGTCCCTTTCCCTCCCAACGCTCACCCGCGCCTTCTGGACGGGGGAAGAACCGTTCCGGTCCCGTCCCGCCGCGTCGGCCTCGGGGAAGCGCGTCGGCTTTTTCGGCCGCCTCCTTGCCAAGGGAAACCCGGCCTCCTCTTCACCTCTTTTTCACGCGCTTTCCGCCGCGGGATATCGAACTCTTCTCCTGACCGACGAGGCCGAAATCGCCGAGCTCGGCGGGGCGTTCTTCGATAAAACCGAGTTCCTTTCCCCCGCGAAGGTGATCGCCGAGGTTCCCGAAAAGAGCGCGTTTTATCGATGTATGACAACTGCCGGCGCCCTGGCTGCACGCTTGGATCGCACGGGCGAACCATTCCTCCTCTGGATTCATCTGAAGGGGTGGAACGGCGTCTGGGACACGCCCCTTTCGATGCGCGACGGGGCTCGTGAAGACGATGACGACCCGCCCCCGTACGACGGCGCGCTTCCCCCCTCCTTTGAGATGCCGCGCGAAGGAGACGACGACCTTCTTCGTGCGGTCGTCGAGACCTATGCCGCCGGCGTCCGTCTTTGGGACGCGTCGCTGGAAGTCTTTCTCGAAACCCTGGCCGAGAGAAACCTCTTCGACCGAACCGCCCTTTTCCTGGGAGGGGCGCGCGGCCTTTCGCTGGGGGAACATCGACGCGTCGGCATTGACGGTCCCGGAACCCTCTACTTCGAAGAGATACACGTTCCTCTCTTATACCGCCCGGCGGGGAAACCGTCCGAGGCGGTTCGTTCGTTCGCCCTCTGCGGGTCAGGCGACCTCTACCGCGCCCTCCTCCGGCTGGCCGGGGACGGAACGGGCGAAAAGACCCTCCTCGATCTCGCTTCTGAAGAGACGGATTCGATCCGATCCGAACTGGCCGTCACGCAGGCCGACGCGTCTTCGCCGCGGCAGGGGGTGATGACCGACGAGTGGTTTCTCCTTTCCGACCGCGGCCAATCCCACCCGCGCCGCGAGCTCTATCTTTCACCCGACGACCGCTGGAATGTCAACGAAGTCGCCGACCGCGGAGGGGAAGAACTCCTCGACGAACTTGAAAGGAAAATCGACCGTGGGGGTTTTGCTTAATTTCTTTATTCCGTTATAATGGAGCTTCGTTCCCCTGTTCGGGGAGGTTCCCTATATTCCAACCCAAAAAGTGATTTTTAAGAAGTAACCATCAGTCGGAAACCGTTATGACCAGCGAAAAGAATCCCGCGGAAAACGTCCCTCAAGATCAGTCCCAGGCTCCTCAGACTTCGGAATCGTCCGAAGCCGCGAAACAGGCCGGGACGCTCGCCACATACGAACAGGTGAATGCCGACGCTCCGGTGACGACCGTTCAGATGATCGCCGAACGTCTGGCGAAGAAGAGGGCCGAAAACGCCGCCGCCGCGGGAGAGACGCAAGGCTCGCCGGCTCCTCTGGCCGGTAAGCTCCAAGAGTCTCATCGTCGGTCTCGGGAAGATCGCGCCCCGCGTCCCTCCCGCGGTCCCCGCGGGCTCCGCGGCCGCCGCGGCGAAGATGACGCCGCCGATGACGAAACCTCCAAAAAGGAAGTTCGTTCTCCCCGCCGTCCGGTCAATACGGTTCCCCTCCCGAACCGCCGCGTCAAGACCGACGAAGAAGAAGCGGAACTCGCCGCCATCTTCGACGGGCAGCAGATGAGCGACCTGATCGCCGAGACGAGTACTGTCGCCTCTCAGGAGATTTACGAAGAACACACCAAGGTCTACGCTAAGATCGTCTCGATCCAGAAAGATTTCGCGTTCGTCGATATCGGCGCGCGCGACCAGGGGATGATTCCGCTCAAACAGTTTACCGAAGAGGAACCGGCCGTGGTCGGCGACGTCGTCGAAGCGGTCGTCGTCCGCTACAACAAAGAAGACGGTCTGTATGACGTCTCTCTCCCGCTGGCCGCCGCCGAAGTCGGAGACTGGTCGAGCCTCTCGAAGGGGATGATCGTCAATGTCAAGGTGACCGGCGCAAATACCGGCGGGCTGGAATGTAAAGTCGGGAACCTCCCGGCGTTTCTCCCGATCAGTCAGATCGACATCGTCCGGGTCGAAAATCCCGAGCAGTATATCAACGAGGCGTGGCGGTGTGTGATTACCGACGTGAACCCCGCTCGCCGCAATATCGTGGTCAGCCGCCGGAAGCTCATTGAAGAAGAAAACAAGGCGAAGCGTGAAGAGATCCTGGCCGAACTCGAAGCCGGACAGGTGCGCGAAGGGGTCGTTCGGAATATGATCGACCAGGGCGTTTTCGTCGAGCTGGGGGGCGTCGACGGATTCATTCCGGTCTCGCAGCTCAGCTGGGGACGCGTCAATCATCCGAAAGACGTCGTTCAGATCGGCGACCGGATCAAGGTGACGGTCACCCGCGTCGACCGCGATAAAAACCGCATCTCCCTTTCGTTCAAGGATTCCACCGCCGACCCGTGGAATCAAGTGCACGAAAAACTCGCCGAAGGGGATCAGGTCCGCGGCAAGGTGACCCGTATCGCCGATTTCGGCGCGTTCGTCGAGATTTTCCCCGGAGTGGAAGGCTTGGTTCATATCAGCGAGATCGCCTACCAACGCGTCGAGAACGTCGCCGACGCCCTTTCGGTCGGGGACTACGTTGATGTCAAGATCCTCTCGATCGACGAGGCGAAGCGGAAGATGAGTCTTTCGATCAAGCAGACGACCGAAGATCCCCGCCCCGCCCGACGCGCCGCGCGCGAAGCCGAGCGTCTGGCGAAGATGACCGAGGAAGAAAAACGGGCCGAAGCCGAGCGGAAAGAAAAAGAGGAAAAAGAGAACGCCGAATGGGACGCCAAGATCGAAGAAGCGAAAAAGAAGCTTCCGAAATCGGGGCTAAAAGGAGGCGTAGCCTCTCAGGGGGAAGGCTCAAAATTCGGTCTGAAATGGGGATAATCGTGAGCCCATGAAGATCGGTATTCTCGGCGGAACATTTGACCCGATCCACTACGCGCATCTTCTCCTGGCCGAAACGGCCCGGGAGACGCTCGGGCTGGATCGGGTTGTTTTTATCCCCGCGGCGGTTCCTCCGCATAAGCAGACTCGCTCAATTACCGACGGACGGCTTCGGGCGGCGATGGTTCGCGCGGCGATCGCCGGGATCCCCGAATTTGAGGTCTCGACCTTCGAAATTGATTCCGGCGGCATTAGCTATACCGTCCTAACCCTGCGCCATCTTCGCACGCTTTTTCCGGGGAGTCGACTCGTCCTGATCGTCGGTTCGGACACTCTCCGAGATATCCCGAACTGGTATAACCCCCGTGAAGTCTGTCGTCTGGCGTCGATCGCCGCGGCCGAGCGTCCCGACAGTCCCCCGGTCGATTATTCTCCCCTCGCCCCGCTGGTTTCTCCCGCTCGGCTGGCTCGCTTTTCAAAGATGGTCGTGCCGATGCCCCTTTTGGAGATCTCCGCAACCGAAATCCGTCGCCGTGCCGCCTATGGGGAGAGTCTTCGTTTTCTCACTCCCGACAGAGTGATCCGGCTGATTCGTAAAAACGGGCTTTATCTTTCCGAAAAGGTTCCTTGCCGCAGGAGCGGCTGACGCCCTCTTTTGCGCTGACGGCTTGTCTCAACACGTTTTTTTGCCGCGGTCACGAAACGAAGAGAATTCTCGAAAAAAAGAGCCGCAGGAAACGGTCCCGCGGCTCACGGAAGAAAGATTTTCGCTTTTAAGCGGAGCGAACCGCACCGAGCTACTCGGCAAAGGTTGGACTTTCGGGCAGACTGTCCGGAGTCGGAGCCTTGGCCGGCACACTGTCTTCACTCGAAACCGGGGCGGCAGCCGCAGCCGCGGCGCAGTCCCCGCAGGTCGGTTCGGGAATCACCCCATCACCGCAGGTCGCGCAGCTCGGCGAACCGCAAGGCGCACAGGGGATGCAGACCGCACAGGGCGCGGCGGCTTCGGCCAGGGCGCCGAAAAGACCGGAAACCAGGCAGCGAACGCCGCGAACCGAGCCGCACAGAACCGTCGCGGGACCGCAGGCGGCGGCGCCGATACTGGCGATCGGGCCGGGCGGGCAGACCGGGGCGGCTTCACAGGCGGTACACTCGGCCTTGCCGCAAGTCGGGCAGACCGGATCGGGAATGGGGGCCGCGCAAGACGCGCATTCGGGGATCGCCGGCGCGCAGGTTACGCACGGGGCGGCCGGAAGGGCCGGGGCGCACGTGGTGCACTCGGGGATCGCCGGAGGACAGGTCGCGCAGGCGGGGGCCGGAATTACCGGCGCCGGGCATGTGCGGCACGCTGCCAGACACATCAGTCCCTTGAACAAATCGCAAGGCCGGGCGGGGCAGACCGCGCACGTCTCCTCCACGACCGGGGCGCCGCATGTGGCGCAGGCGGGAGCTGGAGCCGGATCTGTCGTTACGTCCGATTCGGCATTGACGCGCAACCCCATCAGGGCGGCGGCCGCAAGACCGAGAACTAACAATCGGGATCTCATAAGGTAACACTCCTTCTTACCATTGGGAAAAAATCGAAACTGTTCGACCCGGCCACCTTAAACCACAGCTTTTGTCATCCCCTGCAAAAAACAACAAAAAGCAATCCTTGGCCTTTGACCGGAGGGAGAGTCTCCCCTTTTTCCTACATCGAGCCGGCTGTTCGGCCTCTCCGTGACGCCGATAAAATCCATAAAACGGCCGGTTCATTTTACGCTCTGTCCGTACGGGGACCTAAAACCCCCCCTAAACGGGACAGAACCTGGTTTTGGAAATATCGGAATAACCCTTCCCCCCTCTTGAGGAACGAACGGAAAAAAACGGAAAAGACGGAAAATTTTAAACGAGCTTCCCTCCGCCTGTTAAAAGAGTGAAAAGAGCGGGATTTTTACGGCTGTTCCGATGAAATCGCCCCAAAAATCGGCTCAAGCGGACGAACTGCGATAAAGCGAAATACCGTCATAATCAGACCTTTTTATCCAACAGGACTGACCTGTCCGGCATTTCCCGCTCGGAAGGAACTTTCCCTCTAATCGCTCATAAAAGAACTCCCTTTCGGGCGATTCCTTTTTACGCCTTGGAAGGATCGAATGGCTTGGACGGTTTATGCCGTCATCCCTTACGGGAAGCCGAACAAGGCGGAAATCGAATGATTTGACTGGGATATGAAAAGATCATTATTGACCCTCCGCTCGGCGGCGATAAGTCTTCTCTTGGGGACTTCTCTCTTCTGGTTTGCCGCGACCGAGACTCTTTCGGCTCAAACCGCGCTTTCCCGACCGTTCGGGGGAACTGACCTTCAGAATCTGGCCGAATCGGAGGATTCGGTAACCCGCCAGCACGCCCTTCTGGTCGAATCGAGCGATGTTTCCGACTCGACGGAGGTCACCCCTCCTGCGCAGGAAGAAACAGCCCGCCTCTATAAAAAAGGGGAAGAGTACCTGGCGAACGGCCGGTGGCAGGATGCCAAGATCTTTTATGAGAAGGCGCTCAAAAAGTACCCCGAAAACGGCGATTTCCATCACGCCTACCTTTTCAGCCGCGCCCACCTCGAGGTCGAAAACCGCTATCGCGACGCGTCGTTCTGTCAGTTCCTCGCCAATACGGATAAAGATGAGGTGATGGCGCTCTGTGACGACGTCCTTAAGAACATCCAAACCTGGTACGTTGACGCTCCCGACTGGAACACCCTTTTCCAACTCGGGATCGTTTCGCTTAAGATTGCCCTGACCGAGAAAGAATTTCTTCGCCAGAACCGCGTTCCGGTCGAATATGACGCCCGCCTCCCCCAATACGGAGATGCGCTGATCCGGTATTCCTCGCAGTGGGATATCACCTCACGAGAGGAACTGTTGGACCGGATGCTCCACATTGCCGAATCGGTCCAGAAAAACGTTCATATCTCCGGAATTTCCGTTCTGATGGAGATTCTCTGCGGGATGGTCAACTCGCTCGACGCCTACTCGGCCTACCTGACCGGAAGCCAGATCAACGACATCTATTCGATGATCGACGGGCACTTTATCGGTCTGGGGGTCTATATCGAATCGCGCTGGCAGAACAACGCGCTTCAGATTTCGAAGGTGATTCCGACCAGTCCCGCGGCGCTGGCCGGTCTGGTGGGGGGCGATCTGATCCTTGAGATCGACGGTCGCGCCGTGACCGAAGAAAATTCCCCCGAAGAGGCGGGAACTCTCCTCCAGGGACCGGAAGGGACCGAAGTCGTCCTTCTGGTTCAGTCGGCGGATCAGGTGAAGCGTCATGTGACGATCCTGAGAAAGAGTTTCGATATCCCGAGCGTCGAGGACGTCAAGTACCTTCCGAGCGACAGCGGCCGGAAAATCGGTTTCTTTAAGATCAGCGCGTTCCAAAAGACGACAGTCGATGAAGTGAAAAAAGCGCTGATTCAGTTCGACCGCGGCGGGCTCGACTGTCTGATCATCGACCTGCGGAATAACCCGGGAGGGCTCCTCGATAAGGCGGTCGAGCTTTCGAACCTCTTTCTCGATCGAGGCACGATCGTCCGAACCAAGGGACGGACGACCGATCAAACCGAGACCGCCGACAGTACCGTCTGGTGTCGCGTCCCGATGATCCTTCTTTTAGACGAGAACAGCGCCAGCGCCGCCGAAATCTTTGCCGGCGCGATTCAGGAAAACGGGCGCGGAACAGTGGTCGGAACCCCGAGTTTCGGAAAAGGTACCGTCCAGGTCATCATTCAGCTGGCCAGTGCCCGCAGCGACCGGATGCTCGCCGGGCTTCGGCTCACCACCGAAAAGTTTTATTCTCCCCGCGGCCGTTCGTACTGCGGCGTCGGCGTGATTCCCGATATCGACATCACGGGAACCTATGCCGCGGCTCGCCCCGAGTCGAGCCGTGCCGTCTCACTCGAAGAGGCCCAGGCCGAAAAGATTGCGCCCGTCTCGCCGGTAACCGACATCTTTCTGAGCCGGGCGCTCGAAGAGAGCGAATCGCTCATTCAGCATCAGCGTTCTCTCTGATCCCGATGGCTCCTCTCCTCGAAATCCGATCTCTTTGTTACCGTTCCCTATTGAGAGATGTCGCCTTTCACGTTGAGAAGGGGGAACATCTTCTGATCGTCGGGCAGAACGGCGCCGGGAAGAGCACCCTTCTGCGCTGCCTCGACCGGATCGCGGATGGCTGGACCGGCGAGATTCTTTTCGGCGGCGTTTCGATTCGGACGCTTTCCGGGAAACGGTACGCGCAAAAAACGGCCTACGTCCGACAGGGGGAAGAAATTGTTCCCGATCTCACCGTGCGAAACTTGGTCCTGACCGGCCGATATCCGCACCGGGGGTTTTTCGCGCCGATCTCACGCCGCGACGAAGAAATTGCCGAAAGAGCTCTCCGCCTGACCGAAACCGTGCCGCTTGCCGAACGGAAGTTCGCCTCGCTCAGCGGTGGGGAACGACAGCGGGTTCGGCTGGCGGCGGCGGTGGCGCAGGAGGCGGAACTTCTTCTCCTCGACGAGCCGACCGTTTATCTCGACTACCGCCGACAGGACGAAACGCACAGACTCCTCGACACGATACGGCACGAGACCGGCGCCGCGATCGTCGAAGTGACGCACAACCTGAACCGGGCGGTACTCTCCGCCGACTCCGTTCTGGCCCTGAAGGGGGGGAAAGTCCTCTACCACGGCGATCCCGCGGGGATGTTGAATCGTGAGATGCTCCGTGAGATTTTCGAGACGGAACTGGACGTCATTACCCTCCCCAACCGCGAAAAACCGATCGTCGCGCCGGGAAAGAGCTCTTTATAGCCGAAACTTAAAAGGAGCGGTCTATCAGGATACCGCGGAAAAAAGAAGGCGCCCCGTAAGAGACGCCGTAATATTCACGACTCGGTATAGGTGCAGGCGAACCGGAACCGGCAGACCAACTCGCCGCCGGAGGTGATCTTCGCGTTGAGAAAATAGGCGCGCGCCATTTTTTCGCGGAGGGCAACTTCAGACTCGATCACGTCGCCGGGACCGACGATTTTCTTGAACTTGACCTCGTCGATCCTCCCGACGACCGGCATCAGCTTCTTTCCGGCGTTTTCCGCCATTTCGGCGACTACTTTTCCGTACCGGGAAGCCAGGAAGACCGCGCCGGCCTGCATTGCCGACTCGCAGAGGATCACACCAGGGACGATCGGGCGACCCGGATAGTGTCCCAGAAAGAAAAACTCGTCTTCTTTAAAACGATATGCCGCGACGATCTTCTCGTCGGAAAGCTCCCGAATCTCATCGACGAAGAGGAACGGGGGACGGTGCGGAATCAGGTCGAGGATCATCTGTTTGGTGAATTCGGACATCGCTTATCCCTCTTGGTCTTCGGTTAAAAAAGCCTCGGCGTCGTTAGCGGCGATCATCCCGTAGTTGACTGCGCCGAGCCAGCCGGACATGATAATCCCGACGCTTCCGGCATGGAAGAGTCCGGCGATCTGTTTGTGGAGAGAACGGCTGACCGCCAGTCCCTCGTACTTGGTGCCGAAACTCGCGCCCCCCCAATGCGCCGTGTAGTCTTTAAAGGTTTTCGGAGTTGCCGCCTCAACGTAGGCGAGCTTGGCGCGAATGTTCGGAACGTATTTCTCGAGCGCGTCGAGCGTTGTTTCTATGAGATCCTTTTTGGCCGTTTCATATTCCGCGTCCGAAAGAGAGGCCCAGTCATGATAGTCGGCGTTGGCGCTCGCCACAATATAGTGCCGATCGGTTCCGGGACGCGTCTTCGGGTAGTAGAACGAATAGGTCCGACTGGTGATATTCCGCGAAAGGAGGAGTTTGGCGTCGAATTCCGGAGCGACCGACGTGAAGAGGAGGTCGCCGCAAACCTCCGGATCGAGCGTTTCTTCCGGCTTTAGCGCCATGTAGACCTGAGTGCTCGAATTGTTCAGGCGGACCTTTTTGGCTTCGGCGACGAACTCGTCCGAAAAGTTTTCCTTCCCGACCATGTCAAAGATCGTTCCCAGAAGGTTCCCGTTCGAAAGAACCGCGCGGGAGCGGATCGTTTTCCCCAGGAGGGGGGATCGCGGAAACGGGCGTCCGTCGAGTTCCGGCACGTCGATCGCCGGGGGATTTTCGGCAATACGTACACCTGCGACGCGTCCGTCTTCGACCAGGATTCGTTCGGCCGGAGCGGCGGCGGCGATATCGACGCCATTTTTCATCATCTCGGCGCGAAGCATCGAGACGAACAGGTCGGTTCCTCCCCGGAACGTGTAGACCCCCTTCGACATGAAATTCGAAAAGACGATCCCGTAGGTGAGCGCGGGGTCTTCAAGAGTCGAACCGTTCGCGTAGGTGATCGGCTCCATTAAGAGACGAACCACGTCGGGGCGGTTCGGGAAGAAGCGGTCGAACAGCTCGCGCGTGGTCATCGCCTCGCTGTCGTAATGGGTCAGGTCGCGCGCGGTATCGAAAAACGCCTTGACCGTCTCGGCGGGGATCCCGAACCGTTCGATGAGAAGGCGTGTGAAGTCGTCCCGATTAAAGGTCGTGGTCAGGGTGAACTGGGGGTTGTCGAATTTAATGGCGGGGAGCTGTACGATCCGCTCGGCGATCTCTTTGTTCCAGTAGCGGCGACAGCTTTTGATCATTCCGACCGGAAAGCCATGGAGCGAAATATCGAAAATGTGTTGGTGCTTCCCCCGCCAGAACCAGGTAGCCAGTCCGCCGAGCTTGTAGTGTCGTTCGAGCAGGAGAACCTTCTGTCCGTCCCGTGCAAGGACGTTGGCGGCGGTCATTCCCGCCAGGCCGCTGCCGATGACGATGATATCGTAGCTGTCGGAGTATCGCAAAGCCGCTCCGCTCATAGTCCTCTTTCTTTATTTGGCCAACAGGTAGCGGTTGGCGATCGTGATACCGCTGACAATCGCTCCGACGATTCCGACCATCCCCTGATCGGTTCCGCAGACGTAGAGGTTCCGCAGGGGGGTTAGGCCGTCGTACTTCTTTTCGGGGGCGCCGTAGATCGCCCCGGCGTCTTTTCCTGTGTAGCGAGTGACGGTCAGCGGTGTGAACATGTCGGTTTCAATGATGTTTCCTCGGAAGTCGGGAACGAAACGAACCGCCGAGCCGATCAGGCGGTCGTAACAGCGGAGCTTTTCGAGCTGGTAACGATGCGGGTCGAGCTCGGCCCAGCGGTCGAAATTGGCGAGCGCTGTAATACGGATCTGGCCTTCTCCGAGCGGTTTGCCGTAATCGAAGTTGTTCGGCGAACAGATCACGCCGCTGCGAAGGTCGATCAGTTCGTCGGGTTTCTTATAGGTCATCGATTCGGAATCGTTGAAGAAGAGGATCGTCTTGCGGTGTCCCAGACGCTTCGGATCACGGTCCAGGACGCTGATCGTCTCGACGAAAGAGAGTTTCCCGGGAGAAACGGCGTTCTCCGACTCTTCGAGACCGCAGAGACGCATCGTCTCGCGCCAGCCGGCTGACGAGAGGAACCTCTTGGCGCGGATTTCCGTCCCGTCGTCCAGGATCAGCTTCGAGGCGCTGTCACTCTGTGTGACAATCTTTTTGACCGAGGCGTGGAGACGAAGTTCGCCCCCCAGTGTTTTGAATTTCTTAAGGAGCTTGGTCAGTATGTGCCGAACACCTTCGTACGGGCGGGCGAACCCTTCGAGGAAGATTGAACGGAACATGATACAGAACTGCCCGAACTCCATATCCGACTCGCGGGCGCCGCCGTAGAAGAAGATCGGGCAGAAGAGCATATTGACCAGGAGCGGGTCGGAAATGAAAGAGCCGACGAACTCCTTGGACGAACCCCCCGAGGCGCCGAGTCCCAGCTGGTCGTAGTCGACCAGCGAGGCGACCATCTTTCGAAATCCGTCGATCTGTTTGGGGAACTTTTCGGCGACCTGCGAGACGAGAAGGTCAAACTGGTTGGAAAACTCCAGCGTAATGCCGGGGAACGCGATCCCAGAGCCGAGTTGGGGAATCAGTCCCAGTTCGTCCCACGAAAGGCGCAGGTGACGCAAAAGCCGCGAGAGGGGGCCGCTTCGCGTTCCTTTCGCGGCGTAGTTGGTCATCGCGTGAAGTCCGACATCGAAGTTCCGTCCCTTCTGCCGATAAAAGGAGTTCAGCCCCCCCGGAACGGTATGCCGCTCCAGGATGCAGACACTCTTGTCGTACTGGGCCAGGCGGATCCCCGCGGCCAGCCCCGACATTCCGGCTCCGATAATGACGGTGTCGTAGATCTTCTCTTCGCCCATACGGCTTTTCGCGTGTGTTACTTGTCGGCCAGAAGGGGTTCCAGATAATCGAGGGTCGAGTTCATCGAGACCAGATTCGGATAGTCCTCTTCCGGAATCTGAATTTTGAACCGTTTCCGGAGTTCCAGGACGATATCGAGCATGTCCATACTGTCCATGCTCAGTTGCTCGCGGAACGAGACGTCGTCTTTGAGCTGCGCGTAATCTTCATCGGGAGCGATGTCCGAAAGGATGTCGATGATAGTTGTTCGGATTTCAGGTTTGGTCATTGTTCTTTCTCTTGTCAAATGACTATGCTTCATATTTCGCGACGATCAGCACCGCGTTGATGCCGACCATGCCGAATGAATTGTTCAAAATAACACGAATGTCTTTTCCTTCAAGGGGCTTGTTCAGGACCAGGGTCGGGAAGGCGCACTTCGGGTCGAGGTCGTCGACGTTGATCGTCGGATGGACGATTCCGTCTTCGAACGAGGGAAGGTTCCCCGCCAATTCCAGCACTCCCGCGGCCCCCATGGCGTGCCCGATGAAACTTTTTGTATTGTTGATATACGTTGTTTTTGTTTCGCCGAAGACGTCGCGCACAGCTTCAATTTCGTTGATATCGCCGCTGACCGTTGCGGTCGCGTGGGTGTTGACGATATCGATCTCGGCGGGGGAAAGTCCGGCGTTTTTGAGCGCTTTCCGCATGCATTCGGCCTGTCGGACGGAGTTGGGGAGGATGAAATCGGTCGCGTCGCTGTTCATCCCGTAACCGACAATCTCGCCGTAGATCTTCGCGCCGCGAGCTTTGGCGTCGGAAAGGCGTTCGAGCGTATAGACGGCGCCTCCTTCGGAAACGACAATCCCGTTCCGGGCGGCGTCGAACGGGCGCGAGGCCTTCGCCGGATCGTCATTCCGCGCCAGCGCTCCTTCGGCGGCGAACGCCGCAAAAATCCCGAACGTGTGGATGCTCTCCGAGACGCCCCCTGCCAGCGCGAAATCGACCTCACCCAGACGAAGTTGCTGAACCCCCTGGATCAGTCCGGCGTTTCCCGCGGCGCACGCCGCGCCCAGAGTGTAGTGGGGGCCGGTGATCTTCATGCTGAGGGTGACTTCCCCCGCCGGGTTGTTGGCGACGGTGCGCGGGTTGTGGTGGTGAGACCAGTAGGCGCAGTCGTAATCGTATTGCTTGATCTGGTAGATCTCGTTTTCGGTTTCCACGTTTCCGTGTTCGGTGATTCCCAGATAGACACCGACGCGGTCTTTGGGGAATGCGTCCCAGTCGATCCGGGAGTCGGCGACCGCCTCGTGCGCGCAGTAGACGGCGATACTCCCGGCGCGGGTTCCGCGGCGGAGTTCCCGGCGCGAGGCGTATTTCAGGTTGTCGAAATGACAGACCCCGGCGACCGTCCTGCCGAAATAGCGGATCTCATACGGTTCGACGCCGCTCTCGCCGGCGAGCAGAGCACGGCGGAACTCGGAAAGATTGTTCCCGTTCGGGGCGGTCAGGCCGATTCCGGTGATGACGATCCGCTGGTGGTCGGGGCACTGGGTCAGACTCTCTTGAGACACGTCAGTCTTCCTTTTTCGGGGCGTTTTGATCTTCGGCGGGAGGCGCCGCAGCGTCTTCGATCGAGTCGATGTATCGGCGGAGCCGTTCGAGCTCGTCCGAGACATTCCGGAGTTTGATCATATTCTCGACCCGTTTGAGGAGTTCGAGCTTGTGTACCGGTTTGCTCAGGTAGTCGTCGCACCCGGCGGCGACCGCGCGTTCGATATCCCCCAGGTCGCTGAGCGCCGTGACCATCAGGATCATCACGTTCTGAGTACCGGCAGACTTTTTCAGTTCCTCGCAGACCTCGAACCCGCTCAGTTTCGGCATCATGATGTCGAGGAGAATGACGTCGGGCCGGAAGGAAGAAACCTTGGCGAGGGTTTCGAGACCGTCCGAGGCGAACTCGATTTCATAGTTCCCGTCGGCCAGGTACGCTTCGAGAAGTTCCTGGTTCACCTGGTTGTCGTCGGCGATTAAAATACGCCCTTTTCGGCTTTCAGTCATTGTGCGCCTTCGCTTTCTCGGGGATCCGGCTTGGTGTCGGATTCCTCTTCGGTTTCGGGATTTTCTTCGCGGTATTTTTTCATGAAGGCCTGGAAGCGAGCCTCCTGAGCCTTGGCCAATGCCTCTTCGGCCGTTTTGCGGTGCCCGGCCTTGATTGCCAGCGACGAGAGCGCGGTGAAGTAGAACGGGTCTTCGGTTTCGAGTTCGCACGCCTTCGACGCCTCTCGAATCGAGTCATCGAGCCGGTCCAGCTTCCAGTAGAAGACCGCCAGTCCCAGGTGTGCCAGGGCGTAGTCGGGGAACTCGGCCGACAGCCGCTCGAGGATCGAGACGGCTCCTTTGAGATCCCCCGCTTCGCGCAGGGCGATCGCCTCGTCGTACCGTGCCTCTTTGGTTTTATTTTCTGACATCGGTGGTTTGAATCCTTGTCTGAATCGGAATGTTGCCTAGATGTGTCCGCGCCTTCCCGCGCACGATCCCGCGACCGACGGCGGCCGACGGTCAGAGGGCGCGGCGAACGCGTCGCAACGGTTTGCCGTAGACCGGTTTCGGTTCTTTCGGTTCCGCGTTTTTAGTCTCTTCGGGGCGGGTGAACGCCTCGAACCCCTCGAGCTCGGTCCGCTGGAGAAGGCGGTTGATCCGCATCTCGATCCGGGTCAGCTCGTTTCCCTCTTCGGAGGTGACGAGCGTGTAGGCGACCCCTTCGCGACCCATCCGTCCGGTTCGTCCGACCCGATGGACGTAATCGTCGCAGAACTCGGGAATATCGTAGTTGATGATGTGCGAAATACCGCTCACGTCAATACCTCGGCCGACCACATCGGTCGCGACCAGGATCTTGATCTTCCCGGCGCGGAACGAGCGCATGATGTTGTCGCGATTCGACTGGGTCAGATCGCCGTGGATCGCCGAGACCGCCCAATTCTTGAACTCGCGAATCAGACCGCTTCCGAGCCGATCGACCCCTCGTTTGGTCCGGCAGAAAACGATCGCCTGCTGCGGGTCTTCGCGGCGCAGAAGGCGGACAAGCGCCTCGAACTTGCGGTCGCGGTCGACGGTGATGTAAAACTGTTCGATCGTATCGGCGGCGATTTCGTTTTCACTGAAATCGCACGTTTCCGGTTCGTTCATGTAGCGCTGGGCCAGGCGGACGACTTCGTCGGCCAGGGTGGCGCTGAAAAGGAGCGTCTGTCGCTCACGCGGCGTCTGGCGGAGGATTCGTTCGATATCGGGACGGAACCCGATATCGAGCATCCGGTCCGCCTCGTCCAGAACGACCCACTTGAGGGACGACAGGCGGAGGGCGCTCCGCTTGGCCAGATCAAGGATCCGTCCGGGAGTACCGATCACGATATCGACCCCGCCGCGCATCTTTTTGACCTGGTCGGCGATCGGTTTGCCGCCGTAGCAGGCGACAATCGCGATCTCGCGGTTGTGAGCGAGTTTGGCGGTTTCGTCCCGGATCTGGACCGCCAGTTCGCGCGTCGGCACGACGATCAGCGCGACCGGATCGTCCCCCGGCGGCACCGCCGTGGAATTCCCGCTCGCCGACGCGGCGCGCGGATCGATCTTTTCGATGATCGGGATCATGAACGCTGCGGTCTTTCCGCTTCCGGTCCGTGACTGACCCATCAGGTCTTTCCCCGCGAGAATCAGCGGGATCGTCCCCGCTTGAATCGGAGTCGGCTTTTCATAGTGGACCTCGGCAAGTGCCGCCAGCATCGCGTCGGAGAGGACGGCGCCGCCGAGTTTCCAGTTCTTTTTCAGTTCGAAGAACCTGTCCGACTCTTCGCGCCCCGCCGGAGCGGCCTCGTCAAAAGGGTGGGGAGGTTCCTTTATGGGGCGTTGTTTTTTCGGCTTTTCCTTTTTCGGAAGTTCTTTTTTGCGAGGCGGTTCGACGGGGGCAAACCGCTCGACGGTATCGGGGAGCTCGCCGTCGACTTCTGGTTCGGGGAGAGCGTCTTTCCGGACGGGGCGCGTTTTCGGCGTCGGCTCTTTCGGTTCGGTCGGCTTTTCGGCGATGGGAGCCTTTTTCATTCGGTCCGGTTTTCGCGCCGCGTCGGCTTCCTGCGGGAAGCTGACCAGCCGCCCGACAACGTCGAGGAGATTTTCCATCAGCGACAGGCTCGAAAGGAACGTCTCCTTCGTATCTTCGGTCAGGGAGCACTTTTTGATCCGGGCAACGCCGATCTTCCGTAGCTCGCCAATCCCGGCGCGGAGGTTGTCAATCATCGCGAGCTCGGCGAGCTTACGGGAGGAAGCGTCCTGCCTGAGGGGAGAGCGTTCTTTTGCAAGGGAACGTTCCTTCACCGGTTTCTTTTTAACCGGAACGTCTTCCTTTACCGATTCTTTTCCGGCGGGAGCGGTCTCTTTCGGCGGGGCGGTTTTTTTCGGTTTCTGCTCTTTCTTGGCGAGTTCGCGTTCTTTTTCGCGTCGGTCGGCTCGTTCGGCGTTTCGGAGGAAGATGTTGTACTCATCATCATCGTCGTTGAGCCTTCTGCCGTAGCTGGGGATCGCCGGGTCGTCGGCCGGGTGCGGACTGGTCGGTTTGATCGCGTAAGGATCGGCTTCTTCGGCGCCGACGGTCAAGGTCGACTCGATCCGGTCATGCTTGCGGCGGTTTCCCTTCTTTTTCTTCGCCGGAAGGAGCATGTCTTCCTGCGAGACATTGTCGACTTCGCCCCACTCGAAACGGGGACCGACCCGCCGATTGTGCGGCGCCCTCTTCTGAGGGTCTTTGCCAGTTTTTTTTGTTTCGTCTGATTCTTTTTTCAAAGTTGTGTTACTCTCTTTAAGCGTTAGAATGTCATCATGGTGCGGAACGCGTTAAGGCGGGATTCGATTTCCCCTTCGGTCAGGGTTTCCATCCGTTCGAGGGAGAACCCTTCGACGTTGAAACCGGCGACAACCGTCGCGCGGGCCATCGCCGCGATAATCGATTCGGAATCGCTTCGGCCCGATGCGGCCAAAGCTCCCATCAGCGCCCCGGCGAACGAATCCCCCGCCCCGGTCGGGTCAACGACCGCTTCGGACGGGTAGGCCGGAATGAGGCGGATCGCCTGCCGTGAAAGGTAGAACGCGCCGTTTTCCCCCTTCTTAACGATAACAAACGCCGGTCCCATCTCGAGAATCCGGCGGGCGGCGGTGATCGTGTTCTTTTCGCCCGTCAGGAGACGCGCCTCGGAGTCGTTCAGGATCAGGCCGTCGATCTGCCGGAGGAGTTCCCGCAGCGAATCGGGACAGTTCTGAATGTAGAAGTCCATCGTATCGGCGATTGTCAGCCGGGGTCTTCTCGCCAATTTGGCCAGGAGACCGAGATGGCTGACCGGCGAGCCGTTCGCCAGAAGAACAAACTCGCTGTCCCGATACGATTCGGGAACGAGGGGCGAGTATTCCTCCCCCATCACGTTAAGCCGAATCTCCAGGGTCTCGCGGTCATTGAGGTTCTCGAAATATTTTCCCGTCCAGGAGAGGGTCTTCGCGCCGGGGCGGATCTCGACTCCTTCAAGATCGATCGCTCTCTTTCGGAGCCTTTCGGTATAGGCGCTCGGCCAGTCTTCGCCGACGACGCTTACCAACCGGACCGGGGTGAAGAAAGAGGCGGCGAAGGCGGCGTAGACCCCGCTCCCTCCGATCACCTTTTCGCGGGATCCGCTCGGGGTTTGAATCGAATCGAACGCGGCGGAACCGATAACCAACAACGACATCAACGGACCTGCTTTCTTCGCCGGACGCGGAACCCTTGTTTTAAGGACTCTTTTCGGCGCGCGGGAAGGTAAAATCGGAAAAACGACCGATTTTAGGCGAGCCGTGCGCCGGAAAGAAAAAACCCTCTTTCTATTCTACCATATTCCGCGAAAATATAAAGGGTTCACCCTAATATATAAGAGCCGCCCCTTTCTTCTCTTTCTGCGCCGCCGAAAAGGGGGAATGCGCGAGCCGACCGGCGGTTTCGTCCGTTTTTTGTATCGTTATTTTTAGGACAGCGGCCTTTTCCCTCCGGAAAACAAGGGAGGACAGGGGCGCCCGCGGCGTTTGATTTTGTGTATCAAAGGACGTTTCCCCACGATTTTGAGGCACGTCCGGCGGCGGAGTTGCTCTTGCCTTCCGGGGGGAAAAACCGTATGATCCCCCGTCTTCCGGCGGCAGCGCGGCGAAAGGATTCGCTCAGCGTCCGCCGCAGGCTCACGGACCACCTTTTTTGGCACAAGGCAATAGAATGCTTTATTTTGACAAACAGCCGTCCGGCGAATCTCCCGAACGGATCCTCTCGTCGCTCAACGAAGAAAACGCGCAACAGCTCCGGCCGCAGCTCGGTCAGCCCGTCCTGAAACGGGAAATGTCGCTGATCGAAGAACTCTTCGCGTTCGACGGCCCTCCCGACGCGACGGTTTCGATTGGCGGAGAGGAATACATTTACTTTTCGGGCGAGGGGTATCTCGGTCTGCAGGCGCATCCGGAAGTTCTGGCGTCGACGTGCGAGGCGGTCCTTCATTACGGAACGTCGTCCGGCTCGCTCCGCCGCCGCTACACGCCGGTGCCGGTTCTCGAAGTCCAGCGGCAGGCGGCCGAAATTTACGAAACGCCCCGCGCCCTCTACTGCGAGAGCGAAGCAGACGCCCTGGGATGTCTTTTGGAGTCGGTCATTGATTCGTACGATCTGGTTTTGGTCGACGAGCACTGTTCCGATTCTTCGGCGGCGGTGATCCGGCGCGCCCTGACCCGTTCGGCGGCGCGGCTGATCTCTTTTAAGCACCGCGATCCGGACGACTTAAAGCGCGTCCTGGTTCGAAAGACCAAGAAACGATACAAGCGCCCCTTGGTGATCACCGACGGTCTTTTCAACGTAACCGGCGAAATCGCGCCGATTCCCGAATATTACGAAATCCTTTCGGCGTACCCCGGCGCGGCACTTCTGGTCAACGACGCCGACGGATTCGGCGTTTTGGGGGGGAAGGGGCGCGGCACGCTCGAATATTTCGGTTATGATACGAGCCGGGTGAACCACACGCCGCAAGACCATCAGAGCGATCCGACCTACGGAGTGGGCGACTTCTCGTATAACGACGCGTTCACCCCCGACGAGTTCCCGCAGGAAGATTCCTACGGCGCGGGGGAACCGTGGAGCGAAGCGGACGGGGAAGAGTCCGAAGATTTTTTCGACGGAGAATCGGACGCGGAGCCTGAGGAAGACCCGATCGACGACTTCATCTGCCTTCAGAGGGACGAGACCGTCGAGGAGGTGAAAAAACCGCTTCCGCTCTGTACCTACCTTGTCAGTTCGCTCGCTCGGGCGATCGGCGGATTTGGCGCGCTGATTCCGGGGAGTTCCTCGTTCATCGACCGCGTGGTTGACCTTCCCCGATTCCAGTTTTCATCGTATCCTCCCACGCCGCTGGCCGCGGCGACGCTCAAGGGACTTCAGCTCTCTTTCTACCAGGACGACATTCGGCACAAACTCTGGAACAACGTCTACTTTTTTAAATCGGAGCTGAAAAAGATGGGGTTCACGGTTCAGGAGAACATGGCGCCGATTGTCTCGCTGGGGATCGGTTCCGATCAGAACATGCGCCGGATACAGCACGCGATGATCAAAGAACAGGTGCTCATCTCGTTCCTGCCGAAGATCAACGCGCGGCATCCGGAAGGAAACCTTCGCGCGGCGCTCTTTGCCAGTCATGAGCGGGTGATGCTCAACATCTTTTTAGACACGCTCCAGCGGCTGATCTGAGAAGTCAGGGCGCCCGGCCGGTTTTATGCGCTGCGGGACGGATTCCCCGCATCTACTCGCGGATAAAGATTTTTGAGATTTCTTCGGGAATCCGCATCGGCCGACCGGTGTGGAAATTGACGAACGCCCAGCGTGTTTCGGCGTTGGAGATGAGCAGACCGTCCGATTTGCGGGTAAACCGATATTTTCGCAGGCACGAGACGTTTTTCATCTCTTCGACCCATGTCTCGCCGTGCATGATCTCGCCCGGAAAGACCGGGTGGACATAGTCGACGACATGGCGGCGGACGAACCACCCTCCGCCATGTTCGATGTATCGTTTATCGTCCCAACCATAGAACTCGGAATGGGCGATCGCGATCTCCTGCATCCAGTGGATATACCTTGTGTTATTCGCGTGTTCGAAAACATCGGCATCGGTGTCGAGGACCGGAATATCGAGGTGAAAAACCAGACTCTCGTCGACGAAACCTTTCATTCGCACCACTCCTTGATCGGATCGGGTTCGATCACCCCCGCGGCGCCGGACTGAAGCGCCGCGATATCCTCTCGGGCGGCATCAATCTGTTCGGCGGTGAGAAGAACGTCGATATCAAAGTTGAAGACGCGGGAAGCTCCCGGATCCAGGGTGACGACCCGGCCGTGTTCCTTTTCGAAGGAACGGGTGTTCGGGAAGTTGACGCACGGCTCGATCGCCGTGACGTAGGTGTCGCCGTTGGGTCGCATCAATTTCCAGGTCAGAAAATGGGGAAACTCGTTCTTGTTGAACGAGAGGGAGACCCCTCGGTCTTTTGCCGCGCTGAGGATCATCACTCGCGTCCGTCCCCGGGCGTCGGCGGCCAGGTCGAAGAGGTAGCAGTTTTCGGGGGAGTTCGGCTCTTCGGGGAGACAGAGATTCCATCGATCAAGGTTCGCCTTGGCACTCGCCTCGCGCGGGGTCATCTTTTCGAACGGGATAAAAAATTCCGCGCCGGGGGTCATGAGGGGGAATCCGGTGTTGATGTGGTAGAGGAGTTCGAACTCGGCGGGGGCGCTCCCGTGATTTACGACCTCGTCTCGAACGTGAAGACGCGTCGAACCGGCGGAAGTCATGTACGAGACGTTCAGCGAGAGTTTACTCGAAAAGAGGGCCGCCTCGTCGACGATGCCCGAAACAGTCATCCCTCCCGATTCGGAGTCGAACGCGCAGCTCGCCTCGCGGGCCGGCATATTGGTGATCCGCCCGTGGAGAGGATATCTGAGAACGCCGGAAGGAGTGAATTCGGGGGCGCCGTTGCTGTTGAGGCCGCAGCGGGCGATCCATTCGTCGAATCCCTCGAGCCATCCCAGCCCGCTCGGATGAAAGATCGGAACATGCCGCGGGTGAACCGGGCCGTGAACGGGAGAGTCCCATTTTAGATCGACGTCGCCGCATCTGCCGCGCCAGACACCCATCCCTTTTGAGAGGAGGACGGTGAACGAGAAGAGACCGTTATCGACTTCCAAAACTTCGACCCCGTCGGAAAGACCGCCGACAAGGCGGCGTTTTGTGAAGCGAACCGGGATCCCCCCGCCCGATTTTCGGAACGTTTCTTCGAACCGGAACGCTTCGTTTTTCCGATGTTGCGGATCGATGAGATTAAACTGCGAAATTGTCATTGACGATCTCCTTCAAAGGGAAAGGACACATCCGTCAGCGGGGTCACCATGAAGGCCAACGACCTAAAAGAAGGCATTTCGGCCCCGCAGAATCGCGGATATTATCCCTGAAGAAAAGGCGCAAGTCAAGAGAACCTGTTGACAATCCCCGCGAACCGGACTAAAAATGAAATAGTGTTCGGCGCGACGGTCCGCCGAATCGTCCTGACCCGTCACTCAGGGGGAAAAAAGCGATGAAACCTATCAGAAAGAATGAGCCGACCGGCAGGCGCGGCGGTACCCCGAATCCGGATGCCGCTCGAACGGAATTGCATCGCAAAAAGAAGCTTTTTGAAATTCTCGGCGACGTCAACGAATTGGCACGTCTCGAAGAGGAAGCCGAGTTTAAAGAGTATGCCAGCGAAGGCGACGCGGTCCGATTTGCCTACCCGAAGAACTGGTTTGTTCAGGAGGCTCCCTGGACGAGCGACTCGAAGGCGATCACCGTGAACAATCCGGACGGATACTTCTGGATGATTTCGATCTTTCCGGCGGGAACCGATCCGGACGCCGCCGCCAAGGAGGTTCTTCATTCGATGCGCCGTGAGTACAATCAGCTCGAAGATACACCGACCCACCGGATCATCGCCGACCACTTCCTGACCGGCTACGAAATGAACTTCTTCTATCTCGATCTGGTCAATACGGCCATTGTGCTGAGTCTGGAAACCGAGGAGCGGTCCTACGTGATCTACTGGCAGTATTGCGATGTTCTCGCGGTCACGGACGAGGAGTACGACTTTGAAGACATCGCCGAGGCGATGACCTACACCTTCCTGAAAAACCTTCCCCCCGATTCCTGAGAAAAGCGCCGGGGGCAAGTTTTCTTTCCGAACGTCCGACTCCCCCGCGCCGGAAAGCGAACCGTCCCCGACGGCCGCCGATAGTTATTTCAGGGGAGAAGTGATCAGACTCAGCGCGTCGGAACCGAACCGCTGACAGATCCGCTCGCGGAGTTCCGGTCGGAAGTTAATCCGGAACGACGGACAGCGGATCAGACCGACTTTCCCGTCCAGGAATCGGAGGGCGATTTCGAGACTCAACCCCCGTCCCGACGTGGTGCGGTACGTTTTTAAAATCTCGTGCAATACGGAAACCTGATCGACCTTTTCGTCCTCCTCGAGCTCGATGCGGATCCCGGCGACCAGTTCGTCTTCGGCCTGCTGCGGAGTCAGGACTCGATCGACG
>JAGCAH010000215.1 GCA_017652805.1 Thermoguttaceae bacterium | reverse complement strand
CCTACGACGCTACGACGTTCGGCAACAACTACGATAACACAACGAACCAGCCGGTTTTTGCCGGCGGAAGCTATCAGTTGGCGTCGAATTCCGTCGCGATCGACCGTTCCGGTCTTGTCGATTCCACGGAGGCGTATTCCTCGGTTCTCGCCGGTAAAGACCTGGCGGGGAATACCCGTACGGTCGGCGATTATATGGACTACGGCGCGTTTGAGTACCAGGGCTCTGCGGTCGACGCGGCCTTCGCCGAGTACGATCCCGGCCAGGTTGAATTTGACGGTCTTGACGATCTCTTCTGAGGCCGCAGTCTGTCAGACGTAACGAAAAAAGCCCCCGAAAGGGGGCTTTTTTCTTCCTCCGGCGCTTCTTCCAAAGACGGAGGGAGTCCGATTTTCCCATCTTCCCGAAAAATGCCGGTGTCGGCGGAGGTTGGTTCCGAAAATCGCGCCGGAACGGGCGAATTTTCGTGAACGGCTTGACGCGTTATCGAGTATAAGGTATACTAATATGAGTATAAGTACTTTATCGCTTTTTTTCGATAAAGTCAGCGGTTCGGAAGTTTGGAAGAGAGATCGTAGAGAGGTGGTCAGAAATGATTTCGACCCGTGGACGATATGCTTTGCGCGTGATGATTGATCTCGCGGAACATAGATTCCAGTGGATTGTTCCCTTAAAAGATATTGCCGAAAGGCAGGAAATTTCTAAGAAGTATCTCGAGCTTCTGGTTCGGGATCTGGTTGCGGCGAAACTGATTGTCGGGATCAGCGGCAGGGGCGGCGGATATAAACTGAGCCGCCGTCCGGAAGAGTACACCGTCGGGGAGATTCTGGAAGTGATGGAGGGTTCTCTTTCCCAGGTGGCCTGCCTTTCGGGTAAGAAGAACGACTGCCCCCGGAACGGTTTCTGCAAAACCCTTCCGATGTGGAAGGAACTCGATCAGCTCGTTCACACTTATCTGTTCGAGAAGAAGCTGAGCGACCTGGTCGCCGATTCGACCGGGACATCGACGCAGGCCTGAATTCCGGGCGTGAAAAAAACCGGAACGCCCCGCGAAAAGAGCGTTCCGGCGGCAGGTCTGCCGCTATGTTTTTTTCAAGCGAACGACCTCAGAACCCGAACCAGCGCGTCAATGTCGTCGGGCGAGTTGTAGAGGGCGATCGTCGGTCGTACGGTGCTTTCAAGTCCGAAGAACCTTAAAACCGGCTGGGCGCAGTGGTGCCCCGTTCGGACGGCGATTCCGTAGCGGTCGAGCCGCTTGCCGATTTCTTCGTCGGAATAGCCGTCGAGCTTGAATGCCAGAACCGACGCCTTATTGAGGGCGGTGCCGACCAGGTGAAGCCCTTTGACCTTTTTCATTTCCGCCATCGCGTATTGCAGAAGTTCGTGCTCCCACTGATAGACATGGGGCATTCCGATCGCCGAAAGGTATTCCAGCGCGGCGCCCAGTCCGATCGCGTCGGCGATACTGCCGGTCCCCGCTTCGAACTTGTTCGGGATACCGTTGTAGACCGTCCGCTCGAAGGTGACGTCGGCGATCATATTTCCGCCGCCGTGGTACGGCTGCGCCGCTTCGAGAAGCGCCTTCTTGCCGTAGACGACGCCGATTCCGGTCGGCGCGAAAATCTTGTGTCCCGAAAAGACGAAGAAATCCGCGTCGAGCGCCGAGACGTTGACCGGAATGTGCGCGACCGACTGCGCGCCGTCGATCAGGATCGGAACCCCGAACCGATGCGCGATCTGTACCAGTTCCTCGATCGGCGTGACGGTTCCCAGGCCGTTCGAGACGTGGGTGACCGAGACGAAACGCGTTCTCTTCGAAAAGAGTTTGACGTACTCGTCGAGTCGGAGCTGACCGGTTTCATCGCACGGGATCACTTTAATGACCGCGCCGGTCGCCTGGGCGATCAACTGCCAGGGGACGATGTTCGCGTGATGTTCGAGGATCGAGACGATGATCTCGTCGCCCGGGGAAAGAAGCGGCTTGACAAAGGCGTTGGCGACCAGGTTGATTGCCTCGGTCGTCCCCCGTACGAAGATGATCTCTTCGGACGACGACGCGCCGATGAAGCCGCGAACGGTATTACGCGCGTTTTCGTAGGCGTCGGTCGAACGGGCGGCCAGGGTATGCGCCCCCCGGTGTACATTCGAGTTCTCGTGCTCGAAGTAGTAGGAGAGCCGGTCGATCACCTGTCGCGGACGCTGGGTCGTCGCGCCGTTGTCGAGCCAGACGAGGCGGTTGCCGTTGATCTCTTCCGAAAGGATCGGGAAATCGGCTCGGATCTGACTGAGCGTTTTGCTCCCGATCACGATCGAGTCGCTGCGGGTCGGCTGACCCGGTTTCGGCGCCGATTTCGTCTCGAATTCCCCTCCCCCCGGGGAAGTGGGTGCGTCGATCGTCCGTCCCGCCTTCTGCGCCTCGTCCTTCGAAAGGACGCGCGGCGAATAGGAGGGCGTCTCGGGACGCGCCAGGTTTGCCGCCTGGGGACTGTCGGGGAGGAAACCTGTCATGTCCGACCGGCTCGTCAGCTGCGGCTGAACGAACGCGCCCGCCTGCGCCTCGTCGTTGAGCGGGCGCTGCCAGTCGGTGTTTTCGGCGCGGGACGCACCGTTTGAGGCGGTCTGACGAAGCGGGTCGGTCAGGGAGCCGTACTCGACCACGTCGAGACCGTCAACCTTTTCGGCCTGCGCGGCGGCGTCCAGAGCGGAGCGACACGACGGCTCGGCCCCTGCGTCATATTTGAGCGGGTTCTCCCAATCGAACGTGCCGGAAGTCGGCGCGGAGGCCGCACCGACAGAGGGGGCGAACCCTTCGCCTGACTGCGGCGTTCGAAAGGCGGACGCGTCCGGCGCGCCGGCAACCCCCTGCGTCAGGTCGGGGAAGAAGGAGTTTGCCAGACGGCTCAGTTCCGATTCGGTCGGAATCCCGGCGAAAGCGGTCGGTGAGAAGGCGCCGAAACTGTCCGGCAGATCCGCCGCCGCGGTTTCCGGAGAGAAATCTTGTAACCGCGATTCAAGCTCCGGAAACGAATCTTCGTTCGGATTAATCGTAGTCATAGTATTCACCCACCTCTACATCTTCCAGAACCCCGATCGCATCGTCGGCAAGGATCGCCGCCGAGCAGTAGAGCGAAAGCAGATACGAGGCCACGCCCTTGTTGTCGACCCCGCGGAACCGGACCGAAAGGCCGCGGGCGGCTTCGTTTTTGAGACCCGCCTGGAACAGCCCGATCACGCCCCGCTTCGCTTCGCCGGTACGAACCAGGAGGATGTTCGTCTTGCCGCTCTGCGACTTCGGCTTCTTCAGACCGTCGACCAGGAGCTTGTCGGTCGGAACGACCGGAATTCCGCGCCAGGTCAGGAAGGTGCCGCCGGCAATGTTGGTGAAGACCGGAGTCACACCGCGGCGGGTGCACTGCCGCTGGAACGCCGCGATCGCGCGCGGGTGCGCCAGGTAGAACGACGGCTCTTTCCAGACCTTCGAGAGGAGTTCGTCCATGTCGTCGGGGGTCGGCGCGCCGCTGCGGGTCTGGATCCGCTGGGAATCGGCGGCGTTTTTCAGAAGACCGTAGTCGTCGTCATTGATGATCTGGCTCTCCTGACGTTCGCGGAGCGACTCGATGGCGAGCTTGATCTGTTCCTGAACCTGATCGTAGGGGGAGCTGTAGACGTCTTCAATCGCGGTGTTCACGTTGATGATCGTCGAGAGGGAGTTGAGCTTGTACTCCCGCGGCTCCGCCTGGTAGTCGACGAACCCTTCGGGGATGATGTCGGTTTTCTTGGTGCGGCTGCAGAGGACTTCGAGGGGCGAATTCTCTTCGACCACCTTGTTGACCCGATAGATACCCGAGTCGAGCCCCTTGAATTCAAGGAACCGGGTCAGCCATTTCGGGGTCAGGGCGCCGAACTGGGGGGGTGTCTTGTTGACGTTTGCAAGGTTGTACGCCGCCCGGGCGTTTAGGGCATTAATCCCAACTTCCTTTTCGATGTTTTCTTTGGCCATTGTCATTTCTCCTTAGTCTTCAAAGTGTGGTGCAAATGGTTTTGTAAAGCAAAAACGTTCGGTTTTCGCCTCCCACGCAGAATCAGAGCCACGCGCCCTCATGGGAGAACATAATATCTTTCATCGCGTCGATCCCGCCGGCCAGACTGAACAGCGGCCCCGTGTATCCGATCTCACGGAGGGTTTTCGCCGCGAACAAACTTCGCTTACCCGACTTACAGACGAAAACCGTCTTCCGCTCGGGATCGAACTCGCGCAGACGGCGTTCGAACTGGCCGATCGGAATGGCGACCGCGCTGGGGAACCGGAGCGCACTGCGTTCATGCGGCTCGCGCACGTCGACGATCATGACGGGGCTGTTGCTCTCGATCAGATGCGCCAGTTCTTCGGGTTCGATACTCCCGATCGGAAGCGCCTCTTCGGTCTCGCGCGGACGACGGAAATCTTCGGCGTCGAAATCGTCCATCGTCTTAATGGCGGGGTCTTTCCCGCAGACGGGGCAGGCGACGTTCTTTTTGGTATCGAGTGCGCGGAACTCCAGGCTGATCGCGTCGACGATCAGGAGCCTTCCCGCAGAAGGCGCGCCGAGACCGAGGATCAGTTTCAGCGCTTCCGAAGCGGCGACGCTCCCGATCAGGCCCGGCAGAGGGCTGAAAAGGGCGGCCTCGCCGTCGGGGGGGAGAATGTCGGTCGGCGGCGGGGTGGGGTAGAGACATCGGTAGCACGCCCCCTCTTTCGGGTCGAACAGACCGATCTGACCTTCAAACCGCCGAGCGGCTCCGAAAATCCAGGGGATCCCGAGCAGAACGCACGCGTCGTTGATCAGGTAACGCGACTTGTAGCTGTCGGTGCAGTCGATCACCAGGTCGTATCCCTCGATCAGCGAAAGGATGTTGTCGGCGTCGATTTCGACCTGTTCGGTTTCGACCTGAACCGACCTGTTGACGTTCCGCGCCGAGTCTTTCGCCGACGCCGCCCGGGGCCGGTTGAGGTCGCGGGTCGAGTGGATGATCTGAGACTGCAGATCCGCCGAATCGACTTCGCCGGGATCGACGATCTTGATCTTGCCGACCCCCGCCGCCGCCAGGTAGAGAATGACCGGCGAGGCGATTGCGCCGGCACCCGCTACGACGACTTTCGCCGCCTTCAGACGCTTCTGACCCCGCGCGCCGATTTCGGGAAGGGCGAGATGGTTCCGATAGCGGGCACGTTCGCTGTCGTCGAGCGAAACCGCGCTCCGGCGGTATTCGGAAATGATACTTTCGCGGTTTTGGCGTTTCGGAGCGAGAACACCGCCGCACGGGGCGGCATCGGCGTCGCAGCAGGAATCGCAGGTGTCGGCGTCGCAGCAGGAATCACAAGAGTCGGCGTCGCAACAGGAATCGCAAGAGTCGCCGCAGGAATCGCACGCGCCTTCCTCCACCTCGTCGGCGTCATCGGCGAAGGCCGTCAGTTTCTCCGCCGACTCACCCGCCATGGCGGGGACGAGGAAGAGTTCGGAAGCCTCTAACTCGGCGTCCCAGTTTTCGTTGGCGGAGAGATCTTCGCCGCCGACGTAGATCGAAATGAAACGACGGAAATTTCCGGCATCGTCGTAGAGGATGCGCTCGGCGCCGGGGTATTCGTTCACCAAAGAGTCGAGGT
>JAGCAH010000214.1 GCA_017652805.1 Thermoguttaceae bacterium | reverse complement strand
GTATTTTTCCTTTATGCAGCGGTACAAACGACCAAAGCCGGGATTCGATATGAATTCCCTACTGGTACATTCGACCCCGAATAACCGATACTTTCGGAAAAATCGGAAAAATCGCAGAATTTTAAATAATCGGCAAAAAAAATTTTTTCCTTCACCCTTTTTCGAAAAAATTTTTCGGTTTTTCAGGTTTCCGCCATTCCCCTCAGCTCCCCTGTTTTCTATTGAGATTGACCGAAAAATAGGGGAACAATATAATGGCGCGGTCGTTTGCGGCGCCGCCGCAGGCCACGAAAGGGACGAAAACGAAGATTCACCCTCTTACCGCGCGCACATTTCCGGCGAAAACGGGAAATTCCTCTTTTTGACGGCGGTCTCAGCGCGGCGGCGAACCGATGAGAAATTTCTGGCGGGCCGTTCGGCTCACGTTTAAATATAAAGCGACCATTCTGATAACGGTCCTCAGCGCGCTTTTCCTGGCCTTCTTCTGGGGCGCCAATATCACCGCGGTCCTCCCGCTGGTCGAAGTCTCGTTTCAGGGGGAGACGGTCAGCCAGTACTGGGAAAGGCAGCTCGCCGCCAAACGGGAAAAAATCGACGAACTCCGTGCCGACGCCGAGTCGCTCCGCGCCGAACTCGCCGCCCGGCTCGACGCCGACGGGAATCTGACCCTCGAAAAGGACGATCCCTCCTACCCGGGGCAAAAAAAGGCGTCCCACCGTCTGCGCGAAGCGGAAAAACAGTTGGTTTTCTACGAAAAGAGTCTCGTCTGGTTCGAAAAGCTGACCCCCCGGGTGGAAAAATATACTCCAAAAACCCCGTTCGGCACGGTCATGGCGCTGATGTCGCTGGTGATGGCCGGAACGGTCATCAAGTCGATCTTTACCTTCTGCCACGGTTACTTTTCGACGAAGATCGGACTGTTGGGAGTCTACGAACTGCGGGAGCGTTTCTTCCGCAAGGCGATTGAACTGGAAGTCGACTACTACAGCCAGCGGGGCGCCGCCGACACGATGAGCCGGTTCACCAACGACATGGGGTCTCTTTCGGGGGGAATCACCATCTTTTACGGCAAACTTCTCCGCGAACCGCTCAAACTGACCGCCTGCCTCATCGGCGCCCTTCTGGTCAGTTGGCAGCTTTTGATCGCCACGTTCGTTTTCATTCCGGTCACCGGCTGGATCATCTTCGCCCTGGCCCGAAAACTGAAAAAGGTGGTTCGCAACTCGATGCACGAGATGGTCTCGATGTACGCGCGCATCGGCGAGACGTTCCGGTCGATTCGGATTGTCAAGGTCTTCAATCAAGAGGAGACGGAAGAAGAGCGGTTCCGGCAGACAAACGAGGCAAACTACCGCCGCGCCATGAAGACGGCGAAATACGGTTCGCTCGTCAGCCCGATCACCGAGACGCTCGGCATCATGATTCTGATCACCACGATCCTCCTGGGGGCGTGGCTGGCAATTTCGGGCGGAACGCATATCGGTCCGTTCCCGATGGCGAGTCATCCGCTCACGCTTGGTGAAATCATCCTTTTCTACGGGTTTCTGATCGGCGCCGCCGACCCGGCGCGCCGCCTTTCTGACATCTTCGTGAACCTGCAGAGCGGGGTGACCGCCGCCGACCGCGTCTATGAGATCATCGACCGGCAAAACACGATCCGTGAAATCGCCGACCCCAAGCCGCTCGAACGGTTTCGCGAAAAGATCACGTTTGAAAACGTCTCGTTTTCGTACGACGTGGAATCGAACCGGATCGCCGAAGAAGTCCGAAAGACCGAAAAGAATCATTATCACCCCCCCAAGCCGATCGAAAACCCGCGTTACGTTTTGAGCGGGATCAATCTCGAAATCCCGTTCGGCGAGACGCTGGCGATCATCGGGCCGAGCGGGAGCGGAAAGAGCACCCTGATGTCACTCATTCCGCGTTTCATCGACCCGGTCGAAGGGGTTGCCGCGATTGACGGGGTTCCGATACGCGACCTTCGCCTTTTCGACCTGCGAAAAGAGATCGGGCTGATCTCACAGACGCCGATCCTTTTCGACGGAACCGTCGAAGAGAATATCCGTTACGGAACCGAGGGGAAGAGTTTCGACGACGTGGTTGACGCGGCACAGCGCGCCTACGCTCACGAGTTTATCACCAAAGAGCTCGCCCAGGGGTACAACACGCAAGTCGGTCAGGGGGGAAGCCTCCTTTCGGGGGGGCAGATGCAGCGGATCTCGATCGCGCGGGCGATCCTCAAAAACCCGCGGATCCTCCTTCTCGACGAGGCGACCAGTCAGATCGACATGCAGAGCGAGCTCCTCTTCCACAACGCTCTGCGCGGCTTTATCGGCAACCGCACCACGGTCATCGTCACCCACCGGACCGGCGCGCTGGCGCTGGCCGACCGGATCGTTGTTATGAGCGAAGGGAAAATCGACCGGATTGGAACGCACCGCGAGCTGATGGCCGACTCGCCATACTACCGGGGACTTTTCAGTGCCGAGACCCCCGCAGGGTAAAATCTCCGGTTTTTCGTTAAACGGAGATGTCCTGAGTTTGCCCTTTTCGCGGCGGTCTGCTATAATCGGCGTATCGGGAGACGCGGAGCGTCGCCCGGCATCGGCCTATCCCGCAGCCGCGTCCTGATTCATCCGGCGGGTCCCCTTACAAGAAAGAGTTCAACCTTCACGCAGATGACCCTCTTTGCATCCAGTCTCTTCGGAGCGGGAGACGGCTCGGCCGTGAGCACCTCCGCTCATATGACCGTCTTCATCATCAGTGTTTTCGGCGGGCTGATCATTTCCGGGTTCTGTTCCCTCATGGAATCGGTTCTTCTGAGCATCACGCCGATTCAGGTTGCCGAACTGACCGAAAAGTCGCCGAAAATCGGCGCGATCTGGAACGGATTCAAAAAATCGATCGACAACCCGATGTCGGCCATCCTCATTCTGAACACCGCCGCGCACACAATCGGCGCGACGGTCGCCGGGAACGAACTGGCGGAAATGCTCGACCAGCAGGGGGCAACGGAACGGCTGGCTCTGGTCATCTTTTCAATTCTGTTCACCTTTGTCACCCTGCAATACACCGAGATTCTGCCGAAAACAATTGGTGTGCGCAACAACAAGGCGATTGCCCTCTGGCTGGCATTCCCCCTGCTCTGGATGACGCAGGCTCTGGCGCCGGTATCAAGAGTGATCTATTTCCTGAACCGTCCCTTTGAACCGAAAGGTCCGAAATCCGAGCACGTCACAGGGGCCGACGAACTGCGCTACATGGCGGCAATGGCCCACCAGAACCAGCAGATCGGAATCGAGCAGGAGGGAATTATCGTCGCCGCGGCGGGTCTTTCGCGCAAATCGGTTGCCGACGTGATGATCCCGATTGAAGATGTCATACTCCTTCCGAACAATCTGACTCTTGACGAGGCGATCGAAATCGCCTACGTCGACGCGCACACGCGTTTTCCGGTCCACGAGAAAGAGAACAAAAAGAACATCATCGGCTACGTCAACTT
>JAGCAH010000213.1 GCA_017652805.1 Thermoguttaceae bacterium | reverse complement strand
CTGTTCATCGGTACCGGTTACGCCGATTCGAAAATCCGCCTGTTCGCCCCGATTTCGGTCTGCGGCGAAAACGTGATTACCCCTGAACCTGCCGGCCAGCTCCATCGTAATCTTCTTGTGGAGGGGAACCTGATCAAGGGGCGCCGGAACGAAACCGCGATCTGGATATCGCATGTGCGCGGCGGGGCGGTGCGCGGAAACACCATTATGGAACCTGACCCCGCGATTTTTGACGGGGGGGGAACCGATTCGCTCCCTGCCCCTATCGCGGTCGATTCGTCGACCGACGTTCAATTTTTGGAGAACCGCTCTCCCGAAGGAGAGGGTGTTCCGGTCGATATTTTAGAGGCGGCTGCCGGAATCCGGGTCGGGAAGTGAGCCGAGAGCGGGGAAAGGCCTTACCTTTTTTGCGTGGCGGATCCCCCTTTCTCCCAAAACCTTGTCTTTTCTCTCCCGTTCAAGTAAAATGGAGAGGTTGGAGATCATTGATCAGGTTTTCGCCCTTGCTCCCGCTTCCGGAAATCGGGGAGAGGGGGCGTCCGTCGGAGGTATGGAGTATTTCTATGAGATTCTTGCACCGCATCAAAGCCGCTCTTGTCGGCGTCTGTTTCCTTGTTCTGGCCCTTTCCCGTGCCGCCGCCGATCCGTGGGGGGAACGCGATATCGAAAAGGGGTTCCGGGATTGGCAGGGCGCCGACTGGATCTTACAGGACGGCGGGGAGCCGGGTACGATCTTTGCCGCCGAAGAGGGATTCGATCAGGAGATGGCGGTGATCAAAAAGGCGGCCGAAGAGCTTGCCGAGTATGACGAAGATCTGGCGGCGGAAAAGCTCGCCGCCGCCGAAGAACTCGCCGACGCCGATGTTCCGGCCAGCGATCCGCGCTGGAAGGAAACCTATCTGGATATCTGCCGCGAACGCCGGATTTACCGGCTCGAAACGCCGATTGAAGAGGCGCCCCTTTTCGTCTTTACGAAACATTACGTGATGGGGGCCAGTCATTACGCCTATACCGAAGACGTGAGCGATGAGGAATTCAAGGATATCAGCGTAAACCGCAAGCCGGGCGGACAGCTCTGCACGCTCAAAATCAATCCGGACGGGACGACCGAAACGAAGGTCCTTTACGAAGTCTCGGACGGCTCGATCCGCGACCCCGACGTCTCCTACGACGGGAAGCGGATCATCTTTTCGATGAGAACCAGTTTCGAGACGGACGACTACCACCTCTACGAATATTCGATGGAGACCGGCGAGGTTCGCCAGATCACGTTCGGGCCGGGTGTCGCCGATATCGAACCGGCGTATCTGCCGAACGGAGATATCGTCTTCGACTCGACCCGCGGGATCCAGCTGACCGACTGTTGGTGGACCGAAGTCTCGAACATCTTTATGTGCGACGGGGACGGCCGCTTCCTGCGCCGCATCACGTACGATCAGGTGACGGTCAACTATCCGAAACCCCTTTCAGACGGGCGGATTCTCTATACGCGCTGGGATTACAACGACCGCGGACACACCTTCCCGCAGCCCCTCTTTGTGATGAACGCCGACGGGACGGCGCAGACCGAGTTTTACGGGAACAACTCGTTCTTCCCGACCTCGATTCTTCACGCCCGCGGGATTCCGAATTCCGGGAGCAAGGCGGTCGGGATCGCCGCCGGGCATCATACCTATCAGCATGGCAAGCTGATTATGATCGACCGGACGAAAGGAACCCAGGAGAACGAGGGTGCCACGCTGATCGCCCCGGTTCGCGAAACGCCCGCCGACCGGATCGACGTTTACGGGCAGGACGGCGAGTTGTTTGCCTATCCGTACCCCCTGAACGATTCTGAATTCATCGTAACGTATAACCCGATCGGGCGGAGCGACTGGTATAAGACGCCGTTCGGGGTCTATTGGTTCGATATCGACGGGCGGCGCGAATTGCTGGCGTTCGACCCGGCAATCAGCTGCAATCAGCCGGTACAGCTGGCGGCGCGCGAAGCGCCTCTTTCCCGTCCTTCGGACGTCGACTATTCGAAGTCGACCGGGCGGTATTACGTTCAGAACGTCTATGAGGGACCGGGACTGAACGGGATTGAGCCGGGAACGATCAAATCGATCCGCATCGTCTCGCTTCTCTATCGCCCCTGCGGCCTGGGATACAACTGGAACTGGGGTGAAGTGAGCGACTCGAACGTCTCGACCCCGGTTTCGATTAACGGAACGTGGGACGCGAAAAAGGTGATAGGCGAAGTTCCGGTCGAAGCGGACGGGTCCGCTTACTTTGAGGTCCCCGCGCGAACGCCGGTCTATTTCCAGCTTCTCGACGAAAACCACGACACGGTTCAGACGATGCGCAGCTGGTCGACGCTGCAGCCGGGCGAACTGTTCGGCTGCGTCGGATGCCACGAACCCAAGGACAATATCATGGCG
>JAGCAH010000212.1 GCA_017652805.1 Thermoguttaceae bacterium | reverse complement strand
TCATTCCCTCCCCCTCAGGAGATTGACCAGCGGGCGGAGCCGCTTTTTGATTTTCACCTTCAGCCGGGAAAGGCGGGTTCCGAAGAGCTGCCTGTGATATTTCTTAACAAGGGTTTCGTAATCGTATCGCACCGTGTCGCGAACGAACTCGTCGCGCAGCGGGGGCTCGGACGTATTCCCGCGAAGCGACGAGTTCCCGTCGACCGCTTCGGAAAGTTCACGCCGGATGAACCGAGCGTCGGCCGCCGACATTTCCAAAAGGCGCTTTCCCTTTTCGCTGTTGATCAGGTTCAGCGAAATTCCCTTCTTCTTCTCCGGGTTGTCGGTTCCGAGATCTCCCAGTTTCCAGAAGTCGGCGAGCGTCACGTCCCCCGGGCGTGGAAATCCGACGTGGGAACAAGTATAACATCTTTTTCGAAGAGAATAGTTCTTTAAGAACGCCCGGCCGAGATATTCCATGCCGCGGTCGTGCCACGCATATTGCAGGGCGCGATCGGGGCTGGAACTCAGCCGGAGCTCGATTCCCATCACGTTGCGTTCGCACAGCTTGCTGCGCATATTGACGGAACGAACGGAAGTCTTAAAAACTCTCTCCAGGTGACCGAGCCATTTTCGGTAAAATCGGGGAGAAGGAACCCCGTGGCATAAAAAGTCGCACGTATACAAGTTCGGCGGATCGCCGTCCAAAAAGGCGTAAAGCGCGGCGACCTGGCAGGGGGTTCCGACGAAAAGAACCGGTCGGCCGGTCTCAAGGCCCCCTTTCACTTCGCGATAGATCTCTCTGGTATCGGCCTGAACATACTTTGAGCAGAGGAGCGGTTTCAGCTCTTCCGCTGACCGCGCCGCGGCGAAGCGGACCTTGAGACGCTCATCATACCCGGCGCCGAAAACAACGCCCCCGCGCGCGAAGATCTGCCGCGCGTAGACGGTAAACATCCCGCCGCTTGAACTGGCCGCCCTTTGGGCGTCGTCCAGATTCCAGCAGGCGTACGCTTCCGGCTTTTCCGCGCGCGCGAGTTCGGGCGCCCGCCGCTGCGGACAGCGTGCCAGACAGAGTCGGCAGCCGACGCAGAGTTTCGGGTCAATCGCCGGCGAAAGAAATCCGTCGCGGTCGGTCTCCATCCGAATCGCGTTCTGCGGACAGAGGTTTCGGCACATACCGCACCCGGAGCATTTTTCGGGCGAAACGATTTCGTCAATCGGCGGGTTTTTCATTGAGCAATACCTTTCTCAGTCCGCGCCCGAGTTTGTTCAGAGAATCTTCCCGAAGCCGGGAGAGAGTCTCGTCTATTGCCGCGCGGTCCAATTCATCGACGCCGTCGGGCGAGAAATCGGCCGGATTAAAAAGACGATCCTGCAGACCGAACGTCTCAAGGAGCGTTTTCACACGGGAATTCATCGACGCCGCGCCGCCGCGACGGTCGCGCATCATCGTCCGGAACGGTCTGTGGTACAGGATCGAAAAGATCGTCCCGTGGAACGAATCGGTCACAACAGACACCGCCGAACGGATCAGGCTCACAAACTCGGCGGGCCCGGTATTTAAAACGGGCCGAGATTCCGGGCAAATCCTCCTTAGCCTCAGCGCGTCGAGGGGAGAATAGGCGATCGGGACGATCCGAGCGCCGGAGATTTTTCTCAGCCGCCGCGCCGCCCCGAGAATTTCCGGCGTATTCCCGAGCGAATAGCAGAGGATATATTTCCGTTTCGGAATCGGACGGCGCTCGGCACGATCGGCGAGAACGTCCCATTCTTCGGTCGAAAGGAGCATCGTCGGGTCGAGCACCACGTCGACCGATCGGCCGAGAACCGCCTGCAACGCCTCCGCCCCTTCCCTTTCGCGCACCGAGATCCACCCGAACCCGGCGAGCGATTTTTTGATCCGTTCGGCGAACGACGGTTCAATTCGGGAAACGCCCAGACTCGGCGCGTAGGAGATTTTCCTTCCGTCCGGGGCGAAATCGAGAAAGAAAAAGCGGCGTCCCTCCTCGCCGCGGGTCAGCGCCGGATTCCAGATCTGATCGCTCCCGGCGACGTAGCAGTCGAAATTGGTTTTTCGGTTGAGTTCGTCATACGCGCCGATCGGTTCGGTCTTTTCGAGTTCCCCGTCGTTGAACCGGTAAAACGCCGCGGCGCGACGGTCAAAAGGAGAGAACGCCCTCTTCGCCAGGGCGGCCGGACTCAGCGCCAGCGCTATTCGTCGACGGAGGCCGGGACGAGCGCCCGGACGCGGCGGGGCGTAATCAATCAGAAGCGCGCGGAGCCCGAAACGTTTCAGTACCCGCTGCATGGCGTAGCGCTGAAGGTCGCACCCGTAATTCCTCCCGTCCATAAAGGTGACGATCCCGGCGGAATAACCGGAGAATTCACCGGAAGGGAAAGAGGCGGGCCGGCCGGCGGGCGATGCGTCTGTCATAACAGGGCCAAAAGGGGGGTTCCGAAATCTTTTGAAAATCACGCGAAAAGGGGCGCCCCGAATCGAAACGCCCCATGAAAAAGAATAACTCCCTCTTTTCGGCTTGTCAATCGCTACTCGCTCTCCGAACCGCCGTCATCTTCACCGCCGGGACCTTTCCACATCTTATGTCCGACCTTTCCGCCGATAAAGGTGACCTCGCAGCCGCCCAAATCGTCGTCGTTCTCCCAGAGATAGGCTTCTCCCATCGAGTCGACAATCCCGCCGACGAAAGGTACCGTCACTTTGGTTCCCTTTCCGAGAATCGCGAAAACTTCCTTTTTGGTCATATCCATCCTCACTCGCTTGAACTGCGCATAAGTCACTTTGACGGGTTTTTCACCCAGAGCGTCTTCGTCTTCCCGATCCCGATCGGAAGGCGTCTCCGAAAGAGAGGTCGTTCCGTCGGATTCCGTATCGCGGCGCTTTCGCGGCGCGGGACGTTCGGACGGTTCAGACTCTTCATCCCCGTCGGAAACCTTCGGTTTTCTCGCCTTCGGTCCGGCTGACTTTTTATTCTTTTTCGGCACGGCGGCTGTCTCTTCCTCAAAGGGGTTCGGCTCGTCCGACTTTTCGGCGCGCGGCGACGCGGCCGCGCCGCTGAACCTCTCGGCCGGATCGTCGGTCAGAGAATCAAAAATCCCTTGTACATACTCCGACTCTTTCCGGCTCTGCGCGGTCACCTCGCCGCTCGATTCGGCGTATTCGTCGCCGAGTTTCAGAAGATGGACGGCAGCGTCGGCCAGCGCTCCGATATTCGCTTTTTTATCGTCCCCCTTCGGCTGGCGCGTCAGTTTCTTCTCGACCTTCTTCACCTGAAGCTTCCAGCGGAAAAAGGGACCGGCAGGGTCGAATCCGACATTCTGGAAATCTTCGTCGTCTTTCCACGACTCGATCTCGTCAAACCGCTCCTCAAGATTTTTTCGCGCCTGATTGTAATACTCGGCCTCCGGATCCCCCTCGTCGGTCCAGTCGACGTCGGAGTTTTCGGCTTCTTCGATATACGCTCGGTCGTCTTCCGAGAGGGCGTCGAGCCGGACCGTAACGAGCCGACCGTCCTCTTTCAAGAGATATGCCTTGTCTTTCCCCTTCTTTCCCAAAAACTCGGCTTTGAGCGTATGCCCTCCGCCCGAAGAGGACCAGGTGCGCAGATCAGAATCCGCGGCGAATAAACACGCCGCCAGAAGCGAAAAAACGATACTGAAAAACAGTCGATCCAGACGCATAACATTACCTCATCTTCGTTTATTGCCGGGTGATCACTATTCGAAAGCCGATCTGCCGCTCGCGGGTCCCGCTCGGCCAATGCTGCCGGGAAGCGCTCCGACAGCGCCCCTCTTTTAAATTCCACGAGCCCCCGCGGACGACGTATTCGTCCCCACCCGACTTAACCAGGGGATCAACCGCCTCGTCGGCAGTATATTCAGCATAGATATCCCGACACCATTCCGACACATTCCCGTGCATATCCGAAATATGCCAGGCGTTTTCGGCGGACGAGCCGTGATCGACATCGGCCGCGCCGTAATCAATCATCCGAATCTTAACTCCCGAGATCGTCAGCCGTTCGTCGGCATTGGCGATTTCAAGCCGCTCGGTCGAATACGGCCCGTCCTCTCCGGCGCGGCAGGCGTATTCCCACTGCGCCTCGGTCGGAAGAGCGAAAAACCCCTTCTCGCCCCCTTTTTTCACTCGGAAGAGTTCGTTGAGCCGGTCGCAGAACTGAACCGCCTCGGTTCGCGCGATCGACTCGACGGGGAACTTCTCGAACTTCAGCCGTTTCGCGACTTCGGCGGCCCGATCCTGCGGAATCCCCTTCTTCACCAGACTATAAACAAACTCTTTGAGATATTTCTGGTTCGTCGGCGACTGCCAGCTCGGCGGGTTCGACTCCGTTACGGCGGCGTACATCTCCTGGGTCACTTCGGTCCGCAGAATCCAGAACCCGTCCGAAAGTGTAACACGGTGGAGGAGTTCGCCCTCCTGCCGGTCGTCTTCCTCTTCCGGACTTCCCATCATAAACGAACCGGCGGGACACCAGGCAAAGGGAAAATCGACGCCGCGGATCGACAGCGTGATCGTCTCGCCCGGTTCCGTTCCTTTTTCGGGAAGCGCGCCGATTCCCTTCGTTTCGAGCGATCTCCCCTGAAGCTCAAAATAATCTTCGAGCTCCTCGTCGGTCCGAATCATCCCGCGCATTTCGGCAAACGCGCTTTTGGGCGCTTTCCCCTCCTCGTCAATCTGCGTTTCAATCTCTTCGTATTTCGCGCGGAACCGTTCTTTACGGCGAATCTCGCTCTCCTGAGCCCCGTGTACGGCTTCGTTGATTTCGTTATACGCCTCGTCGACAAGCGGCCGGCGCTCGGGCGACGCCTCGGGTTTCTCCATCTCTTGAACGAACCGCGCGGTCTCGTCGAGGACTTCGGGGAACTCCGTCTTTTCGTACACGCGGACCGACAGAAGCGCTTTCAGTCGCGCGCGTTCGAAGTCGGCCTCGCCGCGCAGGTTTGTCTCGAGTTCTTTTCCTTTCTGCGCCGGGTATTCACGAACGAACTGATCGAGCGCCTCGCCAATCTCGGCGAGCTTCCCGTCAATCTCGGCGAACCCCTCTTCGAGCCGGTCGCGGACCTTCCCGCGCTGACGCAAGAGGGTCTCGCGCGCCTCGCGGCGCGCATTCGCGGCGATTCGATCCCGTTCCTCTTTGATCTGTTCAGGAGTCTTTCCGCGAGTCTTGATTCTATTGAACGCCGGTTCGGCGGGCATCTCTTCCTTTTCGGGGACTTCAAGATCGTCGAATTGGTTCCCGCGAGAAGCGTCAAGCGCCTCTTCGATCTTTTGGCGAACCTCCCGTTCGGCCATACCCCGGTATCGGACCCGAACCTGTTCGCCGAGCGCTTCGACCGTCGGGTCCGTCTTGAGCGCGGAATACCGATCGGTCAGCCCCTCGAGTTGTTCCCTCGCCCCTTTCAGGTGTGTGTCGGCGTCGTCTCCCCCGCGGTCGTACCGCGAGATCTCGTCCCGGACGCTGTCGAATCGTTCGTCGAGAAGCTCCCGCGCCCGCTCAATTTTCTCGCGAAGGTTCCGAAGCGTCATTTCGCGGGGCGAGGCGTAATCGTAAACCGCAGGGTCTTTCAGCTCGATATTTTTCAGATAGTTATACGCGCGGGTCAGTCCGTCCGGATCACGCCCTTCGTCAAACCCGTTGAAAAGCGTCTCGAGCGCGTCGGCGTCCTTTTGCGCCCGGATTCGGACTTTTTCGGTCTTCGGGCAGATATCGACGTTCCGATACGCGTTGCGGCGCGCCGTCTCGACCAGTTCCCTGAGACGCAAAAATTCGCGCGACTCGGAATCGTACGTTTCTCGGTCGCGTTCTTTCAGGTTTTCGAGAAGATTCGCCGCGCGGGCCAGCGCCTCGCCTTTTCCGCTCTTATATGCGCCGTAGTTCTCGGCGAGGGAATCGACCGCCCGGCGAACACGCTCCCGGGGAGATTCCGAAAGGGGCGTGATATCGACTTCACGGTAGGTAAAGTCGATCTGGTCGATCTCGACCGCGGTGTCGGCGCCTTCCGGTCCGCCAGCTTTCCCGACCAGGAGGATCAACACGATCCCGGCGGCCAAAAATGCCGCGTGGGCCGCGCTTAGAACGCGCTCCTCCCCGGACCGAAATCCGCCGCAGAGCGCCCAGCTTGTCGCGATCAGAGGGACGGCGGTCATCAAAAGGAGTTCCGCTGACGAGAATCCGGCGCCGATCCCGTATCCCAGAATCAGGTCGCCGGCGTTCCCCGCTTCGCGCAATTCCTGCGAAAAGGTGCCGATCAGCCCCTGAAGGGACCAGTAGGCGGGAACCGCCGCTTTGGCGGCAAATTCGGTGATTCCCGAAAGGGTAAAGAGAACGCCGGCAAAGATCGCCTGAGCGATCAGGATGATCGGCAGAACGACCATCGCCCGTTCCGACGTCTTCGAAAAGGCCGAGACCAACAGCCCGACGGCGATCCCCGAAAAACCGGTAAAGACCAGAATGAAAAAGCCCGGCATCATCGCGCAGGGAAGACGCGTCCCGACACGGACGATCAGGAGCATCGAGAGCGCCTGAATGACAACGACGCTGAAAAGAAAAAGAAGTTTTGAAATGAGCCATATTCCGGTCCGAACCCCGAAACGCTTTTCGTGTCCCAGGATCGACCGTTCCTTGACGATTTCCCGAACGCTCGAGGTTCCGGCGCACCAGAGCATCGAAAGGAGCATCGCAAAGACGATTCCTTTGATCGTCCCCGCCTGCTCTCCCAGACTCTCCGACGGTGAGATCGAACCGAAAGCGCAGAGGAGAAGCGCAATGAGCGCCGTCTGCAAAAAGAGGAAGAAGCAGCTGACCGGATCGGTCACCTGCAGACGCGTATAACGCTGTGTGAGCGTCGTCAGCTGAGACCAATGCCCCGCCCGGCGGAACGACGGATGAGCCTTGCCGGTTTCCTGAACCGGTTCGGGAGAACCGTAGTATTTTCGATAACGCGCCTGCCAACCCTCGGGCGTTCCTCGCTTTTGGTTCTCGTAGACTTCTTTAATCGACCGGGCGGAAAAAAAGCGCAGACATTCCGAAAGAGGACCTGAAAAGATGACTTTCCCACGCATGACGTATAAGACGCGGTGGCAGAATTTCAGGTTCTCAGGCGCGTGGGTGATGCAGATCACCGTCTTTCCCCGATCGGCGAGGCGGCGGAAGAGCCGCATCATTTCTTCATCGGTCGCCGGGTCGAGTCCGGAGGTCACCTCGTCGAAGAGGAGAATTTCCGGATCGCCGATCAGCTCCGCGGCCAACGCCGCCCGCTTCCGCTGTCCTCCGGAAAGCCGGCAGATCGGTGTCTGCTGAAAATCGGTCATTCCGGTTTCGGCGAGAACCACATCGATGATCCGCCGCCTCTGGTCGGCGGTTTCGCCCACGTTTTTGAGCCGGGCGATATATTCCAGGGCGCGCCGACAGGAGAGCTTTTCGTGTATCACGACGTCTTGCGGCAGATAGGCGATCCGGCGGTCGCCGGCCAGGCGTTCTTTCGAAATGACCGCGCCGTTTAAGAGGACTTCGCCACGGGTCAGAGTGTTGATGCCCGCCAGCGACTTGATCAGCGTTGACTTCCCCGAACCGGAACCGCCCAGAATCCCGACGAACTCGCCGCGATGAAACGAAACCGTCACATCGTCAAGGATGTTCCGTTTCCCTTCGGAGCTGCTGACCGTTATCGTGCCGCCGCGCAGGGCGAGAGTTTGCGGATTCGCCATATCAATCTTATTTCACGCTCTTTCCATTTTTCGACTTCGAGGGTTTCGGGGAGGAGGGCTCGTCTTCATCGGCGGAAAGCTCTTCGTCGGCGCCGTCGGCGTCCCCGTCGTCCGAATCGAGCTCGCTGAGGTCGAACCCGTCCGAATCGAAATCCTCGTCTTCCAGGCCGTTTCCGGAATTCTCGTCGTCACGGGCCGAATAATCCTTCCGTTCGACGAACGAGTCACACAAAAGAAATTCGTCCGGCCCGATCTCGCCGTTGGTCAGGTAGATTTTATAGGTCACGGCGAAGCGATCCTGAAAGAACTTGAGATTCTTCTTCAGGCGTTTGCCCAGTTCCACGTCGAGCGATTTACGGAGCCGTCCGATCTGGCCGCTGTATTTTCGAATCCGCGAGTCGATGTTGCGGTTGATCCGTTCCAGGCGCTTCCGCTGCCCAAAGATTTCCTTCTGCGCGATAGGATCCGACGAACTGACGTTCGGGACGGGGACATAGCTGTTTTCGAGTCCGGCGATCAGGGTTTCTTTGGCGTATATTTCCGCGTTGACCTGTTCGATGATTCCCGAACTGAGGAAGAACTGCTTGACGACCTCGTCGGCCGGAAGATCGTTGATCAGCGCCACGGTGATCAATTGTAGGTCGTCGGCGCTTTTTGTCGTGGGCGTCACGGCAAAGGTGATGGAGTATTTAAACGCGCCGTCCAAAATCACAAAGGAGGTCTTCCCCGCCTCGGAATGCGCGTCGAGCCCCGTGCAGGACGCGAGGGTCACTTTCATCTTGGTATCGGCGTCAAAGTTCAGGTCGGGAAGAATCTCTTTCTTTTGAAGCCGATCGCCGATCGAAACGGCCTGGGGAGACGGTTCAAACGTGTCGGAAATCTCGGCGGGGGCGAAAAGAGGCGTCACGAAGGAGTACGTCTCGTCGGCCGATTCGTCGTCCGACGCCCCTTCGTCGACGAGACTCCAGCGCAGAACGCCCAAACGGATATGATCCAGCGCGAGGATCGCCGCCTCGGCGGCGAGGGTCGAGTCAAGACACTCATTCTGCTCCGCCGTCAGGCCCGACTCGGAAACGGTCACCGTCAGGAGAGACTGCTCTTTCCCTTTGGCGTTATTCGGTTTCCAGAAGAAATCGTAGGTCCAGCCGCCGTCGGGCTCCTTCTTCTGTGTTACACGCCGGCACTTTCCGATGTCGAACATGTTCATCAGGGGAAGATACTCCAGCCGGAGTTCCATTTGATGATCTTCGCAGTACTCGGCCAGGTCGGCGAAATCCGCCCAGCCGACCGAAACGAACGCGCCGTGAAACTTTCCGTTCCCCCGCTTGTCGTTTATGTAATAACTCCTCTCGTGAAAAGCGAGTTCCCCGGCAGCTTTGGAAAGGCTCCGAAGCGGGGGAGCGGGAGTCCCTTTCCGGGATGGGGTCTCCATGACCGCCGGTTTTTCCGTATCGTCCGACTCGTCCGAACGTTCCTCCTCCGAAAAAGAGGAACGTGATCCCGCGTCAGAAAAACTCAGGGCCGAATCCGTCTTGTCGCGTCCCCCGCGGTCGTAGGTTCCG
>JAGCAH010000211.1 GCA_017652805.1 Thermoguttaceae bacterium | reverse complement strand
CGAATTTTTCGCCGTCGGCGGTTCCGATGACGCCTGGACCGATGAGTTTTGGATTTCCAATACGACGATCACCAATTCGATCATCGCCTATAACGTCTCGACGGACGAGGCGACCGCCGACATTTACACGGATTATACCGCTGCGGTGTACGACGGCGGCATTCTTCAATGGGATGGCGCCGGTGGAGTTGGGGTTGACAACTCGTTCACCAAGATTGAGAGTACGAACTCCTTTGTCAGTGTGAAAGGCGACTTCTTCGTTGGGGCTCCCGTTTTCGACGCCGACGGGAACCTGGATTTCGACGCCCTCGACCTGACGATCAAGGCGGACGGTATTGCGGCGTATGCCGGCGCCGGCGCCAATGCCGTCGAGTATACCGGCGAGGGGTTTGACGATTATCTTGTCGTGACGACGCTTAACGACACGGTTGACAGCGCCGACGGCGCCGTTTCGCTTCGTGAAGCGATCGCCTACGCATCAATCGGTTCGTTCGACGCCGCCCCGACGATCACCTTCGCCGACGGACTTGCCGGCGGGACGATCTCTCTTACAAACGGCCAGCTGGCGATCACTTCCGATCTGAACATTGTCGGGGACAATATCACGATCGACGCCGACGGCGATTCCCGCGTCCTCCTCCTGAGATCGTATACCTATCAGATGAACATACAGGGGAACTACTATTTAGATGATCATGTTCAGGAATGTCCGCCCCATGACACCGCTTATGGGATTAACGTGTCGATCGACGGAGTTAACTTCACCGGCGGCGAAACGATGTCGACTCAAAAGTTTTCCGGCGGCGCGGGGATTCTCGCGCTTCAGGACGTGAACCTCACCCTGTCGAATCTGACCGTTTCGGACAACACCCTCGAGGTGTCCAACGACTCCTTCAAGGATACGGGAGGGTCTTACACCAGTATCGGCGGCGGCGGGATCGCCGGGATTCTGTATAGCACTCTCACCCTGGATAACGTCAACGTTCTCGAAAACGCCGTCCGGCACGTGGGAGAACAGTCGAGTCTGACCATTCTTCAGGGAGGCGGTATCTACGTCGGGAAGAGTTCCTCTGTCTCGGCAGCCGATTCGATGATCTCCGGCAATAGGCTGACCTCGGAAACCTATCAGCGAAATCACAACGAGTGGGGATACGGCTACGGCCGCGGCGGCGGGGTCTGCCTTCTGGACGGCGCGGCCGGGGAATTTCTCCGAACGGAGATCAGCGGCAACTTCATCGTCGGATGCGCTATCGACCAGTGCGGCGGCGGGATTTACTATTTCGGCCGCAGCGACTACCTGTTCGAAAACTATAAACTGGTTGTTGCCAACTCAAAGATTACCGGGAATACGCTCGGTGACAGCGATACCGAGAACAACGGTTGGTGCCAAGGAGGCGGAATTTACAGTTCCGGACGGACGCTTTTGGTGAACGACCTGATCGCAGGGAACTCCTTTGATGCCGGGAATCGGTCGGTCAATATGACCGGTTATATCACCGGCGCCGGTATCTACAACGGAACGACCAGAGACTATCTCTCCCGCCGAAGGAACCAGCCGGTCCTCGACGCCTATTACTGCACCGTGACGAACAACACGGCCGCGTGTGTCGACTACGACGGTTACAATACCGACAGTGCAACCTGGGGCGGCGGAATTTTCAGTATCGGTATAGAAGACTCCGATCGAGACCGTCAAGTCGACGATACGACGACCGGCGCCGCGACGGTGAACTTCGTCGGCGGGATTCTCTATCACAACTATTCGAAGAATTCCGGGACCGAAGCCAAGACGAATAACGATTCCTACAACGGCGACTACTCGACGTTCAATATGTACGACACCCTTTACAACTCCTCCGGTATAAAGGGAGCCGATTACAACTATGAGAACTGCATCAGCTGGCTGGCGCGGAACAAGGTCTTCAAGGACGAGGCGAACGGGGATTACACCCTCTGGGACGGCACGAATCCCTCTCAGGCGCTCAATGCCCTTTCCGACACCGCCCCGGTTCCTCCGGCGGAATACACATCGGCTTACGACGTTCGGAACGAGCCGTACGTCCGCGTTTACGGAACCGCGCAGGATCTCGGCTGCTACGAGAACCAGCCGGAACCGGCACCGACGTTCGAACTTGAACTGACGGCCTATACCGGCGTTTACGACGCGGCGGCGCATTCGATCACGGTCAGCGGTGTTGAGGCCGGCGACGTGGTGACCTACAGCGCCGACGGCGAGACCTACGGCGCCGACGTTGTCTCGTTCGCCGATGCCGGGTCGTATACCGTTTACGTCAAGGCTCAGCGCGAAGGGTATCAGGAGTTCAACGGGTCTGCGGCGGTTACGATCACCGCGAAAGCCCTGACGGTGACCGGCACGACGGTTGCCGATAAGACCTACGACGGCACGACCGCCGCGACGGTGACCCTTGGCACGGTCGAAGGGATTATCGCGGGCGACGACGTGACGGTGGCTGCCGACGCGGCGTTCCCGTCTGCCGAAGTCGGTGACTACGACGTGACGGTTTCGTACACCCTCTCGGGCGCATCGGCGTCGAACTACGCCGCTCCTGCGGCCGACGTGGTCAGCGCGTCGATCATCGACGGCGGCGGCGAGCAGCTTGCGGCTCCGACGATCTCGACGGGGACGCGCGGGATCTACGTTTCCTACGGCGCGAACCGCCACAACATCCAGTGGGGCGCGGTGGCGAATGCCTCGGGTTACGAGGTTCAGTACTCGACCGACGGCGGTGAATCCTGGT
>JAGCAH010000210.1 GCA_017652805.1 Thermoguttaceae bacterium | reverse complement strand
TCGAAGGAGGAATAGTTAAAAGAAACGATCGTGTTTATGAGTGTCGGCTCGGCATCATAGTCACCTGCATAAATCCCGCCGCCACAGCCGTCCTCGCGAAGCACAGAATTCCCGGAGATCGTCGTGTTTATGATCGTCACCGATGTTCCCGTCGACGAAGCATACCAATAGACCCCCCCGCCATACGAACCCGCGGTATTTCCGAAAATGGCCGAATTTATGACAGTCAGCGTGGAGTCGTAATCACTGTAAATCCCACCCCCTTCGCCGTATTGCCAGACTTTCCCGTTATATTCATAGATGTAAATTGCGACATTTCCGGAAACGGTCGAGTTTGTGACGTTCAGCGTCCCGAAATTAAAAATCCCGCCGCCGCTGTCTTCAGAGGAATTATCGGAGATGGTCGAACTTGCGACGTTCAGCGTCCCGGAATTGTAAATCCCGCCGCCGCTGTCTTCAGAGGAATTATCGGAGATGGTCGAACTTGCGACGTTCAGCGTCCCGGAATTAAAAATCCCGCCGCCGACGTCTTCAGAGGAGTTACCGGAGATGGTCGAACTTGCGACGTTCAGCGTCCCGGAGTTGTAAATCCCGCCGCCGTAACGCGTCGCGGAATTATTCGTAACGGTGCTTCCCGTCAGTTTCAGCGATCCGGAATTGATAATCCCGCCGCCGTCGTCTGTGCTTCCGCCGGAAATCGTCAGGCTGATCAGTTCCACTGAATTACTCGAATTTCCACCGCTCACGTTAAAGACCCGGCTTTTTCCGTCGGCGTTAATCGTCATTCCGCCGATCGACGCGGCATCGATGGTCATTCCCTTGGTGATTTCAAGTTCCGTCCCGTTCAGAGTAATCGTCCCGCCCGCCAGCGAGGGAGCAAACGTGACGGTGTCGCCCGCCGCGGCTCTGGCGATCGCTTCGCGGAGCGAGATAATCGTGTCGTCCGCATCCCAGCTTGACGGGTCCGCAGTCGTATTGACGATCCAGTTTTCCGCGCCGGTCGGCGCCGCAATTTCCGCGGCCTGTTCCGTAACCCCCGCCGTCACGGCGAGAAGGGTACGCTCTTCAAGGGATTCAAGTCGGAGTTTACGCGAGTTAAGACGGGCTTTCATTTTGCCTCCATTGGGAAAATAAAAAAACGACAGTTTTGGTCTTGGGGGAATGTTCCGAATCGAAGGGCAACGAAAACCGTGACATAAAGGGATGAATTCGGAACGAAGTCAAAATCACACCGGTTATTATACGTCGCCCCCGCCCCTTCTGTCAATGAGTCAGCCGAAATCTCGGTCGAAAAAACATGAAAATTCTAAAAATGAGTACGAATCCCAAAATGAGCCGTTCCCGTCATGCCGACACGAGAACGGCTGCAAAATCGGAATTCAGCGGAAATCTCTCTTCCGGAAAAATAAAATCTTCCCGAACTCCGTTCGGGGGTTCAGTTCACTGATCGGAAGAGAACGTCTCTTTTCGTCGGCGCATTCCGCGGCGGATCCGCTTCTTCGTTCCTTTGCGGCGGCGGAGCATTTTGTATTTCCGGGCGAGCCCGAACAGAAGGATCGCGCCCCCCAACGCCATCAGCGTCCGGCTGAACCTCTTTTCTGCCGGCGTTCGGTGGTCGGGCCGCCTCAGTCCGTAATATTTCAGGGAAAACTCTTTTTGCGCCGGTCGGGCGTCGTCGCACACAAGATAACGGATATGTTCTTCGTCGAGCGTCTCGCTCGCCTCGCTCTCGGGTCTTAACGTGGTTTTCGTCTCCATCGACCTGACAGGAAAGGGAGAGTCCGCCTCGTTGTCGAAAGTGAATTTCTTTTCAAGGAGGCGCGGAATGTTCTCTTTCGTAAAACGGAGCGACAGCTCGGCGATCCCCCACCCTTTCGCCGGCAGGAGCGAAACGGAACCGAACGCCGTGCCGGGAGCGTCGGGTTCGAAGATCCCGTTTAACGGGATCTCAAAATGGGCGGCGATCGTCTCTTCCCCCCGGTCGGTCTTCGATTCGATCCGTGTGATCTTCAGACGCTCGTCTTCGAGGAACTCGGCCAGCGGGCGGACTCCGATGTAATAGGGTGAACTCTCCCGGATCAAGCGGAGCGCCTCGTCGTCGCGGTCGGCTTTATCTCGGAATCGGTCGTACGTCTCGATCTTCCACGGACCGGTCTCGGTCTCGCGCGACAGTTTGAAGGAATGAAAACCGGTCTTCACATATCGGTACGACTGAGGATGAAAACCTTCGTCCTGCCCGCCCGGAACGCGTTCGGCCCGAACCAGAGAATTGGTTCCCTGAGAATAGAGTTCGTATTGACACGAGTTATTCTTGGCCGAAAGGAACCATTTCAGGTGGATGTCGCCGGTCCGATTCTGTCGGGCTCGGAGCGCGGCGGCCCCCTCGGTTTTCAGACGCGAAACGAGCGCCTCGCCGCCCGACTCTCCCCGAACGGCTCCGCAAAAGAAAACGAGACCGAAAAGGGCGGAAAGAAGAAGCCGCAGCGGAACCGAAGGTTCGATCCGGCGGTTCGGGGAACGGGTCATCGGTCGGCTCCTTCGTCGGCGGGAGGGGCTGAACGCTCCCTTCTCTTTCGCCGGAATCGCACTCCCCCCCAAACGACCAGCGCCGCGGCAAGGAGAACCAGAAACGTCAGCGCCGCGAGGAGATACTTCGGCGGCGCGGGCTTATCGGAGCTTTCCGACGGAACGGGAACGGCTCCTTCCTTCTCCGAACAAAGGTCGTCGCCGGTAATCTCGTCGATGTCGATGACACCCCGGTTCTGAGAAGGGTTCATCCCTTCCAGCCGCACGTCGGGATCAAGTCTGAGGATGAAATCCCTGTGCATCGAGTTCAACATCTCGATTCCGGAACTTTTCCACTCCGAAACGAGCCACAGGCCGATTTTCCGTTGATGCAGATCGTAAAGCGCGGTATACGACCTGACCCGCTCGGGAATGAAAAAATTTCCGAAATTCTTCCATTCGTACCCCTTGATGGCGGCGACCGCCAGGAGTTCCCCGTCTTCCCCCTTATAGGTTCTCACGATCGACTCCTCGACGGTGATCGGGTCGGTGTCGATCCGTAACACGACCTCTTTCACGTATCTCGTCCCGTTATCGGAATTGGATCCCGTGAAGGTCAGTCGGGCGTGCCCGTCCCCCGTTTCCGCGTAGTCGTAATCGGAATCCGAAGGGGTCTCGTACGGAAGCGCGTTGATCGGGGGAATGAAAAGAGAGACCGGAGCGTCGATCGCCATGAGCGAGTGGGTCAGACCGGTCAGCGCCTTGTCGGAAACCCGGTTCAACGACCCGCTCGGCGAGCGGCCGCCCCCATTCTGCGGTGTATAGGTCAGGATGTAGTCGTTGTTGGCGATCATTTCGGCGGCATTGGTCGACCCGGCGTCTTTGTCCATCGAAGAGGCGTTTCGGTTTCGATAGAGAATCTGCAAACGGCACTTGTCTTTCGACTTGAAGACAAAACCGCTCGCCACGACATCCCCGTCGCCGATCTCCTTCGTTTTCGCTTCCTCTTCGCTGTGAACCGAGATCCGCGAAAACGTGTAGTCCGTGTGAAACGAGACGTCTTCGAGCCAGTCGATCCGCTCGGCGTTCAGTCGCGCGATCCGATCGGCGGCCGTCTCTTCGCCAAAGAGAAGGCGCGCCGAAAGGAGAACGGCAAACGCGATCAGCGCCGCCGACAGCCGGAAGGAATATTTCATCGGTTTCATTCTTTTTGAGGTTGAGCGGTACGGGGAAACCACGAGCCCCGATCTCACTCTCCATTATAATCGGAACGGACAGTTTTACCACCCGAATCAGCCGAATCGCTCCGTCCCCGAGCGGATAAAAAAGCGCTTTCACCCCGAATCCCCGAGATGAAAGCGCGTCACTGCCGTTCGAAAAGCGGCGGGATCAGTCGAGATCGTCCGGATCGTCCCCTTCGAAGAACTCCTCTTCCGACTCGCGCGTGAAATAGCGGCGCATAAAGTCGTTCTCGCTCTTTTCTTCTTTTTCTTCCTCATCCGCCTCTTCTTCGGCGGGGGTCTCGTCCTTCTGATCGGATCGGACGAAATCGTTCCAGGTCGAGAATTCAAACGTGCCGGTCTTTTTCGGCTCCTCTTCCGGCGTGTCGTCCTCGACGCTGATCACCTGGTCGGCGGGAACCGCGGTCGATTCAAAATCGTCGTCGTCCCCGTCGAAATCTTTGGCGGGCGTCTGCTGCGAAATACTCTCGTCGGCGGAGAGTTCCGGCGCATCGCTCGTCAGAGAGGGACCGGAAACGTCGTAGTCAACGTCGGCGCTGATCGACGAATGACTCTGCGACAGTCCCTCGTCAAGATCGTAATCGCGCGCGGGCTCTTCGTCCGATTCGTCCAGTTCGTCGTCGTCTTCCCAGGATTCCTCGGAGCTGTCCCCGTCGGAATTGTCATACTCCTCCTCGGAATCGTCGGCGTCGTACTCCGCGCCGCTCTCCTCGTCCTCTTCGTCAAACTCCTCGTCGTCGTTCCCCTCGTTCCAGAGATCCTCGTCAACGGCGTCTTCCTCATCGAGATAGTCGCCGGACTCGTCTTCGACTTCCGATTCTTCTTCGACTTCGGACTCCTCTTCGACTTCCGATTCTTCTTCGACTTCCGATTCCTCTTCGACTTCCGATTCTTCTTCGGCTTCGGACTCCTCTTCGACTTCCGATTCCTCTTCGACTTCCGATTCCTCTTCGACTTCGGATTCTTCTTCGGCTTCGGACTCCTCCTCGACTTCGGACTCCTCCTCGACTTCCGATTCCTCTTCGGCCTCCGACTCGTCGTCGCCGTATTCGTCTTCGGTGTCCCACTCGTCGCCGTTGTCGTCTTCGGCAAGCTGTTCGGAAATGCCGCCCTTCGGCTCGAGTTCCGAGTCGGTGATCATCCAAGAGTCCTCGGGATACTCTTCGTCATCTTCGAGTGTCGAGGGCTCGTCG
>JAGCAH010000209.1 GCA_017652805.1 Thermoguttaceae bacterium | reverse complement strand
TTCCGTTTGGCGTCTGTCGTCGACGGAAAGAGAACCTCAGCCGAGCATCTGGATCCGCTCGTAGAGGTCGGAGTAGAGACGGGCGCTCTTTGTCCAGGAGTGGTCGAGTGCCATGGCGGTCAGAACCATCTGACGCCAGGCGTCTTTCCTCTGATCGTAGCAGTGGACCGCCCACTCGACGGTCTTTTGGAGATCGTCGGCCGTTCCCCAGTAGGACATAAAACCGTTGGCGGTACCGTTGGCGATCGTCTCGTCGGAGGCGCCGATTACCGTGTCGGCCAGACCACCGGTGTGCCGTACCAGCGGCAGAGTGCCGTAACGCTGGCTGTACATCTGGTTCAGCCCGCACGGCTCGTAACGGCTTGGCATGAGGAAGACGTCGAGCCCGGCTTCAACCCGGTGCGAAAGCGCGCCGCTGAACTTGATCAGCGCCGCGACGTTTTTCGGATATCGGGCGGCCAATTCCACGAACCGGTTTTCGAGCTGCGGGTCCCCCGTTCCGAGAATGACAAACTGCGCGCCGCGCGATTCCACAAAATGGGGAATGACGTCGGCGACCAGGTCGAGCCCTTTTTGCCAGTCGAACCGACTGACCGCGCCAAACAGGGGAGTGTCGGCCGATTCGGGAAGACCGCACTCACGCTGAAGCGCCGCCTTGCAGAGCGGTTTCTTTTCAAAGACCGTCTCGGCGTTGTACGGGGCGGCGAGATTGGAATCGGTTTCGGGGTTCCATTCGGCAGTGTCGATCCCGTTGAGGATTCCCCAGATCGACTCGCTCCGGTAGCGGAGAACCCCCTGGAGACTCTCGCCGAAATCGTCGGTCTGAATCTCTTTGGAATATTCGGGACTGACCGTGGTGATGGCGTCCGAAAAGGTGATCCCCGTTTTGAGCAGGTTGAGCTGTCCGTAGAACTCCATCTTATCGAAGGTGAAATACTTCCAGTCGATCCCTGTTAGGTCCATCTCCTGCTGCATGAAGCGGCCCTGATGGCGCATGTTGTGAATGGTGAAGACCGAACGGACCTTGTCCCAGAAACGGTCGCCGCTTTTTTCCGGCGTCTGCGGGGGGGCAAGCGCCGAGCCGAACAGCTCGGTTTGCGTGCCGATCGCCCGGCCGTTCTGATAGAGGGTCGCCAGGTACGCGGGGACGAGCCCCGTTTGCCAGTCGTTGGCATGGAGGATATCGACCGGAATGTTGAGAAGTTCAATCGCCCGGAAGACCGACCGGCAGAAGAAGACGAACCGTTCGCAGTTGTCCTGGTAGTCGACCCCGCCGGAATTGTAGAGCCCGTCGCGGAAAAAGTAGCGGTCGTGCCGCAGGAAGTAGACCGGCACGTCGCTCCCCGGAAGTGTGCTCCTGAGGATTTCTCCCCAAACCTCATTTTTGCCGACTGGAACGCAGTAGCCGATTCCGGTGGTTTCGATCGGGAGATGCGCGTCGTAGATCTGGCGGTAAGCGGGGATAAAGACGGAGACGTGATGCCCCTGCTTTTCAAGGGCGACCGGAAGGGCGCTGCAGACGTCGGCCAGTCCGCCGGTTTTAGCGAACGGGGCGGCTTCGCTTGAGACAAAGACAATATTCACGGAAAACCCCCAGTGAGAAGGAAAGGTGGTCAATGGGACTCGAACCCACGGCCTTCGGAGCCACAATCCGATGCTCTAGCCAACTGAGCTACGACCACCATAATCCTGACGGATCACCTTCAAGTTTAATCGTTTTTTGTAAAAGGTCAAGGGACAGCGCTTACGATTCCCACTTCGAAACCCAGAGCGCCGAGGTCTGACCGAAAGGATGACTTCCGGTTTTAATGAACGAATCCCCCGCGGGAACCCCGTCGGTCCGAACCGGAAAAACCGGGCAGGCGGGATCGTCTTCTGTGTTATTGAGAATCGGGAAGAGGCTGCCGCTTTCGAGCGCCATGATCGATGCGATCAGGTCGGCGGTATCGCCCCCCGCCCCGGAATTCCCAGTATGTCCTTTGATCGTCGTGATCGGAGTTGTTTCGGTTGCCTTACCGAAAACCGTGTGGAGTGCCTCGGCCTCGGCCGCGTCTGAAATACGGGTCGAGGCCCCCTGGCCGTTGATATGCCCGACCGAGTCGAACGGGCGGTTGACTTTTTCCTGAAGACGGCGCAGAGAGAGCGTCATCGACTCTTTGAGGTTATCGAACGATTCAAACTCAAAGTAGCGTCCCGAAACCGGGTCGGGCGCGGGGGTAATGACCGCGCTGTTGACGCCGCCGAGGATTTCGGCGTAGATGTGCGCGCCGCGATTTTGGGCGTGTTCGGCGGTTTCGAGAATCAGGGCGCCCGCCCCCTCACCCAGAACCGAGCCGTTGCGGCGCGGGTCGTAGGGGCGGCTTAGCTCCTGAGGAGGGAGAGAAGGATCAGCGGCGACCGATTCGTTTTTTAGGGCCGAAATGATCCGAAGCGGATGAAGGCGGCTCCCCGTTGCGCCGACGACCATCACATCGAGATGACCGCGGCGGAGGATCTCGACCGCTTCACCGACGAGCGCACCGATCGAAGCTTCGCGATTGGTGACGTTGCACCCGACGCCCCGGAACTGGTTCAGGATCGATAGGTGGCTGGTGATCATATTGGTGAGGAACTTCAACTGCCAGAGGGGGGTCATTTTGGTCATTCCCCGGCTGGGCCAGAGGGAAGCGTCAAAGCCGTTTTCCCCACGGCACGACTGAACCCCTTCGGAAATTTCGGCGATGGTGGTGATGATGTAATCTGAGGCGTAAGAGACGCCGACGCGAAGAGGTTCGAGGTCGCCCGGATGAATCCGCGCGTCAAAGATTGCGCGTTGGGCCGAGGCGACGCCCATCTGGATTTCACGGGACATCAGCTTCAGCGACTTGCGGATATCCTTTTTGAGCGTTCCTTCGAGTTCCCCGAAATCGGCGATATCGCCGGTGAAAAGATCGACCGGAGC
>JAGCAH010000208.1 GCA_017652805.1 Thermoguttaceae bacterium | reverse complement strand
TTTTCAATGATGAAGGCACGCTTACCATTACGAATTCGACGATTTCTGGGAATACCGCGATTTGTGGCGGCGGGATTTACAACGACAGCACGCTTACCATTACGAATTCGACGATTTCTGGGAATACCGCTTCTGATGCCGGCGGGATTTGCAACGACGGCACGCTTACCATTACGAATTCGACGATTTCTGAGAATACCGCTTCTGGCGGCGGCGGGATTGAGAATGAAGGCACACTTACCATTACGAATTCGACGATTTCCGGGAATACCGCTTATTATGGTGAAGGCGGCGGGATTTACAACTGGTCCGGCATGCTTACCATTACGAATTCGACGATTTCTGGGAATACCGCTTCTTATTACGGCGGCGGGATTTTCAACGATGGAGGCACGCTTACCATTACGAATTCGACGATTTCTGGGAATACCGCGGTTTGGGGCGGCGGGATTTACGGTGACGGCGGCGGGATTTGCAATTATGGCACGCTTACGCTGACAAATACCATTATCTCTCTCAACTATGCTGGTAATTGTAACGATGTTTACGGTTCCTACTCCGGGAGCAACAATATCGTCGGTTCCGACCCGGGTTTCGTCGTTGCCCCTGTCTTTGACGAATCGGGCGTACTGACCAATGCCAACACGCTCGACCTTTCGCTTGCCGCGGGGAGCGCGGCGATTGATGCCGGTACGAACGACGCGGTCGAAACGGAATTCGATATTGCCGGAAATCCGCGGATTGTCGGTGGGGTCGTCGATATCGGCGCGCATGAGTATGTCGGTTCGTTGACGCCGCTCGGCGCTCCGGTGATCACGTCCGGCAGCCGGGGAATCTATATTTCCTGCGGGGCGAACCGGCATTATCTGCAGTGGGGCGCGGTGGCCGGCGCTTCGGGATACGAGGTTCAGTACTCGACCGGCGGGAGCAGCTGGACGAGCGTTTCGACGACCGGGACGGGCGCGGTGATTGCCGGTCTGACCTACGGCGCCGACGTGACCTACCGCGTCCGCGCGCTGGGAACCGGTTCCTATACCGATTCGGCGTGGAGCGGCACCAAGACGTTCAACGTCTGCCCGATGGACGTGAACGGCGACGGTGACATTTCGGGCGGCGACCGCTCGATTGTCGCGCTGATGTGGCTTGCCGAAGATGGGGACGACAACTATCAGAGCTATGCCGATATCAACGGTGACGGCGAAATTTCGGGCCCGGATCGTCAGTTTATCGGGGGTAACTGGACGAAAGAGGCGGGGGACGCGGATCTGCTCTATCCCCGCGCGCTTCGCGCCGCCGACGCGGCCTTTGCCGAATATGCTTCGGCGGAGCCTGACGTTGACTCGGATCTGTTCTGACCTTTCGGCGCGGTAATGAGGTCGCATCCGTAGAATGAAAACGCTCCCCTTGAAGCCTGCCGCATACTGCGGCGTCCGTTTCAGGGGGAGCGTTTTTATTGATGTTTCGCGACGGTCTGTTCGCGAGGGTCTTTTATCCGCGATGGAGTATCGATTCGGGGAGCCGGAACGCCTCGCCCAGGGTGTAGTCGAACGAGTCGGGGTCGTAGGCCATGTAGCCGGTTCCGGAATAGAAGGTCAGCTCTCCGAAGATGACTCTTCCGGCGAGGTTGTACAAATCGACCCGAACGTGGGGGAACGGCGCCGAAAGACGGCGCGCGGCGTCGAGCATCGCGTCGTAGTTTTCGGGCCTGACGGCCGGCTTGTCTAGACCGCGCCGCCCGCGCCGGGCGCAGGGGAGTTTGCTGAAGTCGGCGTCGAAGATTCCCAGACGCGGGCCGCCGTCCCCGGCGCGGTCGGTCATGACGTAGAGGTATTTCGGCTCGCCGTCGAAACAGAAGAACTTGTAGTCGGTCAGACCTTCGGAACCGGCGTCCAGGTACTTCTCGATCAGAATCCGGTGTTTTTTTCCGGAATAGTAGGGCCATTCGCGGCCGCCGGAAGGACGGCGGTGCGGCGTGGCGACCCACGCGCGGAGCTGTTTTTCGAATTCGGCGCGGTCGAGCTTTTCCTTATCGGCGCAGAGGATCACCGCGTGGCCGGCGCCGTCCCCCAGCGTGTCTTTCGCCGCAAACCGATCGGGGAGGGCGTCGAAGTCGATTTCGTCGTATGTGTCGAAGACGGCATAGACCTCGTTGAGGATCGCCGAAAGACCTTGCCGGGCGACGTATTCGCGCACGTCGGCTTTGTCGGAACAGGTGATCATCAGCGGATCGCGGTAGTAGGTTTTATAGACCTGAAGTTTTTCGGTGAACCGCCGCGGGTTCTTCCAGTCGATCCGCCGATGCAGTTTGACATAGTACTGAAGCGAGGTCATCAGCCGGTCGGGAATGAATCCGAGCGAGCGTAAGAGCGCCTGGCGAAAGCGGTAACTTCGAAAGATCTTCTTGTACGAATCCACCGAAACCTCTCGGAAAACGAAAAACAGAAAAAACGATTTCACCCCCTCTGACCATGATAAGTCCCGGTCGGCGGGGTGTCAAGCGCGCCCGGCGCGGCGGGGGCTGACCGCGCTTGCAGGAAATCGCCGAAAGGGTATAATAAGGGGGTGTGCGCTCCCCTCGGGGGAGGCCTTTATGAACGGCCGGTCCGTCCTGTTTCGGGCGAGCCGCGCATCTGAACGTTACTTTCCATACCAGGAGGAATTTCCATGATCGTCACCACCAAAGAGCTCTTCAAAGAGGCTTACGGCAAGTACGCTATCGGCGCCTACAACATCAATAACCTGGAACAGATCGTCGGGCTTTTCCGCGGCAATCTGGGGAAAACCGCCAAAAACGAAGATCCCTGCGATAACGCCGCCAGCGCCCCGTTCATCATCCAGATCTCCCGCGGCGCCCGCGGTTATACCGACAAGCGCTTCCTCGAAGGGATGATCCGAAACGCCGACGAAGTTTTCCCGGAAGCGATCTTCGCCGTTCACCTTGACCACGGCACCGAAGACGTCTGCTACGACTGCATCGACAGCGGTTTCTACAGCTCGGTGATGATCGACGCCTCGCTCGAACCGTTCGAAAAGAACGTCGAGATCGTTAAGCGCGTCGTTGACCGCGCTCATGCCAAAGATATCGTCGTCGAAGCCGAACTCGGCCAGCTCGGCGGTGTGGAAGAGGACGTCGTCGGAAGCGTCAAACTGACCGACCCGGCCCAGGCGGCGGAATTCATCGACAAGACCAACGTCGACTCACTGGCGGTCGCGATCGGCACCTCGCACGGCGCGTTCAAATTCAGCGGCAAACAGGGTCTGCACTTCGACGTTCTTGAAAAGATTCAGAAGGCGGTCAATGAAGTGAAACCGAACTTCCCGCTCGTTATGCACGGTTCCTCGTCGGTTCCGGCCGAATGGGTCGCCCGTATCAACAACGCCGGCGGCGCCATGAAAAACGCCAGCGGCGTCGATGAAAAGCAGTATCTCCCCGCCGCCAAACTCGGCGTGACCAAGATCAATATCGATACCGACGGCCGCCTGGTCTGGTGCGCGATCCACCGCGAATTCTTCCGCGACCATCCGGAAAAATTCGACCTGCGCGAGCCGGGCAAGGTTTTCATGCCCGCCTACGCCGAATACATCATTCACAAGAATCAGATGCTCGGCAGCGCCGGTCAGCTCGAAGAGGTCCGCAAGGTTCTCAAGAAGTAACTTTGAAATAAAGTCGCTTGAATATGGAATCATCCTCCTTGGACGAAGTCCGTGAGATTCCCCTGAAAAACCGGTGGCTCGCCGCCTTTCTGGCATGGCTCTGCCCCGGTTTGGGGCATTTCTACCAGGGGCGTGTCGCCAAGGGGGTGATTTTTTTCTGCTCGATCACCTCGCTTTTGGTTGCCGGGCTCTGGATGGGATCCTATTGGGAGACGGGGAACGCGCCGACCGGAGACGCGTCGGCGCCCCGCGTTCTTCGTTTCGCGAAGAACGCCTACTGCCAGTGGGAGCCGGGGAATCGGCGTCTCTACTTCATTCCTCAGGCGCTCAACGCGACCGTCGCCGTTCCCGCTCTGCTGCAGGCTTCGGCTGTTCGCGACGGCTCGGCTCCCTTGTGGAACGGCGCGTTCGCCCCGCCGGCGACGTCGGCCTTCTCGGCGGCCGGTTCCATTCCGGGGCGTCCCACGCTCAACACCATTCTTCTCCATCTCCATTCCTGGTTCGAAATGGGAACGATCTTCCTCGCCTCGGCGGGACTGCTGAACCTCCTTGTGATTTTCGACGCTCTCTTCGGTCCCGCATGGATCATTCCCGATGAGGTCAAAGACGAACTTCTCTCCGACGAGTCGGAAAGGAAGTAAAACTTTTCAATCCCGCGGCGAGCCGGAACTTTTCCGAAACACGCCGGCGAAAGAGCGCCGGACGAACTATTGAAACGCCCTCTGAAAAGAGTCTTTTCCCGAAGAGGAACCTTTAAGAGAATTTATTTGAAAATATCGGAGAGGTCTTCCGGATCGTTTCCCGATTCCGACTCGAGCGAAGCGAAATCGGGCTCTTTTGCCGGAGGTTCGACGTCGGCGGGACTGATCACGAAATGGAGCGAGGCGATCATAAAGCCGTCGTTGAACGGGATCGGAACCGAACGGCGGATCGGCGCGTCTTTGTAATAGGTGCCGTTCATCGAGCCGAGGTCGCGAACCATGACCACGCCGTGGTCTTCGTAAATTTCACAGTGCTGGCGGCTGACAAGAGGATGGACGATCGAGATGTTGCAGAGGCGGCTTCGGCCGATCGAGCAGGGAAGGTGGACAACTTTGGAAAACCGAAGGGTCGAACCGTCGAGAATGTCCAACTTCACAAGCATTGTCTTGATCCCTTTGCCGCGGCCGGACTGTTGTTCGGGCGCTGTCGCTTTTCGGCAGTAAACTGAGACGAATCCTCAGAGAAACACACGTACTCTAAATATACCCCAAAAACCGGGGGGAATCAATAAGGATTTCCCGTTTCGGAAAAAAATTTTTTTGCGCGGGTTCTCCCCCCTTGATTTGAAAAAAAAGTCGATTATAATCGTTTCTGTTGGTTGGCTCTAAGGCCTATGGCCAAGGGGTTTTCCAATATTGCGGGCGTAGCTCAGTAGGCTAGAGCACAACGTTGCCAACGTTGTTGTCGAGGGTCCGAATCCCTTCGCCCGCTCTTTTTTTTGAGGCAGTCTTACCGGTTGCCCGGTTGTGACTTCGCCGGGCGTGGTCGTTTCAAAATCGGGGCGTTTGCCCGCGGTTTTCCCCTGAGTGAGTTACAGCTTCAATTTTGGTGAACCTGAAGTGATTGCCTTTGGGCTCCCTCTGAATCCGGTTCAGTCAAAAGCCGTTTTCATCAAAAACGGCTTTTTTTCTCAGTCGGTGGATTTGGGATCTTCGCTTCAGGTTTTTTTGTTTACCTCTGGACCCTGTCAAACCGGAATGAACTCACATGGCTGAATCCGAAAACATCCAAGCCGACCTTAACGAAACCGACGCTGTCAAACTCGACATGCAGGCTGATATCAAAGAAGTCAGCTCCTGCCAGCGCCACGTCAAAGTGACCGTCGCGGCCGACGAAGTCGCCAAGTACTATAACCGCGAAGTCGACGACTTCTGTGAGAAGGCGATCGTTCCCGGCTTCCGCGTCGGGAAGGCTCCCCGCAAAGTCATCGAAAAGAAATTCAAAAACGAAATTAAAGACCGCATTAAGCAGGGGCTCCTCCTCGACTCCCTCGCCCAGGTCAACGATTCCGAAGATATCGTTCCGATCAGCGAGCCGGAACTCGACGTCCGCTCGGTCGTCGTTCCCGACGAAGGTCCGTTCGTTTACGAATACGATATTGAAGTTCGTCCGGTCTTCGACGTCCCGAACTGGAAAGGTCTGAAGATCAACCGTCCGACCCGCGAGTTCAACGACGCTGATATCGACAACGCCATCGAAATTCTCCGGAACAACAACGGCGTCCTCGTTGAGACCGACGAGCCGGCCAAGGTCGGCGACTATATCGTGACCAAGCTGACTTTCAGCCGCGAAGGGAAGACGATCTCCTCGGCCGACAGCGAAACGATCCGGATTCGTCCGACCCTCTCGTTCCACGACGGCGCTATCGAAGGGTTCGATAAGCTGATGAAGGGCGTCCGTCCCGGCGACGTCCGCACGACCAAGGTCAAGCTGACCGAAAATACCCCCAATAAAGAGCTGAGCGGCAAAGAGATCGACGCCGAGTTTGTGATCAGCGCGGTCAAGGTTCTTGAACTGCCCGAAGTCAACGAAGATTTCATCTACGAAGTCGGCGGTTTCGAGTCGATGGGTGATTTCCGCGACGCCGTTCTCGACGTGCTGAAACGTCAGCTCGACCACGAACAGCGCCAGCAGGCGCGCACCCAGATCGCCGACGCCCTGACCGCGGGCGCCAACTGGGAACTCCCGCCGGCGCTCCTCGAACGCCAGTCGCGCCGCGAACTCCAGCGCGCGATCCTGGAACTCCGCCGCAGCGGATTCTCGGAAGGGCAGATCGCCTCGCAGATCAACTACCTTCGTCAGAACAGCCAGGCGCAGACGGCCAAGGCGCTGAAAGAGCATTTCATCCTCGAAAAGATCGCCGATAATGAAAACGTCACCGACGAACAGATCGATTACGATACCGAAATCGCCCTGATCGCGGCTCAGTCGAATCAGAGCCCCCGCCGGGTTCGTTCCCAGCTTGAAAAAGCGGGCGAAATGGATATCCTCCGGAACCAGATCATCGAACGGAAGGTCATCGACCTCATTCTCGCCGAAGCGAAGTTCAAAGACGTCCCCTATGAAATGAAATCCGAAAAGGACGAAGCTCTGGACCGCGCCGCCGGAAGCGACGAAGTCGAAACCGACATTCCCGAAGTGACCGAAGAAGAGGCGAAAGAAGCCGCCCGCGAAGCGGCCAACGAACCTCAGATGAAGAAAGACTGATCCCTTTCTTTCAGCGAAATGACGCGGCGGAAAGTGCCCTCGGGTACTTTCCGCTTTTTTCTCGGTTTTCCCGTTCCCGCCGCTCCTTTTACCGAAATTCCTCTTGCCGAAAACGGGGAAAAAGGTAAAAATAAGGAGTGATTCCTTTTCGGATCTCCGGCCCTTCTGATAAGCCCAGCTTTCGGGTCGATTTTGTGTTTTTCACGCGCAAGCCATCCACGCCGATCAGGTATAGAGACTTTAAAAGATAAGGACATATGACGACATTCAATCCCAATTCGTACGGCGCGCCGCAAAACGCGTACGGAGATTACCAGCGCCAGCGGAATATGACCGTCGGCGATCTGCTTCTTGATAACCGGATCATCTTTCTCCAGGGGGAGATCAACAACGGTTCGGCGAACGAACTGATTATGAAACTCCTCTACCTTCAGAGCGATAACCGCCGCAAGGATATCAACTTCTATATCAATTCGCCCGGCGGTTCGGTTTCGGCGATGCTGGCGATCTACGACACGATGCGGATTCTCTCCTGTCCCGTCGCCACCTACTGCGTCGGCCTGGCGGCAAGCGGCGGCGCGGTTCTTCTGGCCGGGGGAACCAAAGGGAAACGGTTCGCGCTCCCCCATTCGAAAATCATGATCCACCAGCCGTGGGGCGGGGTGAGCGGCCAGGTTTCGGATATCGAAATCCAGGCGCAGCAGATCCTTCAAGACCGCGAAACGCTCAATCAGGTTCTCGCCGAACACACCGGCAAGTCGGCCGAACAGATTGCCAAGGATACCGACCGCGACTACTACCTGACGGCTCAGGAGGCGAAAGAGTACGGTCTGGTCGACGAAGTCCTCACGTCGCAGAAGACGCAGTCCGAAGAGGAGTGACTTTTTCGGCCGTCTTCCCGTCAACCGCGCCCGGATAGGCGCGTTTCATCGAAAGCAAAAAACAAAAAGGTTTTCCGGATATGTACGTTCCCTATGTGATTGAAAAGAACGGTCGTGACGAACGGGCGATGGATATTTACAGCCGCCTGCTGAAAGACCGGATCGTCTTTCTCGGCACTCAGGTCAATGACGAGTCGGCGAACGCGGTTGTCGCCCAGCTCCTCTTCCTCAATTCCGAGGACCCGAACGCCGACGTTCACCTCTACATCAATTCTCCCGGCGGCTCGGTTACCGCGGGGCTGGCGATCTACGACACGATGCAGTATATCAGTTGCGACGTGGCGACTTACTGCATCGGGCAGTGCGCCTCGATGGGGGCGGTTCTTCTGACCGCTGGGGCCGCCGGAAAGCGGTTCGCCCTGCCGAACTCTCGGATCATGATCCATCAGCCGCTGGCCGGGATGGAAGGGACCGCCGAAGAGATCCTGATTCACGCCCGTGAATTCAAGAAGATCAAAGAGAAGATGAACGGAATCCTTTTAAAGCATACGGGAAAACCGCTCGATCAGATCGAACGCGACACCGACCGCGACCGCTTCATGTCGGCCGAAGAGGCGTGCGACTACGGCCTGATCGACCGGGTTATTGAAAAGGCTCCCGCGCCGAAAAAGTAGATTCGGCCGACCGACGGCGCGCCCGGATTTCGGACGCGCCTCTATCGAAAAAACACCCTCGGAGTGCGAAGTTCAGACTCGGCGCGTCATGAAGACGCGCAAAACGCGGAGTATCAGGGATGACAAAACAGATCTTACGGGCTTGTGCGGTCTTCTTCTTCCTCGCCTTTCTGATCGGGTGCGGCCCGACACGGAAAGAGTACGCGATTAACGAAGCGCTCCTGGTCGACCAGACGCGAATGCTCGAGGATCAGCTTTACCGGGCGCACTTTGAGATTCAGTATCTGCAAGACGAAAACGCCAGCCTCCGTCGTCGTCTGGGGGAATCGGGAAAGGCGAAATCCTCTCCCGTTCCGTTCGACCAAAAGAGCGTCGAACCGTCCCCCGAGCAGAGCCCGACCCTCTTTCCGACCGGCCAGGCCGAGCGTCCCGAAGACCCGATGCCGATGATCAACGGGGGGTATTTTCCGCCAACAACACAATCTCAGCCGCAGGGGGCGGCGCGCTACCGCGTCGCTCAGCGGGGGACGATGCCGTCTTCCGCGCCGGTTCGCGGGACCGCCCCGTACTATCCCCCGCGGAACGGACAGGTCCGCTGATCCGGCCGGAGTCTGTGTTACGCCGCCCTGCTTTGTGAGCCGCGCGGCGTGAACGTGCCGCGAAGGTCAATCGCCCGCGGAAACATTTTTCGAACGACCTCATCGTAAGCCGACGGATTGTTGCAGAGTCGAGCCAGCTCCAGAAGATAGAATCCCGCCAGCCGTTCGGTCATAACCGGAGTCAGGGTTCCGGAGAGGGGCGAACGGCCGGGGGTGTCCGGGGTTTTCTCCTCCTGTTCGGCCATCTCGGATTCGCTTCTTAGCAGATCCGCGTCGGCGCGGGCGCGGGCGGCGTCATAGACGGTCTCGGCAAACGGGCAAGGGAACAGGTTGAAAAAGACTCATCAAGAACTCCTTTCGCGTTTTGGCGTGATACTCCTTTGATCCGCCTGAAATATGTAATACATATTCGTCCCGAGCGGTAAGGCGGGTTATGGCGGAAGCGGAAAGGGGTTCAATCTCCCCCCACCGACCGAAAAATCAAAAAAGAAAAAACAAAAAAGCGGGTTTTCCCCGTCAAAACATGAAACAGAGAATAAAACCGATTGAAAAAACAGCCGCGCCGCCGATTCGTTTTTCCGTCTTTTTTCCCCCGATTTTGAGGGACTCTTCCGAGATGATCTCAGTTAACCGGGGCGTTTTCACCCTTCGGACGCCGGCTGATCGCGTCGTTGTACTCCCGGAGCCGGTCGGTCAGGTCGGCGGGGGGTTCGACGCGGTCGGCGGTTCGTGCCGGGCCGGCGCTTTTTCGGCTCGGATCGCGGCCCGAAAGGCGCACTCCTTTAGGACGAAGTCCCAAGTCGAGAAGTTCCTCGTCGTATCGCCGCCCGCCCGATGGGGTTTCGCCGGAACGCGCCCGCATTTCGGACCACTTCTCGTGGAAGGCGCGGAGTTCCTCCTCGGTCCAGCCGAGCCGGTCGAGGAGTTTCGGGTTCGGTCCCTTTTTCAGCTCGCCGTCGATGTAATTCAGAACGAGGTTCGTCGCTTTCCGTGTATATTCGAGGTTCGCCTTGTCGGCGGCGGCCGCTTCCCCCTGCCGTTCTTTCCCCGACGCCGAACCGCTCCCTCCCGAAAAGGGAGAGCCGCCGTCGGCATTTCCCTCTCCCGCGGTCGGGAGGGCGCCGCCGTCCCCTCCGGGCGAGGGGGGCGTCTCGGGCGCCGGGCCGTTTCGGTTCGGCGTCCCGTCGCCGGTTTCGGGAGTTTCTTTCCCCCCCGAGGCCGACGGGGAAGTCAATTCGCACCCCTCTTTACCACCAGGCGTTTCGGCGGGGTCGGGCGCGAGGTTCGGGTCGGGCCGGATCTGCGCGTCGGAGGGAACCTGCGCTCCCTCGCTGCCCTGGCCGGTGGTCGCCATGTAATTGCGCGTATTCGGATCGACCTTTCCGTTTTCCCGCGAGGCGTCGGCGGGGATTTCACTCGCCGACGGGTCGCTTTGGCGCGGGCCGTCCGGGGGATCGCCGGGAGCCGGCTTGATCTTTTCCCGCTCTTCCGGAGAGAGGCCGACCGCGTTCTTTTCGGTCTCGGGAGACGAAACGCCGGTTCCCCGCCCCTGCGGCGCGGCGTCGGAGGGAGCCGAGTCGATCTCAAGTCCCGAAAAGTCGAGGATCGCGTCGAACGCGTCGGCCGGGTCCGATTCGGGATCGATCGGATTCCCGCCCGGCTGCGTCGCTTTTTCCGGCTTGTCCTCCGAAGGAGCGGAAGAGCCGCCCGCCTGACCCGCCGCGTCGGTCTCCCGTCCTCCGCGCCGGTCGCCAGGGGAAGCGTTTTCGGGGGACTCTCCGCTTGCGTCGCTTTCGGCGGCGCCGGACTCGGCGCCCCCCTGGCCGGACGGGGCCGCCTCGCCCGCGCTTTCGCCGGTTCCTTCGGCGTTATCCTCTTCTCCCCCCTGCGGCTGGTTTTCGGCAGGCGGCGGGGAGCCGGAGTCGGACGAAGATTCCCCCTGCGACGCGCCGCCTTCGGACGAGTCGTTCTTTTCGGGATTCTTCCCCGCCGAGTCGGATTGCGGATTATCGCCGCTTCCCGCCGAATTTGCCGATTCCTCCCGGTTCGATTCGGAGCCGGACGAGGATTCGTTCCCCTCTCCCCCGCCGTCGCCGGAGCTGGAATCGGATTGGCCGGACGCGGGAGATTCGTCGTCCCGTGTAACAGTGAAGGTCAGCGTTTCCGTCTCGCCCCGGCCCGGTTCCGCGTCCCGGTTGTCGAAGAGAACCCCGCGGCATTCCACCGTCGCGCCGGCGGGTATCCCGTTGGCGGCGGGGGAAAAGTCACACGAGATGACCTGCGGCGCGCGCCGGTCGATTCCCGGGCGATTGAGTCGGCCGGTCAGGTCGACGGTGACCGGCCTCTTTTCGGCGGGACGCGCCGCGCGGTACCAGTCGATATCCAGTTCGGCGCGCACCAGACCGAAATTTTCGTCGGTGCCGGTAAAGGAGAGGGGGAGCGAACCGTGTTCGGCGACGCTCAGCGCCGCGCCCGTGAGATTCTCGTTCCAGACCGCGACCGGAGGCGGGTCGGTTCGAACGGTGATCGATCGGCTCGGGATTCCGTCGTGTGTGTCTTCCGGGTCGGGAAGGCTGCTGTTCTGCCCGGTATCGACGCACCAGAGGCGGTACGAGGCGTACTTCCCCGCCTCGAGGGTCAGTTTGACTTCAGCGCGGGTCGGGTCGCCGGGAGAGATCGTCATCTTCACCCCCTCGCGGCGTTTGAAGTCGGGAATCCATTCCGCCCGGGCCAGCGGGTAGTTGCTCCGCGCGATGAGTGTGACTTCGGTTCCCTCCCACGCGTCAATATCTCCTTCCCCTTCGAACGTCTGTTCCCCGAGCCCGGTATACGCCGGATAGCGGCAGATGATCTTTTCGGGGGTGACTTTCAGCGGCGGAAGGACGGCGAGACGGTATTCCGCCGAACGCGCCGCCGCTTTCCCGCCGTCGACGACCTGGATGGAGTAGAGGATATCTTCCTGAACCCCGCCCCCCGTTTCGGGGAAGCGGACGCGGAAGATCCGGCCCGTATCCGACTCCATCGGAAGGAACGCGTCGGTCAGCCGACCGTCGGCGGTCGAGTAGACGAGCCGAACCTCGTTCCCCGGAGCGCCGTCGAATTCCGCCTCGACGGTGACCGGTGTGCCCCGGCGGACCTGGGCGTTCCCCGGCCGGATCTCGCGGAATCGGATCTTCTGGGGATGGGCGATTTCGGCGGTCGGCATCAGAACGCGAGCCGCCGAGACGAAGCAGCTCCGCTGGGCGGCGACCAGATAGACGAACAGGAGAACCAGCGCGCCGATGAAGCAAAACGCCGAACGGACGAGCGGACGCATATCGACGGCGTCCGAGGCGGCGTCGGAGGGGATCGCCTCGGCGGTCTTTCGCGTAAAGGGGCGGTCGAACGGAGACTTTTTCGCGCCGCGTACCAGAAGCCAGTTGACCAGCCCGTTTTTCAGATTCGGGTGCGCCTGTTCGAGTTTCGAGGCGGAGTAGAGCGGGTTGATCCGATATCGCAGCAGAGGGAAGAAACGCCGGACCGCCACCCCGAGAAAAATCGCGGCCGCGGTGCAGGCGTAGATCAGGCGGAACGGCCGGCTCATTCCGCCCGGAAGGAAATGATCGAAAAGAATTCCCAGGAAAAGGAGAATGACCGCCGTAGCGGCGGCGGTGAAAAACGCCGCGCCGAAATCGACGCGCCGGATCAGAGACGAGGCGCGCCGCAGGGTCGATTCGATCTTTTCTTCCGGAGTGAGCGCCATGGGTCAACGATGGGGGGAAAGAGAGGTTCGGCGAAAGCGCGCCGCCCCCGCGCGGCGCCCCGTAAAAGTTATCGGCCAGCTCACCGGAAGAGAGCCGCTTTGAGCGCGGACGCCGAAATAATCGTCAATCTTCGAGAGGGGCTAGTTCCAGTCGAGCCCGATATCGAGCGAAATCGCCGAATGGGTCAGCGCGCCGACGCTGACGCGGTCGACCCCCGAAAGGGCGGCGGCGCGGACCGTCTCGAGGCTGATCCCGCCCGAAGCTTCCAGCTGAGCGTTCGAACCGGCGGCCCGACGGATTTCGACCGCCTCGCGCATCATCTCCGGGGGCATGTTGTCGAGCAGAACGATATCGGGCGCGGCGGTCAGAACGTTTTTGAGCTGGTCGAGGGAATCGACTTCCACTTCGACCAGCGGGAGATTTCCCGAGGCGTCGGCGAACCGGCGGATGTACTCTTTGGCGCGGAGAACCGCGTCGGCAGGGGTGAGTCCTGTTTCGCCGGTAAACGCCAGGTGATTGTCTTTGATCAGGATCGCGTCATACAGACCGCTTCGGTGGTTTCGCGCGCCGCCGCAGTGGACCGCGTATTTTTCGAGGTAGCGCCATCCCAGGGTCGTCTTGCGTGTGTCGTAAATCTGCGCGCCGGTTCCCCTGACCGCTTCCACATACCGGGCGGTGAGCGTGGCGATTCCACAGAGGCGTCCCATCAGGTTCAGAAGGAGCCGTTCGGCGGTCAGCATTTCACGAACCGGCCCGGTCAGAACGCCGATCGTCCCGCCCGGGTCGACCTTCGCGCCGTCGGCGCACAATTGTTCCCAGACCAGGCGCGGGTCGATCGCCTCGAGAACCAGCGGTGCGAGGAGCCCCCCGGCGACCACACCCGTCTGCCGCGCGGTGACATGCGCACGGCCGGACGCCGAACCGTGTACCAGCGCCGCGCTGGTGATATCGCCGCGCCGGTCGTTATCTTCCCAGACCGCCAGTTCGAGAAGACGGCGCGTCTCGTCTTTGAGGTGCGCGCTGAGTTCGGTGTGTTGATGAAAGTCGCGTCGGGAGCCGCCGGTCAGCGTCATTTGGTCCAATCCTTTCTGAAACTCTATGAAAAAACCCCTTGGGGACAAGGGGTTTCGTTACATCTTGAATGAGGGTGAAAAGACAAAGGTGTCTTATCAATAGCGGCGAGGGCCGCCGAAGTTTCCCCCTCCCGGACGGGGAGCGCGAGGACGAGCTTCGTTGACGCGCAGAGGCCGGCCGTCGAGCTCTTTTTCATTCCAGGCTTCGATCGCTTTTTTGGCCTCTTCATCATTCGGCATCTCAACGAATCCGAACCCCTTGGAACGCCCGGTTTCGCGGTCAACAATGATATCGGCAAATTTTACCGTGCCGAATCGACCGAATTCTGTGCGCAACGTTTCTTCCGTCGTTTTGAAAGAGAGGTTGCCGACATAGAGTTTCATAGATCCACATCTTTCTTGTGCTCAGGGTAATCGAAATTCCAAAAGACTTCCTGAGCAGCGAAAACAGTCTTTCAAAATAACGCAACTCTTAACGGAGATCCCGCAAAGAGAAATGTGCCGGGTTCCCCCCGGCGGGGATGGAGGCGGCGGGAATCGAACCCGCGTCCCGTGACAGCTCCATGGGAGCGTCTACGTGTGTATCCGGCCTGTTTGAGTTTAACCTGTCGAAGCCCGAACCCGGCGGCGGTCTTCCTCAGGCGGTCCGAAAACAGAATTTAATCTTTCGCGTGTTCGGCGTGACGAAAGACGATCCGAAATTGACGTCCGATTAGCTCATCTCTTCGGCGAAGACTCGTAATCGGGGTTGCCTTTTCTTAGGCAGCCATAGCCATACTTTCGTTGGCAATTAATTTTATAGTCGGCTTTTAACGTGGCCCGCTGACCAACCACGACACGCAGCCCGTCACTTCACATGCCCGGTCGAATCCGGTTCGCCCCCCAAGAGAACACGGACCCAAAACCGCGCGTGTCGGTGGGTATGCGTTCTTTCGGAAGAGACCCGATATAGGGAATATTTTAGCACAGTTTTCACCCTGTGAACAGGGTGGCATCGAAAAATCCGCAAAAATTTTTGAAAAGAGAGAGCCGACGCCGAAACAGTTCGAAAAACCGTCGTGAAAGGAGAAAAAACGCTTTTTTGAGGGGGAAAGGAGGGGACGGAAAGAGAATCTATTCCGGTGCCGAAGCGGTGACAAAGGCGACCGCGTAAAGCTCGCAGTGAGAGAGCGAAATCTGCCAGTCGGTGATGCCGAGCGCGTCAGCCTCTTTTTTGGCGCCGCCGGTCAGGTTCAGCGTGGGACGCCCGGCGGCGTCGCGCAGAACTTCGATTTCGGTCCAGTCGACCCCTTCGCTCCAGCCGGTGCCGAGAGCTTTCATGACGGCCTCTTTCGCCGCCCAGCGGGCGGCGTAGCGTTCGCCGCTTTTCTTTCCCGAATCGCAGTAGCGCGCTTCAGCCGACGTAAAAACACGGCGAAGAAAGAATTCGCCGTGTTTTTTCATCATCCGTTCGACGCGACCGATTTCGGTGATGTCCGTGCCGATTCCGACGACGCGCATCGTTTATTCGAACTTCCGCACCGCGAGTGTGCAGTCCTGGCCGCCGAAACCGAAGTTGTTGCTCAGCGCGATGCGGACGTCGGCTTTTCTCGCGACGTTCGGGATGTAGTCGAGGTCGCAGTTCGGATCGGGCGTCTCGTAGTTGATCGTCGGCGGGAGGATCTGGTCGCGGATTGCCAGGAGGCAGTAGATCATTTCCGTCGCGCCGCCGGCGGCGATCAGGTGGCCCGTCTCGCTCTTGGTGCTCGAAACCGGAATTTTATACGCCTGGTCGCCGAAGACTTTTTTGATGGCAAGCGTTTCAACGCGGTCGTTCAGACCGGTACTCGTCCCGTGGGCGTTGATGTAGTCAACATCGGTGGTCTTCAAACCGGCGGTATCGAGCGCCATCTGCATACAGCTTGCCGCGCCGCGCCCTTCGGGGTGAATGTCGGTGATCCGGTAGGCGTCGGACGTGCAGCCGTAGCCGATCAGTTCGCCGTAGATCTTCGCGCCCCGCTTTTCGGCGTGCTCGAGCTCCTCTAAGATGACCATTCCCGACCCTTCGCCGATGACGAAGCCGTCGCGGTCTTTGTCGAACGGGCGGGAAGCGCGGGTCGGTTCATCGTTGCGGGTGCTCAGCGCGGTCAGGAGGTTGAATCCGGTCACGCCGAACGGGTGGATCATCGAGTGGGAGCCGCCGCTGAGCATCAGATCGGCCTCGCCGCGGCGGATGATTTCGGATGCCTCGCCGATCGCCTGGGCGCTTGCGGCGCAGGCGGTCAGGTTGTTGATATTGGGACCCTTCAGACGGAACTTGGCGGCGAGGAACGCGGCGGGCATATTCGGTTCCTGCTCGATTTCCCGAACCGGGTTGAGGATTTCAAGCCCCTTGTTGACGAACTTACCGACGTCGACCGAGCCGTCCGGCCTGAGCGCCTCGGTGATCAGTTTGGTGAAAAGATCGAAATCCTGTTTCCCCTCGCCGGCGCCGGTATAGACGCCGAAACGGGTCGCGTCATAGTCGGCGTCGAGAAGACCGGAATCTTTCATCGCCTGGTAGGCGGCGCCGATGGCGAACGAGATATGGCGGTCCCGACCGACCCAGTCTTCGTTCTTTTCGCCATACGGGGTCATATCGCCCCAGTTTTTGACTTCGGCGGCGATTTTGGTCGGGAAATTCGACGCGTCGAAAAGGGTGATCGGCGCGACGCCCGACTCTCCGTTCAAGATGCGCTGCCAGGCGGTTTCCGTTTCATGGCCCAACGGCGTAACCAGCCCAATTCCTGTGATGACAACCCGACGATTCATAGCGAAACCTTCTCTCCGTGAATGGGGAACCAACCGTTCATTCCCTGGTCAAACTGGGGTCAACCAGAGGTTCACCGTCTGCCGACACCCCGACGTCGAAGACGCCGAACGCCCGAACCAGATTGTCGAGATCGCCGGCCCCGTAGAGAGCCTGGTCGGCGTATTCTTCACCCAGGTGGGCGAAGACGATCGCCCCTTCGGCGATCTGTTTTCCGCCTCGATGAACCTGAACGGAGACCATGGAGCCCTCGCTTCGGATGTAGTCGACACTGATATCATAAACCAAGACGTCGCCGGGGACAAGGTCAACATCGGTAAAGGCGAGGCGGGGGATCTTTCCCAGGACGATCTTTTTCGTGAAGTTGTAGTATTGGTGGATCAGCACGCCCGCGGCCTGAGCCATCCCCTCGATCACCAGCGCGATCGGCATGACAGGGTAGGCGGGAAAATGATCCGAAAGATGTTCCTCGCAGCGCGTGATCGCTTTAATCGCCTGCGCGCGCTTGCCGCTTTCAAAGACCGTGTACCGATCCATCCAAAACCAACGCATTCGTCACCTCCGCGTAGATCGAGCCGGACGGACGATCCGACTCGACGATTCCCGTAGAAAAAACGGGCACACCGTTGTCGGCGCGCCCGCTAAGGAGAAAAACTAGTCGTTCTTGGAGCCGAGCTTGGTGCCGACCAGATAGACCAGGTCTTTGACCGAAAGGACTTTCGCGAGGTTCTGGATCACCGGGTTCTGCGAGAACGCTTCGAGATCGGCGCTCGGGAGCGCTTCCTTGAGCATCGCCAGACCGTCGGCGGTCAGTTTGCCGTCCTGGACGTATTTGGGATCGTCGAGTTTTTCGGTCGGGATCAGCTCGCCGCGGTTGATTTTGATATCGAACTTTTTCTCAAGCTGGAAAACGATATCGAGCAGGTCGATCGATTCCGCCCCCAGGTCGTCGACCAGGGTCGACCCCATCTCGACTTCATCTTCGTCTACTGCCAGTGCGTCAACCAAGACTTCACGGACCTGTTCAAAAATTTCCTGTTCGCTTGCCATAAAACTATCCTTCCGAATCTTTCAAACTGTGAATTGAAAAATATCACAAAACGAAACGGCGTTACTTGCCTGTTTCGGTTCCTCGCCAGAGAACGTTGAACTGTTTGCGCAGATTGTCGATAACGTCGCGGTCGGTTGTCTTTCGACTCGGGTTTTTGTCCCCCAGGTTGTATTTCGTCAGAACCAGCTGCGCGCGGACGCGCGACTGCCCCTCAATACTTCCGTCGGCCTTGAAGACCGCGGTATCGTCGTCTTCGCTCACCAGCGTGGCGGTCAGGGTCAGGGTCTGACCCGGCTGCAAGAACTGACCGAACTTGACGTTTTTGACCTCTTTCAGGAGAACCATGCTGTGCGCGAAGTCTTCGCCTTGGCGGACGAGCCACGCGGCGGCTTCGGTCATCGCCTCGATCATCAGCACGCCCGGCATGACAGGAAATTTCGGGAAATGGTCCTGAAGGTAATCCTCGGCCAGGGAAAGGGATTTGGTGGCCACGATCTTCTTGTGCGGCTCTAAAACGTCAATTTTGTCGATCAGGGAAAAATGCATTGTCTTTCGCTCGTCAGTGGCGTCCTGCGCTGAATTCTCATCCGTCGGAAAACCGCTTGGTTTCAAACGACTTGCCCTTTTTTCGGCTTGCGCCAGCCGGGGCGGATGATACATTTTCGCCTTTATCGGCGAAATTTAAGAGTCTCCATCATTCCTATCCGCGCTCAATGAGAAATTCTATCCCCTTTTCTTAAAATCAACAATACGAATATATTGTTTTTCTTATCTAACTTTACAAGATGGCATGGAATGAGGGGGGGAAAAGAAAAACCGCCTGAAGCGTGCCGGATTGATCGGGCGCTTCAAGCGGTTTTCACCTTTCGGACAAACCAGGTCACGGACCGATATTCGGGGGGTTCTTCATCAGGAAGTCGCGGGGCCCGCGGGTGACGGTGTAACCGGCGTACGGATTGTTCACGTCCGGGTCGACTCCCTGATAGGGGTTCGCACTCCCTGTGTCTCGCAGGATAAATCCGAAGATCGGTTCGTAACGCGCGTACGGCGCCAGGCCTCCGGGGTAGGTTCGATATCTTGAACTTCGGTCCCAGAGGGAGTAGCGACCGAAGATCGGTGTGGCCGGCGCGTAAACGCCCCCGCCGTAACCTCCCCCGACATACCCGCCGTAATACGGCTCGGGACATTCGTACGAGGGAGCGACGCTCCCGCTGACCTGATAATCGGAAAAGCTCTGGGCGGAAAGACCCGCCGCCGCGGCCAGGACGATCGCGATCCCGAAAAGACCGGAAAGAAAAACTCTCATATCTGTGCCTTTGATTCGATGAATGTCGGAGATGCCGCCAACGAAACGGCGGAACAACACACCTTTGCGGTACATCGGCAGGGGAAGAAGATGAACTCAAACTGAAAGAACCTTAACTATCAATTCTCTCTATTTTATCTATTCTGTGAAAAGGACAAAAAAACGGACGCCGCGGCTCCTTTTCGGAACGCGGCGCCCGACGGAAAGCGGAAGGGGAGAATCTCTAGTCGGTCAGAACCAGGTTGTCGTCGAGTTCGATCCGGCAGGCGCCCCACGAGAGACCGACTCCGAACCCGACCAGAACGGTCGACTCGCCCCGTCGGATGAACCCTTCGCTGACGGCGTCGTGAATGGCGATCGGAATACTGCTCGAAACGGTGTTTCCCCGCTCGCGCATATTGACGTAGTAGCGTTCGTTTTCGAGACCGCAGAGTTCACGCAGTCGCGCCAGCATATAGTTGTTCGCCTGGTGGAAGATATAACTGTCGACCGACAGGTTCAGCTCGGCGCAGTCGGCCTTAATCTGTTCGATCAGCGGGGGGACTTCGTCGATGGCGAAATTGAAGATTCCCGGTCCGCTCATCTGGATCTCTTCGTCGGAATGGTAGTTTCCGCGAATATCGACTTTCGGAACTTTTGTCTCGGCGGTGGCGGGGTGGCGCTGCGCCCCCGCTTTGACGATCAGAAGATCCGCCCCTTTTCCGTCGGTGCCGAACCGGAACGGTCCGATCGGCAGGCGGTCGGCCTGGGCGTCGGCCGAAAGGAGGGTGGCGGTTGCCGCATCGCCGAAAAGAGGGCGGCTGACGCGGTCGTCGGCGTTGATGTAGCGGGAGTACGTCTCGCTGGTGATCAAAAGAAGGTTCCGCGCCAGGCCCGTCTCGAGGAGTCCTTTGGCGATTCCCAGACCGTAGACGTAGCCGCTGCACCCCAGGTTGAAGTCGAACGCGCCGCACGTTTTCGGGATACCGAGCCTCTCCTGAACGATGCACGACGACGAAGGGAGGAAATAGTCGGGCGACTGCGTACAGAGTACGAGAAAGTCGATATCTTCCGGTCGGCAGACCCCGCTTTGAAAGAGGGATTCCCCCGCCGAAACCGCCATATCGACAGCCGTACGCCCCTCTTCAACGATCGGGCGGCTGACGATGCCGAGTTTCTTTTCCATCTTTTCGGCGGTCCATCCGGTGAAGCGGGCGATCAACTCGTCGTTTGTCAGCCGACCGCTCGGAATATGACTGCTGATGGCGCGAATACGGGATTTAAACACTCTCTTTTAACTCTTTCTTGCGGATCTGTCGTGCGGCAGGGGGACATGCTGAAAGTTCACAGGTTCACCCAATTCGCCCGGACGCTATTATAGCACGAGTTCCGACCGGGGGAAACCCGATTTTTCACTCGCCCCCGACCTGTCCGGACGGTCGGGGAAAGGGGAGGGGTCAGGCGATCCGATTGATCACCGCGTTGTACGGGAGGGGGCGGATCGGTTCTTTCTCTTCGACCATCTCTTTGGTGATGACGTAGCGGCACCCTTTCATCTGGTCGGGGAGCTGGAACATCGCGTCGAGGAGGAGCTTTTCGGTGATACTCCGAAGTCCGCGCGCGCCGGTCTTCCGCTCCAGCGCCTGCCGCGCCAGGGATCGGAGCGCCTCCTCGGTGAAGTCGATATGCGCGTCTTCCATCTGGAAGAGACGCTTGTACTGCTTGATCAGCGCGTTGCGCGGCTCGCGCAGAATCCGGACGAGCGTCTCCTCTTCGAGCGGGTCGAGGACGGCCGTCACGGGGAGTCGGCCGATCAGTTCGGGGATCATCCCGAATTGACTCAGGTCGTCGGGGGTGACGCGGGGCAGATACGCTTCGTCACGCGCGGTCATCGTCGATTCGCCCGCCGTGAATCCGATATGCGTTCGGCCGACCCGATGACGGATGATATCTTCGAGCCCGACGAAGGTTCCGCCGCAGATGAAGAGGATCCGCGAGGTATCGATCTGCAGATACTGCTGTTCGGGGTGCTTTCGGCCCCCGTGCGCCGGGACATTGGCGACCGTCCCTTCGAGCATCTTCAAAAGCGCCTGCTGAACCCCTTCCCCCGAGACGTCGCGCGTGATCGAAACGTTCTGGTTTCGTTTGCCGATCTTATCGATCTCGTCGATGTAGATGATCCCCCGCTGGGCGATTTCGATATCGTAGTCGGCGGCGCTGATCAGTTTGAGGAGGAGATTCTCGACGTCTTCCCCGACATAGCCCGCCTCGGTCAGCGTGGTGGCGTCGCCGATCGCAAAGGGAACGTCGATGATCTTGGCGAGCGTCTGCGCCAGAAGAGTCTTTCCCGAGCCGGTCGGGCCGAGGAGGAGAATATTCGATTTATCGAGTTGGACGCCGCCGACGCTTTCCGAGAAGAGCTGGCGCTTGTAGTGGTTGTGTACCGCGACCGAGAGAACTTTTTTGGCGAGCGTCTGACCGACCACATACTCGTTCAGCCGCGCGGCGATCTGCCGCGGGGTCGGAACGTGCCAGGCGATCTGGTTTCCGAACCGTTTTTTCTGCTGGCGGCGGAAGACCGCCTGGCAGAGATCGGCGCATTCCCGGCAGATAAAGGACCGGTTGATCCCCTCGACCAGGGTACCGACCTCGCCGCTGCTCTTTCCGCAGAAAGAGCAGAGGTTGGGACGGACGCCCGGACCCGGACCGATCGGGGGGAAGTTTTGTCCGGAAGACATATCTTGACCTTAACGGCAACGTGAAAAAGGACGCCTTCCGAACCGGAGGGAGGCGTTCCGTCGAAACGGTCTGCCGGCCGACACAGACCCTGGCACTATATCGGCAGTTCGGGAGGGGATTTTCCGCCGTCGGCGGCGGGTCTCTTTTATTCTTTCCGATCGGCAGAAAAGGAATAATCGGCAGGGGCGTCGGGAGTGAAACGTGATAATTGTGGGCTAGCCGCGGGTCTTTTCAAACTTTTCGCCGCTCGGGGCGTCTTCTTCGGAGCCGGAAAGGGAGGAGGAATCGCCGGAGATGACAGGGGGGAGGGTACTGTTGGTTTTCGGGAGAAACCGCCGACGGTCCTCTTCGAGCTCGTTTGCGCCCGGGACATTCTCCGCCGCGGAGGGGTTGGGATTATAGACGATGACGGGGGGAACGTCAGGTTTTTCCCTCATCGAAGACTGCGGGCGCGTCTTGGCGAACTCCTCGGTGTCCGGAAGGTTTGGCGATTTCGGACGGGAAGACGGGGATTTGCGGCCTGAAACGATGCCGTTCCCGCGGAACTTTTTCGCTTCCATGAGCGCCGTCAGGCGGAGACGGTTTTCGAGGTCTTCGCTGCGCGGGGCGTCTTCCGCCTCCATGTCGGAAGGGACGGAATTATGATTGAGAACCTCGCCGACAAGACGGTTGCGCAGGCGGAGGCGGATGTTATTGTACTCTTCGGGAGAGATCAGCTTTCTTCGGTAGAGGTCGCGGAACATTTCGGTTTCGCTCCCGTAGTCGAAACTGTTGTTCCGCCTCTCTTTAACGCTCCGGCTGATCCGGATCAGGATGACCACTCCCAGAATGACATAGGTCGCGAATGCCAGAATCCAGAGGAGGAGCTCGGTCACTTTGGCGGCGTCCAGGTGGTGAGCGGCGAAAAGGGGGAACGACGCGAAGCAGGGAAAGAGCGAATGGAAACGTCCGGCAGTCAGAGGGGGGGAAGGGGCGCCGAAAGAGAAGGCGAGGGGGTCTCGTGCCGAAATAATCCGGAACAACCGACGAAAACCGCGCCTGAACATAGACGTTATCCTTATAATCGCTACAAACGGAACGACCGCTTTGACTCGATCTTTCCTCACGATCGCTATGTTGGGAAATTTTAAAATAACAGTCAGGTTCGGCATTGACCCTTCCGATTCCTACGAAGAACATCTTTATCAACGGATGGTGTCATCCGGAATTTAAGGAGTCTTCGTTATGGACAGACGAACCGACGTCAAAGGATTGAGCAGGAAGGAAATGTGGATCTTCGCGTTTCCTCTTCTTTTCTGTTTTTCGGCCGCAGGGTTTCCCGGCGCGACCGACGCTCAGAGTCCCATTATAAACAATCAGCCCGAATTCAGCAATAAAAGTACAGTCTACTATCAGCGGGACCCCGCGCCGATCAAGCTTCGTTCGCTCGAAGAGACTCTTCCCGACGAAGAGACGCAGTTGGTCGACGTCGTGATTCCGCAGACCCCTCCGATCACGCTGAATCGGCGAAATATCACCGTTCCGTTCCCCGCCACGGCGTACGACGCCGGTTCGGTCGTCTCGAAGGGACTCCTCTATTCCGACGACAAAGGGGGGAACTGGCACGAATACGGCCCGATGCGCACCGTGACCGATAACGACGCCTTCCCGTTCGAGGCGCCGCGCGACGGCGAGTATTATTTCGCGCTCCACCTGATCCATCAGGACGGAACCCACACCGCCTCGCGCGCGCAAAAGTATCTGATCGATACCGGAAGCGGAATCACCGCGGACGCGGCGACGGGGGGGGGAGACCGGATGGTTCAGGGGCTCATGAGCCTGACGGAGAAAGACGGGACGGTTCAGCAGACCTCCGCCGGCGGGGACGCGCTCACCGCGCGTCTGAACGAGAACGGCGCGGCGCCCGACCCGTACGCCCCGTCGAAAAATGAAATCGCCGATGTTCCGTATCCCGGCAAGATCGATAAGATTCAGCGCGGCACGTCGTCGTCGAACGGCAAGCCCGCCCTGTCGATCACCTGGTTCGCCCCCTATCAGTGCGGGATGAGTCAGTCGGAAGGGAACGTGACGATTGAGCGCGCGCCGACCCCCGACGGACCGTGGACCCCGGTTTCGGAGAGCGCGAAAAACATCGATATCAACGGCGCGGGCTACTGGTTCGAGGCGGGTGAGAACGACGTCGAGCCGTTCTACCTGCGGACGGTCAGCAACGTCAAAAACGGCGGAGAGAACACCCAGTGGCTCGACACGCTCGACGAACCCCTTTCGTTCGCGACCGCGGCGGGCGGCGGCACTTCGGTCGCCGAAGTCCCCCCGTCCGAAAAGAAGGGCGAGATTCAGGCGTGGTCTGATCCGAAGCCGGAGAACGAACAGAAAATCGCCGGGCGCGATATGCGCGACTCGGTTGTCGATAAGACCTCGTCGGTAAATTCGTCGGCGCAGTCGTCCGGCGCGACCGACGTCGTCGGTCAGGCGCAGCGCGAAAGTCGGCAGGCGGCGCGCCCGCAGCTGACCGATCCGCACCAGCTTTCGGTCAACCCGATCTTCCGATACGGACTGGGCGTCTTTACCGGAAAGGACGGCAGCGGCAACCGTCTGCCCGACTACACGAACGCCGGGAACGCTCCCGCCTACGCCAATCAGCAGGGAGAGGGTCAGAAGCAGGAACTTGAGCTTCCTCCTCCGCTTCCGCCCCGGCCGATCTGGATGTCGAAGCGGGAATATGAGGAGCATCAGCGCGCCTACGAGATCGAAGTTCAGCAGATTCGTTACGCCCAAGCGCAGCGCGAGGCGTTCGAACAGCAGCAGAAAATGATGCGCAATACCGCGCAGGGGTGGAATCCGAACGCGGAACAGGCGACCGTGACCGACAAGTCGGGGAACGAATTCCGAGTCAGCCCCGGGAGCGTCCTCTACGATGACGGCAACGGGAATTTCTCGTCGACGCCGTTTGCCGGTCAGTTCAGCAACGCCGCGCTTCCCGAGATGACCTTCCCCGACCAGCCGCTGCCCGACGGGCAGTTCCAGAACGTCGGGCAGCCGATCCCTGTCGACGGGATGCCGATCGGCGGGACGACGATGCAGCCGATCCCGAGCAACGCGGCGCCGTTCGGTGACCCCTATACCCCGCAGGAACAGGCGATAAGCCAGAGCGCGGCGGCCAATCCCTACAACGCGGCGGATATGTCGGCCCTGCCGAATCAGAGTATCATTCAGGAAAACCTCCCTCCCCGCCCGGATCAGCAGCAATAGCGCCGCCACGGGCGAAAGAGGAATCGCTCCCGGAAAACCCCCGCAAGGGGGTTTTTCAGCTTCGGAGCGGCGGCCGACGCCGAGATTACTATTCGATCCTGTTTCCGGCCGCATCAAAAATGCCGTTCAGACGGTTTGGGAAAAATTTTTTAAATTTTCTTTGTTTGCGCGTTCTAACAGTTTGACATCTTTTCCGTTTTTTCTATAATGACATTCTGCGTAAACCTTCCAGGGTGTCTAAGCTCTCTTTTTTGCCATTCCGCTGGCCGGAATCGGACGGTTTGCGCGAGTTACGAATAGTAAATTGAGCGCCGCAGCGCGGTCGATGGTCGAACGCGGGCGTTCGTTTTCCACACATTTTTTTGCAAGGGAGATTTGTTCTATGAAGTTCATCCCCAGTTTGCTCACCCTTGCCGCACTGGCGGCTTTCACCTGCGGCCAGGTGATGGCCGGCTGCGCCTCCTGTTCGGCCGAAGCCGTCCCGGCTGCCCCCGCCGCCGAATGCTGCGCTCCCGTGCCGTGCGGTCTGACCTCGCTCTCCGCCCTGAACTGCGCGTTCGGCCTTGACTGCTGCCAGGCGTATGACATCGTGACCGAAGAGGTTCCCTACACGGTCAATGTTCCTGTCTGGACGGAGAAAGAAGTCGAGTACACCGTCAACGTTCCGGTGACGACCCAGAAAGAAGTCGAGTACACCGTCTGTGTTCCCGAAACGACTCAGAAAGAGATCGAGTGCACCCGCCTCGTTCCGGTTCAGAAAGAACGTGAAGAAGTCTACACCGTTAACGTTCCGGTGACGACCACGAAACAGATTCAGTGCACCGAGATGGTTCCGGTTCAGAAAGAGCGCCAGGAAACCTACACGGTCTGCGTGCCCGAACGTTCGTTCCGTGAAGTCCAGTGCACCCGCATGGTTCCCCGCCGTGTTGTGCGTGAGATTCCGTGTACCCGCCTGGTTCCGGTTCAGAAGCAGCGCGAAGAGACCTACACGGTCTGCGTTCCCGTGAAGACCCAGAAACAGATCGAGTGCACCCGTCTGGTTCCGGTTCAGAAACAGCGCGAAGAGACCTATACCGTCTGCGTTCCGGTACAGTCCCAGAAGGAGATCGAGTGCACCCGCATGGTTCCGGTCGAAGAGACGAAAGAAGTTCAATATACCGTCTGCGTCCCGACCAAGGAACAGCGGACCTGCAAACGGACCGTCTTTGACCGCGTCGAGGTGAAGGACACTGTCGAACAGAAGGTCTGCACCGGTTCGTGGGTCGAGGAAGAAGTTCCCGCCTGCCAGCCCTGCGCTCCCGCCTGCGCCGATCCCTGCGCCCCCGTCACCGAGACTCCGGCGAGCGTGACGGTCAAGAAATGGGTTCCTTCGGTCGAAACGATCCAGAAGGAAGTCAGCCGTTGGATCTGCCAGCCTCGCGAAGAGGAATACACCTACGAAGTGACGGTGATGCGTCCCGAAACCCGCACCAAGACGGTCACCTGCACCGTTTGCAAGCCGGAAACCTATACCAAGACGGTTGACGTGACGACCTACCAGACCGAAGAACGGACCCGCACCTGCACCTACACGGTCTGCGAACCGCAAACCTTCGTCGAGACCGTCGACTGCGTCACCTATCGTCCCGAAACGAGAACCCGTCTCTGCACCTACACGGTCTGCGAGCCGCGAACCTTCGTCGAGAAGGTCTGCTCGATCGAATGCTGCCCCGTGGTTTGCACGGTCAAGGTTCCCGTCTGCACCATTCGTCAGGAACAGCGTGTACGCACCTGCACCTACACGGTTTGCGAACCGCGAACCTTCACCAAAGAGATCGAAGTCACCACGTGTGTGCCGGAGACCCGCACCCGCACCTGCACCTACACGGTCTGCGAGCCGGAAACCTTTACCAAGACGGTTGACGTGACGACCTACAAGGCTGAAAAACGAACCAAGACGATCGATGTGGTGACCTGTGTTCCCGAGACGCGGACCAAGAAGGTGAAGGTCTGCACCCTCGAGAAGAAAGAGTGCACCCGCACCGTGAAACGGTGCGTCCCGCGCGTTCCGGAATGTGTTGATCCGTGCGCTCCGGTCTGCGGTCAGAACCTTCTGAACGCCTGTGCCGCCTGCGAACCGGCCGACGATGCCGCTAAGGCGGAAGAGCCGGCCGATCTGGAAGAAGCTGAAGCCGAAGCCCCGGCCGCGGAACCGGTGACCACCGACGAAGCTCCTCAGGCGGAATGATTTTTGACACAACGAATCGGTTTCCTCAGGGAAAGCAATCATCCGATTCGATTTGTTCCCCCTTTCGGCGTTTTCCTCCTTGGCCGGAAGGGGGTTTCTTTTTGACCGCGAGGTGCTCTTCAATCGAACCGAACCGTCGGTGCGCGGACTTTTTGTATTTCACGACCGCCGAGTCGTGTATGACGGGGCGGCTTTCTCCGATAAAGGTGAGATCTCAAAAGAGGAAGCGCGTCCGTTGAACTTGTCGGGCTCAGGTTGAAAAGAATCGGAACGAAGACAGATGCGGGCGGAGGGAGAAAGAGCGACTCGAACGCGGCACCGGGCGGCCTGCCGGGAATCCGGACGGGAATCCGGACGGGAATCCGGACGGGAATCATACACGCGGTGAACACCGATCGGCGTTTCGAACGGACAAAAGACAATTTCATCAACTAAAAATTTTTTATTAATGTTGCTGTAATCAATGAATTTCGGGGACGATCTCGATTT
>JAGCAH010000207.1 GCA_017652805.1 Thermoguttaceae bacterium | reverse complement strand
TCATCGCTCCGGTCCGCAGATCGTAGCGCGCCGCGTAATCGCCCGCGCCCCTCGGTGCATCGTTCACTCCGAAGACGGTAACGAAGACCGATCCGCCGTGAAGGTCATGATAAACGATGTCCAGCCCGTCGAACGTCACGTCATCAAGAAAGTAATCGAACGAAAGAGTCAGTGTCTGATCGCGACCGAGAAATTCGAAGATTTCCGGAGTCGCGTCGAAAGCGAACCGCCCGTCCCCGGTAAACGAAATCAAATCCGTGCAGTCAATGCTCCACGCCTCGCCGGTCGAAAGAACGGCTTCGATCTGTTCGAATCGGCTCACGTTATACCCGGTCGACGTATAGAAATACCCCTGCCTCTCGGCGACGAACGAATCGGGCAGCAACGGGTTTTCCGCGTCCGAATAGCCGACTTCCCCTTCTTTCGTTTCCACGCCGCGGTTGTTCGGATAGAGATCGATCAGATCGGAGAACGAAACCGTAACTTCTTGGTAATAGCCGCGTTGGAAGATGTCCACGTCGCTGAAATCGACCACGCCGTCCATATTCACGTCGTAACGGGCGTTATAGACGCTCCGAGAATCCGTCAGATCGATATTGTACGTTTCCAGGTAATACTCGATCACCCCCAGCGAAGGAATCCCCGACATGGCAAGGTTCCACGCGGTGGCGTAGACCGTCCCCATTTTGTACTCTTTCTGATTGATCTGCCCGTCCCCGTTCAGGTCACCCGGCATAAAAACCGAACAGGTCAGATTCCCCGGGGTTCCCGGTTCGGCGGTCAGGGTCAGTTCATATTCCCCGTCCGGAATATCGAGTAGGAAGAGTGCCGACTGAGGGGAATAATCGGGACGGGAATTGACCAGGACCGAATCGGTCACGTCAACGCCCGACGCGTTTCGAATCCGGATCATCCCGGGATCGATACTCTCTTCTCCGTTCCCCGAAACGAGAAACCCGAGCGCCGCGCGTCCGCCGTCGTCGACCATAACTTCAAACCCGACTTGCGCCTGCCCCGTCAGATCGACCGGAAAACTCTCCTCGGCGAGGAGCCCCCAGTCATTCGGCACGGCGGTCAGGAGGAGCCGATCCTCGAGTGATTCCAATGAGAAGCGCTTTTTGGTAAGGAGACCGAGGCGGGCCTGATCTTTGTTATTCCGAGCTCTGAAGAAATTCCTCATTTCGTTACTCCTGTCAGGGACAAATGCCGAATCGAAGGTGGATGACTCTTCCCGGGCGCCCCGCGTCCGGCGGGAGCGCACCGTCATCTTTTTATCGTTCCACGCCGTTTCGCTCGGTCATAAATACAGGGGTGAATCGGGGTTGCCCGGTTCCTAATCCGCGCAGAATCGGCATAACCGTTAAATTAAGGGGCAGGCGCCCCGTCTCTCCGACCGGAAAGGTCATTCTTCCCCCAGTTTAACGGTTTTCCCCGAATCGGGGCGGTTCCGTCCTTCCCGACCCCCCGCAGAGGGCGGAAAATTGGCGTTCCCCTTTCACGCGATTTCTCCTATAATGGCGCGCGAGTTTTCCCGTCCGGGAGGGCCAAACGGATTTCGGCCTCGGCGGGAACGGGCATTCCCCTCATTGACGGGAGCGGTCATCGATGGATCGATTAACAAAACAAGCCGTTGGAATACGGTTTCTCTTCTCGTTTCTGATCGCCGCCGCGATCATAACCTCCGCCGCGCGGGCGCAGACCACCGCCTCAAAACCGGTTCCTCTCCCGATTCCCTACCACTCCCCACAGACCGCGGCGTCCTCCGACGAGGCCGATCCGATCGACGTTCCACCGCGGGTCATCGCCAACAGTGACGAAATCCCCGACGAAATGAAGTCGAAAGACGTCTTCATTCCCGCCGAGGTAAACGTCACCAAGGTGGCGCAGGCCGTCCCGGCGGCCGAGGAATCTTCCGAAAAAGATCAGGCCGAAGCCCCTCCCGCGCCCGAAGTGCCCGCAAAAGAGGTCGATCCGCATGAAATCGTCGTCTTAAAACAGCTCTCCGGTCCCCAGCAGACGATTCGTTTCTTCTTTCGTTCCTGCAGCCGGAGCAACTACCCCGACGCGATCCGGTGCCTCGACTTCTCGCAGATGCCCGAACTGGACACATCCGAACGTTTCGAGTACGCGCACCAGCTGGCGGCGATCCTGATCCGGCTCGACAATTTCAGTCTCGACGGAATCCCCGAAACCTACGAAGGGAACGAGTGCGATCTCTGGCCCGACCACAACTACAAGGCGATCCGGCTGGTTCGTTCCGAAGACGGCACCTGGCGGTTCGGTGCCTCGTCGGTCGCCGACATTCCCGCCATTTATCACGAGATTAAAGACAAGAAACCGGTCTTCTTCAATGACACCGTCTTCGGCAAGCTCCCCGACGTCTTCTTTCACCGATTCTGCGGAATCCTCGTCCTTCAGTGGTGTTTCCTGGGAATGATTTTCTTTCTGGGTCTTATGGTTGCCAAGATCATCCCGGTCGTCATCTCGTGGATCATTCTCCTTTTTACACGATTCCGCGGCACCGACAAAAATGACTACGCCGATAAGTTCAAATGGGCGCTCCGTCCGCTGGCGTATATCGGAATGGCGTGGATCTGGTTCGGCGGTCTGGTCGGCATGTCGATCCATCCGAATATTCTTCACGTCGCGTTCGTGATCCTCCACCCCCTGTGCGTGGTCATGCTCATGCTCATGCTTCTGCGGGTGGTCGACATCTTCCGCTACTGGCTCCAGCGCCGCCTGAACACTTCGGTCAACAAGGTCAAGAGCGTTCTGGTCGACCTTTCGTCCGGCGTCCTGAAATTCCTCGTCATCTGTTCGGCAATCATCGCCGTCGTTCAGATTTTCGGCATTTCGGCGCTCGGGATCCTCTCCGGAATGGGAATCGGCGGCGTCGCGGTCGCTCTGGCCGCGCAGCAGACGATCGCCAACTTCTTCGGGAGCATGACGATCCTTCTCGACCAGCCGTTCACCGTCGGCGACTACATCATCGTCGGGAGTATCGAGGGGGTGGTCGAACGGATCGGTCTTCGTTCGACGTCGATCAAAACTTTCTACGACTCGCGCGTCGTGATCCCGAACGGCCAGCTCGCCACCGATGTGGTCGACAACATGGGGCGCCGTCAGTCGCGCCGATTCAAGACGACGCTCGGTCTTCAATACGACACGCCGGTACCTCTCTTCGAAGCTTTCGTCGCGGGGGTCCGTCAGCTGATCGAGCAGCACCCCGTGACCCGTAAAGACGACATCCGCGTCAGCGTCAACGACTTCGGTCCCTCGTCGATCGATATCGAGATGGTCTGCTTCTTCGTGGTCGCCAACGTCCACGACGAACTCCGCGCGCGTCAGGCGCTGATCCTCGATATCGTTCGTCTGGCCGAACGGCTCGGTGTCTCCTTCGCGTTCCCGTCGCAGACGACCTATATGGTTCCGACCGAAAACCTCACCTATCCGATCGCCAAAGAGATCAACGATGAGCACTCTCCGGTCGAACTCGGCCGGGAGTTCGCCCGCCAGATCAAAGCCGAAGCCACCGCATAATCCCCCCGCGCAAACAGATCACACCCAACACGCCATCCAGCGGGGGGTCCCTCCCCCAGTCAACAACTAGGGCAGAGCAATCCCGCCACTCCGGGGTTTCATAACATCAGAAGCCACCCCAAGCCAAAATCCTCACCCCCACAAAAACCCCCGCGCCGGGGGAGCATTACGCTCTCCCCGGCGCGGGGGTTCCATCTCCACAAATTCCTTTAAGAAAACCGATCAGCTTCGGATCGCTTCAACCTTCACGGCGGCTTCTTTCAGGAAATCGGCGATATCGGGCATATCGTCGCCCAGGTTGGTGGTAAGAAAGGCGTCGATCGCGCGCAGAGCGTTCCATTCACCGAGCAGAAGCGCTCCCAGGCAGAGGACGTTGGCGTCGTTAATGGCGCGGCAGAGTTTCGCGGCAAAGACCGACTCGACGACCGAGGCGCGAACCCCTTTGAACCAGTTGCTGACGATCGACATCCCCATCCCGGAACCGCAGATGAAGATTCCCCGTTCCCCTTCCCCGTTCTGGATGGCCTTCGCCCCTTCCACGGCGGCGTCGTAATAGGGAACTTCTTTCTCTTCGGTCGAACCGCACTCATAGACGGTATGTCCGAGCGATTCGAGATACTTAATGACCGTCTTTTTGAGCGGAACGGCGCAGGGGTCGGCAGTGACGACGATTTTCATGGAAACCTCTCTTTTCATAAAAATGGCGCGGAAACAGAGACATCACCGCGCCGGTTCAAAATGACGTCAAACTCTTATGAGAAGCGGAGGACACGGGACTCGAACCCGCAACCCCGTTAAGGGCACCTCATTTCCAATGAGGCCGCTAGCCATTCGCTTATCCTCCAAAACGACTACGTTCATTATACCTGTCCCGTCGCCGCTTACAAGGGGGAACTTTTTCTAGGCTTCGTAAACCGCCACTTCATTTTCTGGCCACCAGGGGGCGGCGATCTCCTGGTATTCCGCGATCGCCGGAACGGGGAGCGGAGCGGCGAACTCCGGCTCGTTCGGCGCGCCCTCATGAGCCGGGGGCATCTTCACATAACCGAGCCGAAGAAGAACCTCGAGCATCTCGCTGCAAGTCGGAAAGGGTCGGCCGTTTCGATCCTTATAGAGGTTAAGCGCATTCATAAACTCGACCTCGTCTTCCGAGTACTCTCTCTCGCATGTGGACGGATCGATCTTCCGCCTGGTTTTCTTCCCCTTTTCGTCGCTCCAGAGGGCGTCGGATGAATTGATCTTTTTGACCGGCATTTCGCCCGGGATCCGCGGCTTCGGGCGGCGACCCCGTTTCTTCGGCGCGCCCGGTTCCGGAACCGCCAGAAGGGCGACGACCTCATCCGTAGAAACCGAACTGAAAAAGCGCCCGTCGTTCTCCCCGACCACGGAACAGAAGGCCGACTCGTCCTCCTCTTCGTCCAGTGAGCGGATC
>JAGCAH010000206.1 GCA_017652805.1 Thermoguttaceae bacterium | reverse complement strand
CGAGATCTCTTTCACCGAGCTGAAAAGGGCGATCGCTCCAAGGAAGAAGAACCCCGCCATACAGATCAGAACAAGAATCCCGAACCAGACGAACAGCCGTTTCACCGTCCGCCAAGACGAAACACGGCGCGGCGGATAAACGCCGCCGCAGTACTCCGGATCCGGCGCCGCGGGCCGGAACCGGTTTTCACCGGGCGGGAACGGGGGAAAAGGAGGATTCGGATTTTCGGGCGGTGTAAAAAGGGTGTTATCTTCGTTCATCAAGTCGGTTCCTTATCGGGTCTTAACGGCTCCGCCGCAATAAACGGGCCGCAGGTCTTTCAGCTCCAGAGTTTCCGGTCGAGCGCGCGGTAGCTGACCGATTCGTACAGATGCTCGGTCGATATCTGTTCGACGCCGTCCAGGTCGGCGATCGTCCGGGCGATTCGGAGGATCTTATCGTGGGCGCGCGCCGAAAGCCCGAAATCGCTCATCGCGTTTTCGAGGATATGCTCCCCTTCGGCATCGAGCCGGCAGTAGGTCACGATCTGCCGGTGCGTCATATCGGCGTTATACCGCGCCCTGCTTCGCGCGAACCGCCGGTTCTGTATTTCACGCGCGCGCATCACCTCTTCCAGAATCGACGCGCTCGACCGGCCCGGCTCGCGCGAGGCGAGCTCCTTGTAGTCGAGCGGCGGCACCTCGATGTGGATGTCGATCCGATCGAGGAGCGGCCCGCTGATCTTCGCCATGTACCGTTCGATCTGCGGCGGCGAGCAGCGGCAGACGCGCCGCGTGTCGTTCCGATACCCGCAGGGGCACGGGTTCATCGCCGCGATCAGAATGAAGTCCGAAGGGAACGTCTCGACGTGGTTCGCCCGCGCGATCGTCACGCGTCCGTCTTCCAGCGGCTGCCGGAGGACTTCAAGAGTACGTCGGCTGAACTCGGGAAGCTCGTCCAGAAAGAGTACGCCGTAGTGCGCCAGGCTGATTTCGCCGGGAACCGGGTGGCTCCCCCCGCCGACCAGCCCCTGAACGCTGATCGTGTGGTGCGGCTCGCGGAACGGCCGCGTTCCGATCAGGGGCAGATTCGGCTTGAGAAGCCCGAGCGCCGAATAGATCCGGGTCGTCTCGAGCGACTCGGCGAGCGTAAACGGGGGGAGTATCGTCGGGAATCGTTTGGCAAGCATCGTCTTCCCCGTTCCGGGCGGCCCGATCATCAGAACGTTATGCCCCCCGGCGGCGGCGATGGTCAGCGCGCGTTTGGCGGAATCCTGCCCCCGCACGTCGGCAAAATCGACGTCGTACCGGGTCAGTTCCGTGAACTCGTCTTCCCGCAGGTGCGCGATCGGTTCCATTTCGAGTTCGCCCGAAAGGTAGCCGATCGCCTCGGCCAAATGGGTGTACGGCACGATCTCAATCCCCTCGACCACCGACGCTTCGCGCGCGTTGACCGACGGCACCAGAAAGGCGCGGAGCCGCTGTTTGGCGGCGGCCATCGCCATCGCCAGAACCCCCTTGCACCCGCGAACCGACCCGTCGAGCGCCAGCTCGCCGACGACGGCGACCCGGTCGAAGAAATCGGAATCGAACTCTCCCCCGGCGGCGATCATGCCCAGCGCGATCGGCACGTCGAATGACGCCGCCTGTTTCGGAAGATCGGCAGGAGCGAGGTTCACCAGAATACTGTGGGACGGAACCGTATAGCCGGAATTTTCGATCGCGCGCGAGACGCGGTGCGTACTCTCTTTTACGACGGTTTCGGGCAGACCGACGATTGTCACGCCGTCTTTCCCGCGGCGCGATACGTCGACCTCCACCTCGACCGGCACGGCCTCGATTCCGAGGAGCGAATAGGTTTTGAGTTTTACGAGCATCAGTACACCTCGCCGGCGGTCAGGTCGTCGAACGTCTGCCGTTTCCGGATCAGGCGCGGCGTGCCGTCTTCGATCAGAACTTCGGCGGCGAGCGGCTTCGAGTTGTAATTCGACCCCATCGTCGCGCCGTACGCCCCCGCCACCCCGAAGACGAGCATATCGCCGACTTCGGCCCGCGGCAGACGCCGCTTTTCGACGTATCCCCCCTCTTTCTGGGTGAAGATGTCGCCCGACTCGCAAAGCGGCCCGCCGACGATCACGTCCGCCTCGGGCGCGTCTTCGGCCGCGCCGACGACCGAAATCGGATGATACGAGCCGTACATCACCGGCCGAACGAGGTTATTGAACCCCGCGTCGACCAGGTAGAACAGGTTCTCCCCCTGATTTTTCACCGCGCGGATCTCGCTGATCAGATATCCGCTTTCGGCGGCGATATACCGGCCCGGCTCGATTTCCAGGCGGATCGGATGGCGGTAGACTTTCGCCAGAAGGTCGAGCTTTTCGCGCCAGATCCGATGGTATTCCGCCAGATCGACGTACTCCCCCTCGTCGTTATACGGAACCGGCAGCCCCCCGCCGCAGCTGATCACATGGATCCGCGGCCCGGCGGCAAGCCCGGCGCGGTCCATCGCCTCGCAGACCGAGGCGAGATGATTCAGGTCGGTTCCCGACCCGATATGCATGTGGAGCCCTTTCACCTTCAGATCGAAGTGCGACGCCAGTTCAATGGCGCGCATCAGGTCTTCGTGCCAGATCCCGTGTTTCGACTGGTCGCCGCCGGTGTTCGTCTTCCGGCTGTGCCCATGCCCGAACCCCGGATTGAGCCGGAGCGTGATTTCGCGGCCGGGCGCGCGCTCACCGAGCTGCCAGATCATATCCATCGACCCACAATTGACGTGTACCGGATATTCCCCCGCGATCAGATCGAGAGCGTCGCGGTCAAAGATATCGGCGGTATAGACAATCGGGTCGGGATCGTCCGGCTTTTCCGCCGCGACCGGCCATCCCGCGGCAACCGCGCGGCGGATCTCCATCGCGCTGACCGCGTCGACCGCCGCGCCCGCCTGCCGCACCAGTTTCAGAATCGCGATATTCGAACACGCCTTCTGCGCGTATCGGACGGTGTCGAACATCGCCAGATCGGCGATCCGCTCTTTGATCTTCGCGGCGTCGTAGACATAGAGGGGCGTGCCGAACTCGCGCGCCAGGTCGGCGGCCGGCACACCGGCGATTTCGGAACATCGATTCGAAAATTTCACTTTTTCGGGCATGACAATGACCTTAACCAAAGGGAAACTGACAAAAAACCGTACCCGTATTTTCCCACAAAAGGGCCGACCGCGCAAGGAGCCGACTTTCGAAAAAAGAGAGGGGAGCGGATAAAAAGGGGGAGAAGAGCCGGAAAGCTCTTCCCCCCCTTTAAGGTACGCACCGGCGCTACGGAATCAGAAGACGTCCCGATCGGCGTCAAGTTCACCCGGCGCGTATTCGGCCAGCGCCACGTCGGCGGCGGCCGCGCGCGGATAATTCAGACCGTCGTCCCCCGCCTCGGCGAGCCAGTTACCGCTGATATAGGCGCGGTCGGCGCCGGAGATATCGCCGTCGCCGTTAATGTCGGCGTAGGGGCGGTACGCCTCGTCCCCCGCTTCGGCGAGCCACGCGCCCGCGAGAATGGTTCGGTCCGAGCCGGAGATGTCGCCGTCGCCGTTGATATCCATCGGGCAGACGGTAAACGACGCCGCCGCGCTCCACTCGGAATTCTCAAACGGGCCGGTCCCGAGCGCGCGGACGCGGTACGTCACGTCCGCGCCGTAAGTCAGGCCGCCGACGACCACCGCGGTTTCGGCGGTTTCGACCGAAATCCATGTGTTTCCGCCGTCGGCGGAATACGACAGCTCATAGCCGGAAGCGTTTTCAACGGTGTTCCACTCTATCCGATGCCGGTTCGCGCCGAAGGAGACGTAGTTGCCGCCGGTGCCGGTTGAGATTTTCGGCGCAGAGAGCTGTTCGGTCTGACCGCCGCCCGACTGGTATTCATACGCGCCGATATCGACGACGCCGCCGACAATCCGCGGATACCCGGCCAGGTCGGTTTCGGTATCGACAACGTCGTTCGT
>JAGCAH010000205.1 GCA_017652805.1 Thermoguttaceae bacterium | reverse complement strand
GGCGTCGAACGTCGAGGCGATATAAACGTCCCCGACGGCATACCCCGCGGGCGCGGCCTCGGTCGGCGCGGGAAGGGGCTCGGAAACCGGCAATTCCAGTCCCGCGGTCACCGCCAGGAGCTGACGATCTTCGAGCGATTCAAAACGTAAAACTCGTTTCTTCATAGCGGCGGTCTCTCCCCGTTTTCGGCCGGATCTCGCAACTCCCCGGCGCGATAAGCCTCTCTAGACGATTATCCCCCGAATCCTTCTAATAGCGGAAAAGGGGTTTTCTTTCGATCAAAAACCCACGACATTAGTTATTATACACAATCTTCCGGAAAAAGTCCATTCCGAACCGCCCCCCCAACACGCGGGGGGAGGCGGAAAAAGACGCTTATTCCCCCTTCGAAACGGGAGCGCGGTCGCTGAGACGGTGGCTCAGGAGCCAGCGGTAGAATTCCGGGTCTTTGTACGCCGGGGTCCAGACGTCGTGTTCCGCGTCGGGGAAGAGGGAGAGGCGGATCTTTTCGCCCCCCTGCTCCTCGATCGCGCGGCAGATATCGATACTCCATGCGGGGCGGACCGTCGGGTCCTCTTCACCGTGAAACGCCCAGATCGGAATATCGAGGAGCTTCGGCGCCCATTCGGCCTCGCACCCGCCGGCAATCGGCGCGGCGGCGGCGTAGAGGTCCGGGTCTTTCAGAAGCGCGTCCCATGTGCCGAACCCGCCCATCGACAGACCGGTCAGGTAGACGCGGTCCGGGTCGACCGGATATTCGGCGATCAGATGCTCGACCAGCGGACGCAGATCCATTTCGATCCACCGTCTCTTCACGGGGCAGACGGGGGTAACAGTGATGAAAGGCCAGGTCTCTTTTTCCTTCACGATCCGGCGCGGCAGACCCGCTTTCAGCGCGGCTTCGTTTTTGCCCCGTTCTTCGGACCCGTGCAGAAAGATGATGAGCGGATACCCTTTGGCGGTCTTTTCGGCATCGCAAATCGGCAGATAGACCCAGTAGGGCAGTTCAAAGTCGGTCTTGAATTCGGCGTCGGTATCGAACGCCAACGGTTTCGCGTAGGAGAGAGTGATCGAACAGAGAACCTGCTCTCCGGGAACCGCGGCCGGCGCCTCGTCGGAACGGACCGGAGCCGACCGGAAGAGGAGAACGCAGACCAGCGCAACGAGAATCTTTTTCAGCATCAGAATACTCCGTATTTCTCAAAAAATTTTTAAAACGCCCCCCTTATTATTCCGCATTTTAACCGAGCGGCAGGGCGATTTCAACCGTTCGACGATTATTTTTCTCCGGGAACTTGCGCGCTCCGGCCGCGTGATATAGAATCGGAATATCGCAGAGGGGGTTTCGGAACCGCCCTCATTTTTGTATCCGCAATTCCGAACCGATCGGTTTCGGAAAGACCTGCCGCCGCGCGCCGTACGCGCCGCGGCGAGAAACGCCAGAAGAGCCATGCCGCAACAAAAACTTGACGTCTATCGGGACTGGCTGAAGATTTCGGCGACGAACCGTCCGCTGAACTTCTACCAGATCCTCAAACTGAAAACGTTCGAAGACAACACCGCGATCATCCGCGACCACTACAGGAAGCTGAACGCCTATATCCGTAAATTCGCGACCGGTGACTACATCGACGAGTCGCAGGACCTCCTCAACGAACTGGCCAAAGCGATGCTCTGTCTGACCGACAAGGAGCGAAAGGCGGAATACGACGAATCGCTCGGCCGTAAGACCGACGACGCTGCGGAAGAAGTGCCGTCCCGTTCATTCGCCGAAATCCTGGTTCGCAACCGCGTCGTCACACCCGAAAATTTGAAAAAGGCGAAAAGTTACGCCGACGCGGTCGGTCTGGATCTCCACATGGCGATCATTCAGCAGAAGCTCGCGCCTCAGGAACAGGTCATGCTGGCGTTTGCCGAATCGGAAGGCTTGCCGTTCATCAGCCTCGACGAAATTCCGGTCGACGAGTACTACGCGCCTCAGATCGACCCGAATATGGCGCGCTCCTATTCGTTCGTGCCGGTCATGGCCGATATGGGTCGGCTGATTCTCGCCTCGCCGGTTCCCCTCTCCCTCGACGTGGAGGAACAGCTCCGCGTTCTTTTCGATATGCCGATCCGCAGCGCGATCTGCACCCCGGCGCAGGTGAACGCGGCGATCGCCAAGTATTACCCGCGCGACGCGGTTCAGCAGATCGTCCGTCCCGCCTCCAGCAAACCGGCGAAAGAGTCGAAGAAGAAGGGGAAAGACGCCGACGCTGAGACCGAAACGGTCAAAGTGAAAAAGAACCGCGCCGTCGCCGCGCCGCTGACCGCGCAGGGAAAGAAGAACCGCGTTCTGATCACGGTGATGGCGTTCTGTTTCAGCATAATGGTCGGATTCATCGGCACCGGCCTGATCCGCATGAACCCCACGATGGGCGAACGGCTCGTGCCGACCCTCATCCTGGCGGCGATTGCCGTCCCGACCGCCTGGGTGATCGGCACCAAAATCGGCGAGCGGGAAGACGATTAGGCGGAATCGCTCCGGCAAACCGCCGTCTATTCCCAAAAAAGGTGTGCCCACACCTTTTTTGGGAATAGCGATTCAGCCTTAAAAACAGCAGTTTTTTTGCTGAAAATTTTGAGAATCCGCACGGCACTCTTGTTTTACCCTCTTTTCAGCCTATAATTATTACCAAAAAAGGTGTGGGCACACCAAAATAAGGGAACTAGGAATACAGGTCATGGAAATCAAACGCGATATCTACCTCAACAGGCTCATTCGATGGAAGAAAAACGGCCTGATCAAGGTTATCACCGGAATCCGCCGTTGCGGGAAATCTTACCTTCTCCTCAAACTGTTTCATCGGTATCTGGTCGAAAGCGGGGTGAGGGAGGATCACATCATCGAAGTCGAACTCGACGATCTTCGCAATGAGAAACTGCGCGATCCGTATCGAATGCTCGAATATGTGGAAGGGCGAATTATTGACGGCGAGACCTACTACATCGTTCTCGACGAGGTTCAGTTCCTGGAGAGATTCGAAGAGGTTCTTAACAGCTTCCTCCATCTTCCTAATTCCGACATTTACGTCACGGGTAGCAATTCCCGATTCCTTTCTTCGGATGTCATCACCGAGTTTCGGGGGCGCGGCATTGAGCTTCGGGTTTATCCGCTCTCGTTCCGAGAATTTTCTTCCGTCTACCAAGGGAAACCCGACGACGCCTGGAATGACTATTACACCTACGGGGGACTGCCGCTGATCACCGCGATGGGATCTAAACAGGAAAAGATCGAATATCTCTCTTCCCTGTTTCAGAAGGTTTATCTTTCGGATATCATCGAACGTCATAAGATCCGTCACCGCAAAGAGCTAGGTGATTTGGTCAACGTCCTGGCATCTTCGGTTGGCTCGCTGACCAGCCTTCCGAAACTGGTGAAAACTTTTAAGAGTGCTGAACGGAAAGAGATCAGCCGTAAAACGCTCGCAAACTATACGGAATATCTCATCGACGCCTTCCTGATCAACAAAGCCGTTCGCTACGACCTGAAGGGACGAAAACATATCGGGTCACTCGCAAAATATTACTTTGAAGATGTCGGTCTCAGAAACGCGCGAATCGGTTTTCGTCAGGTGGAAGAAAATCACATTATGGAGAACATTCTTTACAACGAGTTAAAGATTCGCGGATACAGGGTTGATGTCGGCATTATCGAAAAGTTTGCGAAAGACAGGAATAACAAAACGGCAAAGAAACAGCTGGAAATTGACTTTGTGGCCAATCTTGGCGACGAGCAATATTATATTCAGTCCGCGCTTGACGTCTCGTCCGCGAAAAAACGACAACAGGAAGAACGAAGTCTGCGGGCGGTGAACGATGGGTTTAAGAAAATCGTGGTAGTCAAAGAGAACATCGACCTTCAACGGAACAACGACGGAATCTCGACGATCGGTATTCGGAAATTCCTTTTGGACGAACTGAGTCTGCTCCGCTGAAACGGCAAAATGGAGAGATCCGTCCGTTCTCCCCCGAATCGTCTCGAAAGGAGAACGGAGCAAACCGACCGCCGTTTAATACTTCTTTTCCCCCTTAATGATATACATCTTCTCGGCGTTCGGCTCGATTTCTTTTTTGACCACGGTCTCCTCCCACTTGTCGGGATCGATCTCCTCGAGCGAGATCGAGATCGCTTCCTGCGGGCAGCCCCAGATTTCGAGAAGTGCCTGGTTGATCTTCTCGACAAGATTCTTTCTGATTTCGGCGGTTTTCGGTTTTCCCTTGATGGCGATATACGGCATAACGGTTTTCTCCTTTGTGGAAACGGTAAACGGAAACACCCGGATCTTTCCGACCCGGTCTTACAACAGTCTATCAGAAACCGGGCGGATATTCACCCCCGGATGCGAGTTTTTCGAAAGGACCATTCCGGCACGCCCGGCGTTCCGTTTTCTTTTTCCGCCGTTCCCCGAAGTCTCTTCAAATCCTAAATTACCATAATAATCTGGGATTTCATTCCCGGATTATGATGTTTTTCCCAATTTCGAGAGAATCGGAGCGGATGGCGGCCGACGGTTCCGTCGGGTAAAATGGAAAAGTTATTCGCCCCACTCCCAGCTCCCGAAAGGTTCGTCTATGCGGCGCTTCCCGAAAAAAATATTCTGTTGTGTGTTGTTTCTGACGGCGGCGGCTTTTCTCCGACTCGCCGCCCCCGCCGCCGCGCAGACCTCCTCGGCGGTCTTTCACGTCGACGCCGCCGAGCTCGCCGCCAAACCGATCGGCAACAAGCTGAGCAACGTCAACCTCTGGATGTTTCAGAGCCTTTCACTCCCCAACGAACGGGACCGGGCCGACGGCGCCGATCTGACGCCGTTCGTCGAGTACCTCCAGTTCATGCAGGCGACCGGCAGTTCGCCGGACCGCGACCTGTTTAAAGACCCGGCCGATATGAAAACGCTCGACGACTACGATTTCGAGCCGCTTCTGGACGCGTGCGCCAAGACGCTGGCGCTCGGCGCGCGGCCGCATATCAAGTTCAGCGTTCCTTCCAAGTATTCCTCAACGCGGCAGAACGGCGATTTCCGAACGAACGTCTTTCCGCCGGACGATTATGAGGTGTACGGAACATTCGTCCGCGCGCTGGCCCGCGCTCTGGTCGAACGGTTCGGGCGGGACGAGGTCCTTTCGTGGCGGTTCGGCGTGCTGACCGAATTTGAGAATCCCGGCTGGTTCAAAGCCGAAAGCGGTACGCCCGAAGATTCGCGGGAAGCCTACTTTAAACTCTACGACTATACGGTGGATGCCCTCGCCGCCGAAATCGGGCCGGACGTCTGCGTCGGCGCTCACGCGATGGCGTGCAGCGAAGGGCTTTGGGACGAACGGGATCTGCTCGACCACTGCGCGGCGGGCCGGAACTACAAGACGGGCGGCGTGGGAACGCGGATCCGCTTTATGGCCGTCTCGTTCTATGACAATAAACCGGGCGTTCCCGCCAAGGATCCCCTTCCGGTCATCGTCGGGCGGCTCCGGAAGCGGGCCGAAGAAGTCGGGCTGACCGACCTCTTCTACGGCGTCGACGAAGGGCGAATACTCTACGGGATTCATTCCGGCACGGCGGCGGACGACCTGACCCAGCGGATGGTCGGCCGAACGTATCAGGCGGCATTCGACGCCCGGCTCCTCAAACAGGCGGTCGACGCCGATATCGACTACATTTCGTCGTGGAGCTATTCGACGTCCGGACCCTATCACGGAATCCCGACCGTCAGCTATTTCGTCGCCGACCTCTTTTCAAAGTTCCGCGGCGCGTATTCGGCGCGGGTCGAACGGGAATCGGAACCGGCGCCGGACGGCGTCGAACTCGACGCCGTCGCCGGTTACGAGCCGGACACGCAGACACTGCGCCTGATGGTCTATCACTTCAAGGACGATTACGACTACGCCGGATCGGCACGGGCGAGTCTGAATATTTCGGTTCCCAGTCTCGCCGGAAAGAAGCTGCGCGTTACGTCATGGACGGTGGACGACGCGGTGAACTTCTTCCCCGAATGGGAAAAGGACCGCGAAAAGTTCGGAATCGGAAACGACTCTTTCAAGTGGTCTCCCGACGACCCCGAGCTCGATTCCCCGCTCACCCTGGCCGCCCCGAACGCCCGGGCGCTGTACGAGAAAGAACTCCGCCCCCGATACGCCCAAATCGCACGGCTGACTCCGAAAGAAGAGACGCTCGAGCCGCGGGACGGGGAAATTCGTCTGGAAGCCGAACTCGGTCCCCAAGCGGTGGTTTTTTATGAAATCACGGCGGCGGAAGCCGAAGAAGAATCGACTCGAAATCATTGATTTTTTCGTAAAGAGGATGTAGAATCGCTCTGTGTCCGGCGTCGGAAAAACAACCGAGCGCCGGAAAGCGCGCCGCCCGATAATCGGGATCCGGCTCCGAATCCTGTTTCACCCCCATTCCCGAAAGCTCAGAAGCCAATGATGATGACCGCCCCGAACCTGAAACGCGCCTTCGTCTCCCTCCTTCCGGCGCTCCTCCTGCCGGCTCTCCTTCTTGGGTTCCCGGCGGCGGGAAACGCCGCAAAGAAGAAGGCTCCCGAGCCGACCAACGAGGAGATCATCTGGAACTACCTCGCCGAGCGGATCGGGAACCCCTACGGCGTCGCGGGTCTGATGGGGAACCTCTACGCCGAATCGGTGTTTCGGTCTGACAACCTCCAAGACTCCTACGAGAAGAAACTAAAGATGACCGACGCCGAGTATACTGAGGCGGTCGACAGCGGCACCTACGACAACTTCGTGCGCGACGCCGCCGGATACGGTCTGGCGCAATGGACCTTCTGGTCCCGTAAAGAGGCTCTTTTGAACTTCGCGAGGGAGAAGGGCGCGTCAATCGGCGACCTTACGATGCAGCTCGACTACCTCTGGTACGAGCTGAGCGTCAAATATCCACCGCTGGCGAAAGGCCTTCAAAACGCCGCGTCGGTCCGGGAAGCGTCGGATCTGATCCTCCTGAACTATGAACGGCCGGCGAACCAGAGCGAAGAGGCCCAAATCCGCCGCGCCGGATTCGGCGAACGCATCTACCAAAAATTCATGAACTGAGTCGGTGGGGAAAACGCGCGGCGTTCTCCCGCCGCGCGACGGACGCTTCTTCCCCCTTTTTTCTTTCTTTTCATCCAATCTTATTTTGCTAAACGTCTAGGAAAATAAAAAATTTTTCTTTAAAAGGCGACAGACCACTTGCATTTTTCGAAATTCGCGTCAAAATGGAGTGGCTATGGAAAGATTACGTGAAATCACACGTTAATATTCCCCTCATCGGTGAGGGGACCTTGTCCCGAAACGAATAGATCATCGCCAACGACGAAAGGAGTGTTGTCATGGAAAGTGGCAGGAGTGTCGAACAGATTATCCGAGAGATCGTCCCCCGCCTGACCGGGGATGAGGATCAGGACGAAGACGTTTTTTACGAGATGGGAAACCTTTATGGCGATCACCCCGGATTCGACATCGCCTGCGCCCGGCTCGCAGGGGAGTATGCGGGGATCGTCGCCACCCGAATCGCGCTGAGACAGCGGCGCGGTTCCGGGAAGGGGGAGAAGCGTTCCCGTCCGAAATTTCCCCGAGCCGACGGCTACGTCTCCCCCCCTTCGCCGGAGTCGGACTGCCGAGAGATGAAGTATGAGCTGAAACATATCGGTTTATTCTATGCGCGAAACAATTTCGACGAGGCGCTTTGGATCGCGGAGGACCTGATCTATAGGATCGAGAAACTCGAAATGCCCATCCGAGAGAGTGCAAACATCGAGTCCCGCTATTACAATGAGCCTTTCGAGGAGATCCTCGACGCGCGCCTCTCCCTGATGGACGATGAAATTCAGATCACCGACCGGCCGATCCCGCGGGTTTTCTTTCTCTGCGGCTCGATCCTGAACCATCTGAAACAGTTCGATGAGGCGAAGGCCGTCTTCAAAAGGGGGCTCGACTACAATCCGGTCGACTTCAACCTGATGTCCGAATATATCGCGGCGGTTCGGCGGACAAGCGACCTCGAAAAGTTCAAGGAGCAGATCGAAAGGGCGTTTCGAATCGCCTTTCGCGCCCGGGATATCGCCCGGTGCTATCGGTATCTCGGCTCCTATTACGCCGAAAAGAAAAAGTACCGAGCCGCGATTGTCTGCCACGCACTCGGCATGAGGTACGAAAAAAGTCCGGAAGGCGAGGCGGAACTTTCCGCCATCGCTTCCGGAGTGGGGGCGGAAATCACGCCGCCGGACGACCGCGAGGTCGCCCGGCAGGTCGAGAGGTTCGACATTCCCGCCGTCCCGAACAGGATCGCCATCGCCCTGGCGGCCGCCTTCGCCCGGTACCATCACCGGAGGAACCAGCCTGCCGAGGAGAAATATTTCAGGAATATTCTTGAAAACGAGCTGGATAAAGATAAAGCCTCCTCGGAGTTTATCCGTCAAACAATCAGCGAGATTTCAAAGGAAGAGCCGGTATGACGATGCGCGGCGCGCATCGTTTCGACTCTCCTTCTTTCATACAAGGAGCCAAGCAATGAGCAGAAAAAAAACGCTGTCCGAAAACGACAAGCACGAACTCGAAAGGATCACCAAAGAGATCCTTTCGGGAATCCGGGGAGAGTCCTCACGAGATACCGACTATCTCGAAAAGAAGATTCTGAAGTACAGCGGTCATCGGTTGGGAAAGATCATCTTGGGGACCTGTTTCGATTACACGCAGAGCGATCTTCCGCCGGAAGTGACCCGGGAGCTGGGAAAAAGGCTCATGAACTATATCCTCCGTTCAAAAAGAAAGCTCGATATTGCCGGGCACCTCGTTATGAACGACGAGCTCGAGAAGGGAACCCGACTCCTTCGAAAGACGAGACGCGAAGTATTGGCGGCGGTCTATTCTTTCGGCGAATCCCTCGCGAACGCCCGCGGTTTCGGGAGTTTCTTCGAGGAAAGCTTCTACACGCGGTTTTACAACTCGAAAGTGAACACCCATCCGCTCGCGCACTTCTTCTCCCGCCTCTATATGCTCAAGGGGCTGATCGAAATCAAACAGTTCGAATTCGAACGGGCACGGAAAATGTGGGAAAGAGGGCTGAAGTTCACCCCGATCAACTTTAGTCTCAACGCCTTGTACGCCGAGACGTTCCGAAACGAGGGGAACCTCGACGAGTATCGCGACCAGACGATTCGCCTCTTTAAAATCGCGTACCGTCCCAAACAGATTCAGCGCTGTTACCACAACATGGGCGACTATTACAGGGATCAGAAGATCTACGACTTGGCGCACGTCTGTTATGACCTCGGACTCCGGTTCACCACCGGCGACTACGATAACGATTTCTACGCGGCGTGTTTCTCCCTCGAGCGGGAATCGGGGATTCCCCATCGGGAGATTTCCGAAGAGGAGCTGGACAAAATCTGCGAAACTCACGGCATTCCGAGAGGTCCGGATTCCGATATCCTCAAGTTCGCCGAGTCATCGGGACGCTTCTTCTTTGATCGGGAACAGTTCCACGAAGCGCTCTCCTTCCTTCATCCCCTCCTTCAGCTGATCGAGCCCACCTCCGACCAGGCGAGGATAAACGAGATCAAAGCGCTCACTGATGAGGCAAAGCGCCGTATGAAAGAGAAGCTGGCCGCGGAAATCGAAAACAACAAAAACGATGCCGAAAATGACGCCGAAGACGAATTCCTCTGATCGCTCGGCATTCGGCGTCTTCCGACGGAAATTCTCCGAATCTTCGCATCTTCTACCCGGTCGGGCTCTTTCCCG
>JAGCAH010000204.1 GCA_017652805.1 Thermoguttaceae bacterium | reverse complement strand
ATTTCCGGAAATTCGCTCACATCGTTGGTCGGAATTCGATAATTCGTCCGTCCAATATGAATTTTCAGTTTGTCGTCTTCAAGTTCAAGCTCGATATTGTCGGCTTTTGCCGCCTGAAGAATATTTTTCATCAGGCGGGAGGGAATAATCACTTCCCCTTCCGATTCGATTTCAAGATCACGCAGCACAATCCGGATTGAGGTTTCGGTGTCGGTAGCGCTGAAGACCACATGATCGGCCTTCACTTCCATCTTGACCTCTTGAAGAATCGATTTCACCTCTCTCGCCGCGACATAAGCGGCGGCCAGGTTAAATTTTGCGGCAAACTTTTCGCGGTTACAGGTAATTTTCATGGCGCTTCGTCGTAAAAATATGATGTTATTCAAAATGAAATTGATCGCAAAAAAATCTCATCCGTGAGATTTTAAAAGAGCCGTAAAAGGCTTTGGGAAACAAAAATCCTGTCCCACACGTCATTCTATCAGATCTTTTTTGGAAATCCAGCGGTTTGCAGAAAATAATCGGAATTCTTTTTATCGTATTCGTTTGGACAGACAAGATGTCAGCCCAAAAAAACTTCCCTTTGAGCAACACAAAACTCAACCTATTTTAACAACCTCTAAAGATTATAAGCGGAGATTATTAAAATTACTTTCTAAGATGTTTTATTATATCTGCTTATAAAAATAGATTTCAGGAAACGTAGTAGTAATGTCTCTTCAGAAACTGTCGATAATCGCTCCGAATCAGAGTCGGACCCCATAGTAAAAGAGATGGAATTCGAAAAAGCCGCTGTGGAAAAGATGTTAAAACGGTGGCGAAAGACTAACGGCTTTCGGTCGACGGAATGTCGGTTACCGATTCCAATAACGATTTCATCAACGTTAAAAAGACTTATCGACAGAAAATAACACTTTGTAAACATGTTATCCACATCGGCCGCTCGAAACATAGAACGGCCGATGTGAGTAAGGGACGTCAGTTGGTCGAATCAAGGTACGGATCCTGCCCCATCCCTTTTTGAACCTTCTTTCTTTCCTTCTCATAATAAAGCATCGTCTTTCGGGAACGATAACTTTTCTTTTCGACCTTTTTTTGGGCTCGGTAGAATTTTTTGATCTTATTGTTGAAGAGACGGTCCTCGGCGCCCTCGCCCTTCGCGGCGAATTTCTCCGCCTTTTTTGGACCGTATGCCTTTTCAATGATCTCGTCTTCCAGGGAGAGGTACTGCCGATAGGAGCCCGGATCCCCCTGACGACCGCATCGTCCGATCAACTGTCGGTCGATACGGGCTGACTCGTGAAGCTCGGTGCAGATCACATGCAGACCGCCGATCTGAAGAACCTCTTCCGGCAGCTGGATGTCGGTACCACGCCCGGCCATATTCGTCGAGACGGTCACTTTCCCCCACTGCCCGGCATCGGCGACGATTCCCGCTTCCGCCTCGATATGGTTTGCGTTTAAGACCTGATGCTCGATTCCGACTTTTTGGAGAAGACTCGAAAGGATTTCCGACTTATCGATGGTACGTGTCCCGATCAGAACGGCCCGTCCCATCGCGTGAAGTTCCTGAATCTCTTTCACGATCGCGAGCCATTTCGCCTTTTCCGTTGGATAAACAAGTGTTTCCAACTTGACGCGCCGCGGGGGACGGTTTGTCGGAACCGGGATGACATGGCAACGGTAGATTTTGTGCAGTTCGGTTTTCGACGCCCAGGCGGTACCGGTCATTCCACCGAGATGTTCAAAACGGAGAAAGAAGTCCTGAACCGTGATGCGGGCGGCCTGCCCCGTGGCAACAGTGATTTCGACCCCTTCTTTTGCCTCGACCGCCTGATGAATTCCGTCGCGCCATTTTCGGCCTTCCCCAAGTCGGCCGGTGAACTCATCGACGATCACGATTTCCCCGTCCCGGACGACGTACTGCTGATCCAATTTGTATTCCCGGTCGACTTTGATCGCGCGCTGGACATACTCGTAAACGTGGAATAGACCGGTCGTCGCCATCTCGTCCGGTTTCGGGAGCTGACGAGCCTTTAGGCGCCCTTTCCGCGTCAGTTCAACTGTTTTCTTTTCGTGGTCGTATTCGTAGTCTTCGTCTTCGACGAATTCGTAAACGTTGTCGGCCGCCCACTTAAACGCCGCCACTTCCTGTTTCTGTTCTTCGGTCGGCAGAGCGCTGATGATCAAAGGCGTGCTTGCTTCGTCGATCAGAATACTGTCGGCCTCGTCAACCAGGCAGAAATAGGGGATATCGCGCTGGGTCGGCTGTTCGTTGTTTACGCGTTTGTTCTCGAGCATTGCCCCCAACAGGTCGGTCTGTCCTTCCCGAATTCGGCGCAGAAGGAGGCGGTCGCGCAGAAAGTCGAACCCGAATTCTTTCGCCGTCCCGTAGGTGATGTCGCACTGATAAGCGTCGCGGCGCTGGGCGGTCGGCTGTTGGGTCTGGATCACCCCGACTTTCATTCCGAGCGCCTTATAAACCGGTCCCATCAGTTCAGCGTCACGAGCCGCCAGATAATCGTTGACCGTCGCCAGCATTGCTCCTTTGCCGCTGAGCGCGTGTAAATACATCGGGGCGGTCGCCGTCAGGGTTTTTCCTTCCCCCGTTTGCATCTCAACAATCGAATTGTTGAAAATCGCGATCCCGCCGAGCATCTGCACGTCGAAATGGCGCATCCCGATGTTTCGAACCGCCGCTTCCCGCACCAGGGCGAACGCTTCGGGAAGAAGGCGCGTGAGGGGTTCACCGCTTCGGGCGCGGTATCGGAGGGAAAGGCTCTTTTTGCGGAGTTCTTTATCGGTCAGCTTCTGGACTTCCGACTCAAGCGCGTTGATCTTATCAAGTTCATAAGACCAACGAGCCAGATAGCCCTTGTGCGTACCGATGAGGAGACGGTCAAGACTCCTTCCGATTCCCGATGGTATAGCGCCCAATTCTTACTGACTCCTTACATATCTTCCGCGTCGGCGCGCCAATCACTCTTCAATCACAGTTCGGAACTGAATCCGGCTCCGGCTCGGCTGCGTTTCTTGCGAGACGTTCTGAAACTGACCGTTGTATTGCGAGGTCTGTGTCATCCCGATATACCCGTCGGGAATTTCGCTCCCGTTAATCTGCTGGGGCGGTTCCGGCGCCGATCCCTGATACCCCGCGGGAGAAACCGACGAGGGGACGGGATTTCCGTTCGGATTCCGAAGGATTTCTTCCCCTTGGTTATTGAGATACCGATTCGCGGTCGAATCGATGGTAACCGGGGGCGCGGGAGGGAGGAGATCCTGGGAGACGGTCTGCGGAATCTCTTCCCCGGAAACGACGCTCCCGTCCGGCGCCGGCTCTGACCCGGAGACGGAAACAGTCGCCGAGGAATGAGAAGCGGGCGTGGCGGGGCAACTGCTGTCGCATTCGTCCTTAATCGGAGCCGGAGGGTTCGGGGATACTGAGGTCGGGGAGGAATCTTTCAGACCGCATTTCAGATTGGCGCATCCCCCGACAAACGAAACCAGGAGCGCCAAAGAAAGGAAAACAAAAATCGCACGGCCGCAGCCGATCTGACGAAGCAAATTGCTCATTTATGGTATCCTTAAAACCAAACAACTCGGCGAGGGATCTTCCGACCTGAAAAACAGGGAAAACCGGGAGACTCCCTCATGTATTATATATCTTAAACCGTTATTCTATTTTGAAAAACCGCCCCATCGCCCCTATGCCGCAAAAATTATAAAAAGGGGTAAGATTATAGCGGTTAAATAAAATAGGGGAAAAACGGCGGGCAAGGAGACTTTTTCTCCGAAATGACGCTCATAAACGGCAATCTCCGTTATAATCGTTATGAAGCTCAAACAGAGTATTCTAAGACCACTCGATTTTTTGAAAAAAGAAAGAAGTGTTTTTTTTAAAGAGACAAATTTTCCTCTCTGCCGATTTAACTGATGGAAGAGAGATTGCATTTTACTCGCGAAAGATTGTTCGGGAACCCCCGAATAATACCGAAGGTAAAAAGCGAAGAGAGGGAACTCAGGTTGTGCGGAATTAGGAGTATCGTATGTTAGTTCTATCGAGGTATAAAGACCAGAGTATCTACATTGGTGACGATATCATCATCACCGTAGTTGATGTCCGCGGGGAACGTATCCGCATCGGTATCGATGCGCCTCCCAATATCCCTGTCCATCGTCAGGAAATCTATGAGGCGATCCACCGCGAGCAGAAGACCGGAAAGAATGAAAAGCCCGAAAAGGTCGATCAGGTTGATATGAGTTCAACGGAACTGACGCTGAAATAGCGCGTCCTTTTCAGATTTTTCGATTATCGCGTTCCAAGGCCGGGTTTTCAAAATCCGGCCTTAGTTCGTTTCGGAACCGGCTTTTCCCATAGATTTCCTGTCCTCTTTTTCTCAATGGAGTTGATTGAACCCTCGGGAAAGATTATACTCCCCGGGACAGACGCGTCGTGAACAACCCGCTGCTTCAGATGATCAGACCCTGCCGGACTCCCCGGCGGAAAACAGGGAAGGCGAACCGAGAGATGACAACCAGTTCCAAACGCCCGAACGATAACGGAATATTGAAGATTGCCGTGGCGATCGTTTTCTTTTTGTTTCTCGCGGGAATCGCGATCCCCCTTTCGGCCCAGGACGGAGCTTCCCCGCAGGAAAGAGAGTGGCAGCTTATCGACGGGAACAAACTCCTCGGTTCGCTCGAAACATTCGACGCCGTGTCAAATACGGTTCGAATTCAGACTCGGGAAAAGAAGTACGAACTGCGCGCTGAGGATCTTTCTTCCGAAGACCGGGAATATCTCCATTCCCGAACCCCCGAGCCGGATCCCGCCGTCGAAGCGGCGCCCGAAGAACCGGAGATTCAGAACGTTGATTTTACCGTGGCCACGACTGAAGATTTCAATACTCCCGGTACCCAACCCGGCCAGCGGCGGAACCTGACGGTCAACGGCATCGAGTTCCGCTTCTGCTGGTGTCCGCCCGGAACCTTCCAGATGGGAAGCCCGGAAGACGAAAAGGATCATGAAAACTTCGAGACCCTCCATGAAGTCACTCTGACCCGTGGTTTCTGGATCCTCGAATCGGAAGTTACCCAACAGTTCTGGCGTCTGGTGACCGGGCGAACCGTCAAAGACGAGCTGCGGCTCCATCAGCCGAACGTGGGCGGGGTCTTCGAGATTGACGAGATTAAAAAAGTCGACCGGCTCGGGTTCGGGAACGACTTCCCGGTCTACTTCATCAGCTGGATCGAGGCGAACGAGTTCTGCACCACCCTTTCCGAAAAGAGCGGACTGGAGATTGCTCTGCCGACCGAAGCGCAATGGGAATACGCCTGCCGCGCCGGTACCCTGGGGCCTTTCGCCACGACACAGATCGAGGAGGTCACGCTCGATTCTTCCGGACAGGAGACGACCCGCGTCACGATGACCGACCCGGTCGATCTCTGCTGGTTCATCCAAAACAGCAAAGACGGGGTTCAGCCGGTCAAGGAACGCCAGCCGAACGCGTGGGGAATTTACGACATGCACGGGAATGTCGCGGAAATGTGCGCCGACAAATATTCCAAAGACTACTACACCGTCTCTCCTCCCGAAGATCCCAAAGGTCCGCGGAGCGGAGAATACCGGGTCAACCGCGGAGGATGTTGGTTCAGTTACCTGAAATTCTGCCGGTCGGCGTCCCGATACCGAAACGCCGAAGATTACCGGTACAACAATCTCGGGTTCCGCATTGTCATTAACCCCGCGCCGACGCAATGAAGGTTTTTCTCTCCGCAATTTTCCTCTTTCTCTTGACCGTTCCGTTTCGGGCCGGGTCGGGTGAAGAAGACCTGGAAGCGTACCGTGCCGCGATGCGCGTGCTGGCCGAAGAGAGCCGCGCCGAGGGGATGGAATTAGAAGCCAAGGTAACCGAAAGCCGGATCCGGGAAGACCCGGAATTCGGCTTTTTTATTCCCCGCCTCCCCCGTCGGCCGCAGATTTCTCTTCCCGATGACGCCCGGCCGAGCCAACGCGCTTGGTTCGGTAAGATGCGCACGATCGAAGAGGATTATGCCGGTCGTTTTTTATCACGGGCGCGGGCCGAGGCCGAGGCCGGACACGGACGCGAGGGATGGCGTCTCGCCCGAGCCGCTTTCTTCATCGATCCGGAAAACGCCGAGCTGCGCGGAATTTTCGGCTACCGGCTCAGCGACGGCGAGTGGCTCCGCCCGTGGGAGATCGCCCGCCGAAACAAAGGGTATATCAACGATCCCGAATACGGCTGGATTACCCCGAAAGAGAAGGATCGCCTCGATGCCGGAACGGAACCGAAAAGTTCCGCGAAATCGGCAAGAATCAGCGTCGAAACGGAGCATTTCGACCTGAAAACAACTGTTCCGCGTCAGACGGCCGTCCGTCTGGCCAATCGGCTTGAAGAGTTCTATCGGGTCTGGGAGCTCCTTTTTTACCCGATGACCGTCTCCGAAAAAGAGGCGGCGGCCCTCGTTTTGGGGAAGGGGAGCGGATCGGCGAGAAGGCACAAAGTCGTTCTTTTCCGTGACCGGCAGGAGTATCTCCGCGAAATCCTCCGTCTGGATCCCGGAGGCGAGATCAGCTCCGGCGGCTATTTTCCTGACAAAAAGACCGTCTATCTCTATCTTCCCGACCCGGACAACGACGAGGAAACTCCTCTGGAAGTCATGGCGGTTCACGAGACCGCCCACCAACTATTCGCCGAGACCGGTTTCATTCACGGCGCGGCCGAACGCCGCCGTGCCGACCCGGGGCGGGACTCCCAGTTCTGGCTGACCGAAGGGATCGCCTGCTACTTGGAAACGTTCGAAGAGACACCCGGCGGGTGGAGCGTCGGAGGCCTGAAGAGCTACCGTTTCGTCCGGGCGAAAGAGCGCGCCGATGAACCGGGCGGCTTGCTGTCGATCGAGGAAATCGCAAAAATGGGAAAAGAGGTGTTTCAGCGCGCATCCAATCCCGCCGCGCTCTATACCGAGTCGGCCGGTCTGACCTCCTTTCTCCTCCACGGGAAAGGAGGGGAGTACCGCGCCCCCTTCCTGGAAGCGCTGCAGACCCTCTACCGCGGAGGGGAGAGCCCCGAACTTCTCGAGGAAGTGACCGGTGTCCCCTACCGACAGCTCGACGAGGAATTTCGCGCCTATCTTCACGCGACTCCTTTTACCGAATAGAGACGCCGCCTATGAGAAACGGATTGTTCCGATCGAAACCGGTGAGAACCGCCTTCTTCGTCCTTTCGGCTCTTTTGGTCACGGCCGCGGCGCTTTTTCTTCTTCCCCTTTTGGGACGGACCGTCTACTCCCCCACCGCGTGGCGTCTTCTTCTGGCCCCGGAGGGGAACGGCGGGATCGCCGCGCCGATTCTCACCGAACGGTTTCGGAATACCGCGCTCGCCTTTACCGCCGGCGGGGGACTGGCGCTGGCCGGACTAATTTTGCAGACCCTCTTTCGCAATCCGCTCGCCTCGCCGTTTACGCTCGGGATTGCGGGGGGCGCGTCGTTCGGCGCGGTTCTGGCCATCGCGGCTGCCCCTTTTCTGTGGGGGACGGTTCCGATCGCCGGCTTTGGGGCGGTCGGTTCTCTTCTGGGAGCGGCCGCCGCGATCGCGCTGGTTCTCTTTTTGGCGCGCGGACGTGACATGGCGTCCGAAACGGTTCTCCTGGCGGGAGTGGGGGTCAACTTTTTCTTTTCCGGCCTGATCCTCTTTACGCAGTACCTTTCGGAAGAGGGACGTCTCTTTCGGATGATCCGCTGGACGATGGGGCAGGTCAGTCTGACCGACCCGGCATTGTTGGTTCTCCTGGCCGGTGTGGTCGTCGTTTCGGCGATTCTCCTTTATCTTTTCGCCGACGAGATGGATATCCTCCTGACCGGGGACGAACGGGCGCTTTCGCTCGGCGTGAACCTTCACGCGGTACGGATTTTTCTCTTTCTCCTTTCGTCAGTTCTGGTCAGCGCGGTCGTTTCGGTTTGTGGGCCGATCGGATTCGTCGGTCTGACCGCGCCCCATTTCGCCCGACGCGCCGTCGGGGGGGAACACCGTCGGCTGATCCCCGTCTCGCTCCTGTTCGGCGCGCTCTTTCTGGCGATCTGCTATACGGCCGCCCGCGTGATTCTCTATCCCGACATCCTGCCGGTCGGCGTGATCACCTCGCTTTTGGGGGGACCGTTCTTTATCTGGCTCCTGACCCGCACCGACCAAAGCGCCGAGCAGCGCGTCCCTCGCCCTTGACGCCCGGAACGGGGCGTTTTATACTCAGACAGGAAGAAAACCTTTCTTAACGGGGGAATTAATGCAAAAACCGGAACATATCGCCATCATCATGGACGGAAACGGCCGCTGGGCGCAGGAGCGGGGTCTTCAGCGGTTCGAGGGACATATCGCCGGCGCCAAGACGGTCGAACGGATCGTCGAGGACGCCGACGACCTAGGAGTCAGACAGCTGACGCTCTACTGTCTGTCGAGTGAAAACTGGAAACGTCCGAAAGCGGAACTCGACGCGCTCATGATTCTTCTGAAAAGTTACGTGATCGACCAGCGGCCCCGTATGATGGAAAAGTCGGTTCGGTTCAAAGTGATCGGTCGGCGGAAAGGGATTCCGGACGACGTCCTGGCCGAAATCGACAAGACGATCGAGCTGACGCGTCATAATCACGGAATCATTCTCTGTCTGGCGATCAACTACGGCAGCCGGGGGGAGCTGCGCGACGCGTTCGCAAAAATGGCCGAAGAGCTGATCGATCCGGTTCGCCGTGCGGCGCTCCTCGAAGAGAATCACGCCGGTTCGATCGACGAACTGATCACCGAAGAGTATATCTCACGCCATCTCTATACCGCGCCGTATACCGATCCCGATCTTCTCATTCGAACGGCGGGGGAGATGCGTCTGAGCAACTATCTCCTCTGGCAGATCAGCTATTCCGAGCTCTGGATCACCCCGATCTACTGGCCCGATTTTTGTAAAGAAACGCTGGAAGAGGCGATCGACGCGTTCGGGAAGCGGAACCGGAAATTCGGCGGCCTTCCCGGCGACAACCTCCCGACAGTGTAACACAAAACCGCCCGAACCCATCTTCCCCCGAAAAGGGGGCCGACCCGATGAAAATCTTGCAGATCATTCCCACGCTCGACCGCAGCGGCGCCGAAAAGCAGATGACCCTTCTGGCGTGCGGTTTGGCAAAAGAGGAATTCGAGGTCAACGTCTGCGCCCTGACCCGCGGTGGCCCCTATGCCGACGATCTGAAAGAAGCCGGGGTTCCCCTGACGGTGATCGGGAAGAAGCGGAAGTTCTCTCCAGCGGCGTATCAGCGGCTCAAGTCGGTGATCCGCGCGTTTCGGCCCGACATCGTTCACACATGGATCTTCGCGGCCAACGCGTACGGCCGGGCGGCGGCGGCGTCGTGCGGAGTGCCGAAAATCGTCTGTGGCGAGCGATGCGTCGATCCGTGGAAAGAGTCGTGGCATCTGTCGGTCGACCGCGCGCTGTCCAAAAAGACCGACGCCATCGCGGCCAACAGTGTCGGCGTGCGCGATTTTTACGTCGAACGGGGAATACCGGCCTCCCTCTTCGAGATTATTCCGAACGCGGCGACGCCCCTGCCGCCGAGCGGTGTTTCAAAAGACGAGATCCTTCGCAGGCTCGGCGTACGGCTCGAAGAGGGAAAACCGCTCCCCTACCTGATCGGGATGGTCGCCCGTCTCTGGCCGCAAAAAAGGATCCGTGACGCGATCTGGACGGCGGAACAGCTGAAGTTTACCATGCTCGACTTTCACCTGGTGATCATCGGCGACGGCCCGCAACGGGAAAACCTCCTCCGCTATCGGGACGAAATCCGTATTACCGACCGCGTCCATTTTATCGGACAGCGGGACGATGTGTATAACTTTATGCCGCACTTCGATCTCCTCTGGTCGATGAGCGGATACGAAGGTCTTTCGAACACAGTGATGGAAGCGATGAGCGCCGGCGTTCCGGTCGTCGCCTCGGATATCCCAGGACACCGGGAGCTTGTGCTTTCCGGGAAGACAGGGGTTCTGATCCCCGAGTTTTACGGCGAACCGATCCGCCGCCGAACCGAATTCTGCCGCGAGTCGTTCTTCCTTCTGCGTCCCGGGGCAGACGAGACCCGCCGCCGAATGGGCGCGGCGGCGAAAGAGCGGATCGAGTCCGAATTCGGACTTTCCCAGATGCTTCGGCGTTACGCCGGGCTTTACCGAAGACTCCACAACCAGGAGCGGAGAAGCGTATGACAGAATATCGAACGGAACATGACACGATGGGCGAAGTCCGACTGCCGAAAGAAGCGTATTACGGCGCCCAGACCCAGCGGGCGGTCGAAAACTTTCCGATTTCCGGCCGGACCGCCGCGCCGGAACTGATCCACGCGCTCGGCCTGGTCAAGTGGTGTGCCGCCCGCGCGAACCGTGACCTGGGGCTCCTTTCTTCGGGGCGCTCGCCCCTTTCCGACGCCGAGATTGACGCGCTTTTGACCGCCGCACGCGAAGTGGCCGACGGGAAATGGGACGGCGAGTTCCCGATTGACGTCTATCAGACCGGTTCGGGTACTTCGACGAACATGAATGCCAACGAGGTAATCGCAAGCCGCGCTGCCGAGTTGGCGGGACTCGACCGCCGCGCTTCAGAGAAGAAGATTCATCCGAACGACCACGTCAACCGAGGCCAGTCGACGAACGACATCTACCCGACCGCAATCCACGTCGCGTGCGCCCTTGCCATACAGGACGGGCTCCTTCCGGCCCTAACGCGCGCCGCCGAGGTCTTGACCGAAAAGGCGCGCGCGTGGGACGGGATCCTCAAATCGGGGCGGACCCATCTGGCTGACGCCACTCCCCTTTCGCTCGGGCAGGAGATCGGCGGAATGGCGCGGCAGATGCAGCAGTCTGTCCGACGCGCCTCACGGGCGGTCGAGGAGCTCTTGGAGCTTCCTGCCGGCGGTACCGCGGTCGGTTCGGGAATCAACACTCACAGCGAGTTCGGCGCCCGTGTGGCGGCGGCGCTGGCCGAAGCGACGAAGATCCCTTTCGTCGAGGCGCAGAATCATTTCGAGGCGAACGCCCAGCGGGACGGACTCGTCGCCGCCCATGCCCAGATCAAGTCGATCGCCGTTTCGCTGACCGGCGTGGCGAACAACATCCGCTGGCTTTCGAGCGGACCGCGCTGCGCTATCGGCGAAATCCGCCTGGCCGACCTTCAGCCGGGCAGTTCGATCATGCCCGGGAAAGTGAATCCGGTCCTCTGCGAGGCGCTGATGCAGGCCGCCGCCAAGGCGATCGGTAATGACGCGGCGATTTCACTGGCCGGCGCCTCCGGGGGTCAGTTCCAGCTGAATATCATGATGCCGGTGATGGCCGACGCGGCGTTGGAGTCGATCCGAATTCTGACCGGCTCCGTAAAAGTCTTTACCGAGAAGTGTCTGGTGCTGATGGAACCGAACGAGGAAGCGTGCCGCGCCTCGCTCGAGCGGAGCCTGATGACCGTAACCGGCCTGAATCTCTACATCGGCTACGAAAAAGCCGCCGCGCTCGCCAAAAAGGCGCTCAAAACCGGCAAGACGATCCGCCGGGTCTGCGAAGAGGAGAACGTCCTGTCGAAAGAAGAACTCGACAAGGCGCTCGACCCGCGCCGGATGATCAAGCCGCTCGGCTAGACTGGTTTTACTGCATAAAAAGACGGCGCTTGAAATACGGAAAAGCGTTTCAAGCGCCGTTTCCGTCGTGCAGCAAGGAGCTAGACGCCCGATCGGAGCGTCTTATTCCACTCGACCGCCAGCATGATCACGTTGATTCCCGAACCAATCCCCAAAAGCGCGACCTTTTCCCCTTCGTTGACAAATCCCGATTCGATCCCGAGCGCGGCGGCGGTCGGAAGCGCCACGCTCCCGGTGTTTCCCAAAAACGAGAAGGTTCGGTAGTTTTTCGCCGGGTCGAGCTTTAACGTGTCGAACAGAAGTCTCTCGTGCGCAACGCCGACCTGATGGCAGAAGGTTCGGTCGATTGTCTCGGGGGTCCAGCCGGTCTCTTCCTTGAAAAGGTCAAACGCGCAGGCGGCGGCGTCAACGCCCGCGTGAAGAAGGGCTTCCGAGTCGGTCTGCATCAGCTGTCCCGAGGCGTTTCCCCCGGCGGTCACGTCGACCTGACTGCGGCAGAGCGCCGCGTGGCGGGAGTCGGCCAAGACGGTTCCTCCCAAAAGCCGGTTTCCGGTGCGGGTCAGTTTGCCGTTGGTCAGGAGAACCGCCGCGCTTCCCGAACCGATCGTCAGCGACGCGAACGCGGGTTTGACGCTCTGACGAGTGATTGAGCTGTCGGTACAAAGAAGTTCGATTGTCGACTCCATCAGCGCGCGGCTCGTTTCGGTGCCGACCACAACCGCCGAGGCGATATGACCCAGCTCGATCAGGTTGGCCGTCAGGAGGATCCCCGACAAGATTCCCAGGCAGGCATTGGAAATGTCGTGTACCACACATCGGGCGGGGAGACCGAGGCGGCGGTGAACGTCGCAGGCGGTCGCCGGTTCCTGATAGTCGCGGCAGACCGAGGCGTGGATCAGCGCGCCGACCTTTCCACGGTCGGCGCCGGTCTCTTCGAAAAGCTTATCGACCGTACGTACCGACTGGTCGCCGGGGAGTTCCCCTTTCGGCCAGACGCGGCGCTGGCGGATTCCGGTCATCAGTTCGAGTCGGCCGTAGGGGAGGCGAAGCCGTTCGTAGAGGGGGGCCAGACGCCGTTCCAACTCGTCGGTGGTGACGATCTCATCGGGAAGAGCGCAAGTGATACCTTCGACGAAAACGTTCCGATAGCGCATAACGCCTCTTTTGCCCCGTCAGAAGACTTTCGACTCGGTCTGGGGGAACGCGCGGCGGTAACGCGCCTCGACCTGAAGAGCTTCTTCGAGACGGTTGTTCTTTCGCAGTTCCGAGGACCAGTGATGATAATAAAGAGGAAGGTTGACGCGGAACTGGTCGAAGTTCGGGTCGAGCGCCAGTCCCTGTTCGGTCAGACGGATCGCCTCGTTATAATTCTTTCCCCGCGAGGCGAGTTCGATGGCGAGGTTGTTAAGCGTCGCCTTAAAGTTTCCGAGAACCGTCTTGTTGTTCGGGTCGATCGCCAGCGCCTTGAGATACGCGTAGATAGCGCTGTCGAATTTGTTTTCCTGGTAGTAGTCGACCGCGCGGTTGTAGTAGATCGTTGCCACGAATTGAACCGGAGTGACGGTGCGAACCGGTTTCTTTTCGGAAAGGGACGCCGCTCGTTCGGGGGTGACCGGCGGATTCTCGTTCCCGTCGGCGTCGATCAGGGGGGCGGCCTCAAGCTCTTTCTCGTTTTCCTCTTCGGAGGGGTACGCCGAGGTCGATTCCAGGTAGTTGACCTGACGAACGAAGGCGACGTCGCGCGCCAAAAGGGCGGTTCCCGGCTCGGTTTCCGGAATCGGAACCGGCCGGTCGGGAAGAAGATCCCATTTCGGGCAGGTCGTTTCAATATCGAGGTATGTGTCGCCGCAGAGGATCCGGCTCTTGGCATGGCCGGTCATTTCCAGTCCGAACGACGTCAGACCGACATCGCCGGCCAGCGCGTTAAACAGGGCGGTTGCGCTTACACAGTTATACACGCCGGTCTGCAGACAGGCGGCGGCGCTCGAAAGGTTCAAGTCATACGACCCGGTCAGGATTTCCCGGTGGAGATATTCATAGACGTGCCGAACCTTTTCGATGTCGTCGTCAACCTCGGCGATTTCACGGCGGAGATTTTCGAGATGACGGTTGTAAATGTCACGGCAGGCCGCACGTTCCCGATCCGAAACACCGTCGGCAATCAGAACCGCGTCGAGGAAATCGATATCGTTCCACTGGCCGTCGGCCGCGTCGGAGAGAAGAAGGCGTTCTCCCGCCGAAAGGTGGTTGATCAGACAGACGAAGTAACGGTCCGTGTCGGAGATTGTCTGTTCGGCGGCATCCAGCGTCGGAACCGTGTCGGCCGGAACCTGAGCATCGGTGGGACGGATCAGAACCAGGTAGGAGTCTTCCGGAAATCGGAATGATTTGATCGCCTCGGCGTCGCGAAGACCGAGGATGGCCAATTTTCCGCGAGTTCTCAGATCGGTGTTGTCGGAAGCGCCCCGAAGGGAACCCGCAACCGGGGTAAGAAGAAAAAGAGCCGCCAAAAGGAAGCTCAGAAGACACTTCGATCGAAAGAGAGAAATCGCGGTCAATTTCATTATGGTAAAACGCACCGGCGCTCTTGTTTTTGGACGGACGGAACTGAAGGGCAAACGACGCCGAGCCGGATCCGACCGATCCGACTCACGTAAATCTTACGTTACGATTTCCATTTTATTTGGAAATCTTTCGAAAAATTTTAAAAATCGCTCAAGTTTTGCCCTTCCGACCGGGGCGAGAGATTCCACGGAAGCGAAGTCGCCCTGTCTACCCTTATTATAACCAATTTTTTTAGCAGAGACCTCTTGCGTTTCCTAAATTATTCATTTTAATTTATTTCACAAGTTCAAAGTTCGGACTCCCCCTTTTTTTAACAAAATCGGGGATGAAGCGATAATTCCGAATAAAACGATATCCGGATAACCGACAAAGAGAACGACATAGTATTTGTTTCAACCGGAAAGGTACGATGTTTTATGAAAAGCGGCACAAGCTATTTGATCCGTTTTTACCTTAAGAGATCATGGATTCTTCTGGCGGTTCTGTTGGTTCTGACCGGAGGGGCGCGTCTCGCGGCGCAGTACTCCACCGGCGGGGGTAACTGGGCGCAGCGAATGTTCGATGAAGCGAAAACCAATATGACTCGGAATTTCGGCGATCTGGCGCTTCATTCCGAGGCGGAAAATCGGTTCAGATTCCACAATATTTACAAGGAAGACGTCGTCATCCTCAGCGCGCAGTCGAGTTGCGGCTGCACCAATGTCTCCGTTCCGCGAAAAGTGATCAAAGCCGGCGAGATCGGTGAGATCGTCGCCCGAGTCAATACGACCGGAGCGTTCACCGGTAAGCGGAACGTAACTGTCACCGTTCGTTTTAGCAAACCGTATGCCGCCGAGGTTCAGATGCGGGTGATCGCGAATATCCGCGGCGACGTCGTCTTTGAGCCGGGGAGCGTCGAGTTCGGGAGTGTCGCCGAAGGGGTAACGCTCACCAAAACGGTCTACCTCGAGTACAAGGGACAGCAGCCGGACTGGCGGCTGAACGGAATCAAAAAGAACAGCCCTTCGATCCGCGCAACGGCGAGGGTTGAAAATCGTGTCGGGAGCCGGAAGACTTACAGAATTGACGTCGAACTCCTACCGACCGCCAAGGAGGGGTATATCAACGATCTGCTCTCCTTCACCTCCAACGAAAGAGGGAGCACCGGAGTCTTCATTCCGGTTCACGGCCAGGTCATTTCGGCTCTTTCGGTCAAACCGACACATCTCCAATTCGGCGTTCTTCATCCGAACGAAACGACGACGCGGAATCTGGTCGTTCGCGGCTCTGTCCCGTTCCGGATTGTTTCCGTTCAGTCCGACGATACGCGGCTGCGATTCAAGACCGCTCCGCAAGACAGTTCTGTTCATGTGATCCCGGTCACCCTGACCACATCGTCTGACGAGACGCCGGGTGAATTTCGTAAAAACATTCGGGTTAAGACGACCATTTCCGAATTGCCGCCTCTCGATATTGCCGTCTTCGGGATCATTTCCGACGAAACGGTTGCCGTCGATGAAAACCCCGTCCAAACGGTTCTCTCCATGCCGGACATTCAAAGAGGGTTGGACGAATACCGCCTGGCACCGGGCGGTCCGGCTCTCGGCGGATTCGATACCGAAACGCTCTCCGCCCTTTTCGTTCCGGCGAACCCCGCGGTGACCACGCCGAGTGCCGTTGATGTCGAACCGGCCGACGAACTTCCGATTCCTTCCTCGATCAGCCGCAAGTTCGGTCAGCGCTACCTTGCGTCGCAAAAGATCGATGACGATGCGGAACAGACGGATTCTTCCGAAGAAAGCCAGCTCGCCTCGACCGATGCTCCGGCAGTGCCGTTCACCCTCGAGAAGCGCCCGATCGGCCGAACCGTACCGCGCGGTAAGTCGGCTGTTCAGGAGAAGGACGAGTCGACCGAAGAGCGGCAGATTGCCGTCGCATCCCCCGACTCAGACGAGGAAGACTTCCTCAGCTTTGAACTGACCGACAATTCCGAGGCGAAACCGGTCGCTGAAAGCGACTCGGTTCCGACCGACGAACAGGCCTTCGTTCCGGCGAAGACAGAGCCTTCTCTCACAGGCGAATCGAAGGTCGAACGCGACGAAAACGGTTGGTTCCCCGTCAACAACGCGTCGAGCCCGAAAAAGGCCGATGAAAAGAAGACCGCTTCTCCCGCCCGTAAAAAGATGGCCGCGGTCGGCGCCATCCTGTTCCGTTCTTCCGCGAATCGGTAATTTCGACGCGGGTCTCTTCCTTCGCGAAATCGGGACGTTTCGGTAATTTCCCTTGCATTTTTTATTTCGCCGCTTAAAATGACGTAAGTTCGGCGCGTAAATTACAAGGGAAATTACCGAAAGGAAAAAACCGATGTCTCGACCTTTAAGCAAAGTGGCTCCCGAATGGTGGGATTACACGACTCTCGACCCGGAAATTCTTGCCGACGCGGCAAAGCTGACCGAGAAATCTCTCTTTAAACTCTCTCGTCCGGGGTTCACGGTTCACTACTACGACACGATCGAAGAGTTCTACGCCGCCGAGGCTCTTGAATATGTTCAGGCGTGGCAGAAGGCGACCGCCGACAATCCGGTCGGGATTTGCGGTCCGATCGGTCCGACCGAACAGCTCCCGATCGTCGCGCGGATTGTCAACGCGCTCGGAATCAGCCTGAAACACGCGCATTTCTGGGGAATGGACGAATGGGTCGAGGACGGCGTTCCGGTCGGAATGGACCACCCCCTTTCGTTTGCCAAAGCCGATTTCGAGCTCTGTTTTAACCGGATCGACAAAAAACTCCGGATGCCGAAAGAGAACATTCACTTTCCGTCGGGAGACCTGAAAGCGTATACCCAGACCTACAGCGACATTGTCTGCGACACGATGCAGGGGGGGCAGGGGGATACAAAACATTGGGCGTTTAACGATCCGGTCCGCCGAAAAGGGAAGTACAAGGACGCCCCGCCGACCCCGGAAGAATACCGCAAACTTTCGGCGCGTGTAACGGAGCTTCATCCGATCACCATCTTGCAGAACGCGCGCACCAGCGGCGGCGGCTATGTCGCCAACGTTCCGAAATCGGCGGCGACGGTCGGTCCGGTCGAGACGTGGAAGGCGAATAAGGTGAGTATTTGGCAGGCGGGGACCCACGACAATCCGTTCGGAATGCGTCTTTCGGCGTGGATGATTGCCAAGAAGATTCCCGACTCGGCGGTTCCGATGTCCCTTTTGGCCGATCACCCGAATGTTCACTTCCATTACTACAGACCCGCGATCAAAACGGTCGGCGCCGAAATGCACTGAGACGAGAAGAGGAGGAAACAGACGATGCCGACCGTATTTGCCATTGCGTGCCATCCCGACGATATCGAATTTGTGATGGCCGGAACGATGCTCCTCTTGAAAGACCGCGGCTGCGACGTCCACTACATGAACATCGCCAACGGTTCGTGGGGAACCGCCACCATGCGGCGCGAAGAAATCATCCGCGCCCGGCGTGACGAGGCCGCCGCGAGCGCCGCCCAGATGGGGTTTGTCTATCACGAGTCGCTCGTCGACGACCTGGATGTTTTCTACGACCGGCCGACCCTAACCAAGGTGATTGCCGTCGTCCGGCAGGTCGATCCCGACATTATCCTTCTCCAGTCGCCGGTCGACTACATGGAAGACCACCAGAACGCGGTACGCCTGGGGGTCACCGCCGCGTTCTGCCGCGGGATGGTCAACGCGCCGGTCGACCCGCCGACTCCGCCGACTTTTAAAGACGTGGCGCTTTACCACGGTCAGCCGCACGGGAATCTCGACCCGATGCGCCGCCTGGTTCGGGCCGAGCGGTACGTCGATATTTCGTCGGTGCTTCAGCGCAAACGCGCGGCGCTGGCGTGTCACAAGAGTCAGAAAGAGTGGCTTGACGTCTCGCAGGGGTACGACTCCTATCTCGATTCGATGACCGAGGCGGCTGCCGGCGTCGGCAGGCTGAGCGGAAAATACGAGTACGCCGAAGGGTGGCGCCGTCACAACCCGCTCGGCTTTTCGGCGTCCGACATTGACCCCCTGGGCGAGCTTCTGGCCGATGTTTCGTGGGTGGATCCCGCTTACGCCGAGCGGCTCAACGGCTAGACTTTTATCTCTCCGTCCGGAGTCATGTCGTCCGGTTCAATGTGAACGACGACGTCGACGATCCCGTAGACCTGTCGGGTGATTTGCGCCGCCAGCCGGTGGGAAAGCGCGTGCGCTTTGAGAACCGGCATGGCAGGATCAACGTGGATTCTCAGATCTGCGGTAAAATGCCCTCCTCCCATCGGACGAGTTCGGATATCGTGTATCCGATGGATGTCGGGAATCTGCTCGGCGATCCGCTCAATCTTATCCAGAATCTCCTCGGTCTCTCCCTGATCCAAAAGTGTCCGGAAGGGTTCCCGCGCGATTTCATAAACCGAATAGAGAATCAGGCAGCCGACGATGATCGTCCCGACCGGATCGAGAAACGTCCAACGCGGACCGAAAACGATACAGATTCCGACCGAAAGGAGCGCGGGGATCGAGCTGAGCGCGTCGCTTCGGTGATGTGCCGCGTTGGCGGCGATCGCCGAACTGCCGACACGATGCGCGACGCGCATGGTCGCCCGATAGAGGGACTCTTTGACAACAATCGAAAAGAGGGCGGCCAGAAGAGCCGAGTACCCCGGGGTGGGGATCTGTTTCCCCTCGAAAATTTTGTAGAGCGTCACCGCCGCGTCGCGAATTAGATGAAACGCCAGCAAAAAGAGGAGCGCGCTGATGGCCAGCGCAACGAGCGGCTCGGCCTTGCGGTGACCGTACGGGTGGTTTTGGTCGGCGGGTCGGCCCCAGTAGTGCGAACCGATCAGGATCGCCGCGTCGGTCACCAGGTCGGAAAGACTGTGTACCGCGTCGGCGACCAGAACCCGGCTCTGTCCGAAATGCCCCGCGGCGAATTTTACCGCCGAAAGGAGCAGGTTCAGCGCCAGGCCGATCCATGTAATACATCGTGCCGCGCGAATCTTGTCCCGTTCCGTCTCGTTCATCGCGCCTTTCCCGCGCTATAGAGGGAGGCGACTTCCTGCTTGGTCAGAAGACGGTATTCCCCCGGCGCCATACTTCCCAGTTTGACAGACCCGATCGCGATTCGGCGCAGCGTCAGCACCTTATGTCCGATCCGGGCGAGCATTCGGCGGATTTCGCGGTTTTTCCCTTCACGCAACACGATTTCGAGAACCGAACTGAGCGCGTGGCGCGACTTGATCTTTACCTCGTCGGCCTGCACCACCCCTTCGGCGATATGAATCCCTTTTTGGAGTCGGCGCGGCAGATCGGTCTCAACCTCCCCCGCCACCTGAACCTGGTATCTCTTCGGCACCTCAAAACGGGGGTGGGCCAACTGCTCGGCGAACGCGCCGTCGTTGGTCAGGAGAATCAGCCCTTCGCTGTACTGGTCGAGTCGACCGATCGGAAAGACACGGCCAAACCGGTCCGGTACCAGATCGATCACCCGGCGCCGCCCCTGCTGGTCGCGGTGGGTGCAGAGGTATCCCTTCGGCTTGTTGACCGCCAGGTAGACCGGGCGCGTCTTCGGGAGCGCCTCGCCGTCGACGCGGATCCGTTGTACCGCCGGGTCGGCTCGAACGCCGAGTTCGGTCACGATTTTCCCGTCGATCTCGACGCGGCCGGTCGCGATCAGCTCTTCGCACTCGCGGCGGCTGCCGTAGCCGGCGGCGGCCAGAATCTTCTGAACGCGGTGTCCCTGAGGCGCGGCGCGGTTTTGTATATCGTCGGAAGCTTTTTTCTTGCCGAGTTCAGGGCGGGCAAAAAGAGAACCGGCGCTCCGCCGCGCCTCGCCGACGGGGCGGCGATTCTCCCGCGCCCGACCCCGCGAGGGGGAAAGGGGGTGGGGGCGGCTCTTGTGGCCGGGTTTTCCGCGGCTGCTGCGGGAAGGTTGATTCGATCGTGGCATAATGATTTCGAGAAACGGTGTGAAATGTTGACAGACAGATTTCGGCTCAGTCGTTGACGTTCCAGTTATCGCTGACCCAGCCGGTCGGTCTGACCCAGCGGAGTTTTTTCAGGTTGTGCCAACCGCCGAGGACCTGGTGCGGGTTCGGGTATCCGTGAAACACAACGATCTTCGTGTTCGGACCGGGGCGCTTCGGCTCCAGAAAAAGGTTTGCCGGAAAGGCACGGAGAGAATGCCGTTTGAAACTCAGGCACCAGTCTTCCGGCCAGTAGTCGAGGATACCCTTCTCTTTCATCGCCATCGAAAGATACGCCTGTTCGTTGCGGAACCGCTTTTTCAATTCCTCTTCACGGTCGAGGAAATTCCGCAGAACGTCGTCGTGCCTGCCGAGTTCGAACCTGAAAACCGAGGAGTTCCCGATCACGCCGCCTCGGAGATTCCAGTCGCGAATGATCCGGAATTCCCCCGGCAGCTCAAAGAACGGGGCCATCTCCCCCAGGATGACGATGTCCAGGTCAAGGAAGAGGGCCGTCCCTTCAAGGCCGTCCGCTCCCTTCCCCAAGACCGTAAGCTTCATCCACCCCCGTTCCGGTTTCGACGGGTCGTGAACCATTCCACTGATCGGACGCGTTTCAACCCGCGGGTCGATTCCGACCGGATCGTCCGTAAAGCAGACAAACCGGTGGGGCGCGGAAAGATGTCGACGAACCATCGAAGCCAAAATGTTGACATACGACGGATCGTAGCGGGTTCCCCACTTCATACAGATTACATTTAGCATCCGATTTCCTTCCGATCGGAGGATCGGGAAAACGCGCCGAGACGTTCAGGCGAGCTTGACCGGGCGGCCGGTTTTCGCCGACTCGTAAATACCGGTGATCACTTCAACGCTCCGGCGTCCCTCATAGCCGTCAATCAGGGGCTTCGTGCCGTTTTCGATCGCCTTCATGACGTCGGCGAACTGTTTGGCGTGCGGCTTGAAACTGATCGCCGCCGGGTCCGCGGCTCCGCCGCCCCCCGAGAGTTTCCCGAGCATCGACTCGCGGATCGCGGCGTCCTCTTCCGCCGATTCCGCGAAGTCCCACGTCACGATGTCCTCTTCCTCAATCATTGCCGAGCCGGTTGTGCCATGTATCTCTATCCGTTTCAGGTAGCCGGGATAGGCGGCGGTCGTCGCCACAATCGTACCGAGCGCGCCGCTTTTGAAGCGGAGCGAAGCGACGGCGGTATCTTCGACCTCTATCCGTTCGTGCGCCAGAAGCCCGGTGATGGCGGTCAGCTCCTCGACCGGCCCCATCAGCCAGAGAAGAAGGTCGACCGAGTGGATCGCCTGGTTCATCAACGCGCCGCCGCCGTCCAGCGCCCAGGTTCCGCGCCAGCTGCCGCTGTCGTAGTACTCCTGGGTGCGGTACCATTTGACGATCGCTTCTCCCAGGGTCAATTTGCCGAATCGATTTGCGTCGATCGCTTTTTTCAGCTGTGTGCTGGAGGGGTGGAATCGGCTTGGGAAAACGGTCGAAAGAGTTACGCCCGCCTTGTTGCACGCATCGATGATTCGGTCGCACCGCTCCAGGGTCACTTCGAGAGGTTTTTCGACGATGACGTGTTTCCCCGCCTCGGCGGCCATGACGGCCGGATCCATGTGAGCGCCGCTCGGCGTTCCGATCGTGACAATGTCAATGGCCGGATTGGCGAGCATCTCTTTCAGATCCTGGTACGGGGTCGCGTGATGCTCTTTGGCGAGCCGTTCCGCCGACAGCGGAAGTTTGTCGTAGCAGCCGATCAGTTCTCCTCCGGCCGCTTCAATTGCCTTGGCGTGGAATCCCGCGATCATACCGCAGCCGATAATCCCAAATCCCATCTTTTTCATGTTGACACCCCTCGTGAAACGTGATTGTAGGTTAAGGTGAAATTCCCTCCGTAACAAGTATAGGATATTCTGAAAGATTTTTCACCCCCCCGTCGCGTCGGCGCCGCCGTCATAACCGTCATAAATACCGCGTGCCGAAAAGGTTTCCCGAAAGATTCATTTCAATCCCCCTCCGGAAAACTTGCGTAATCCTGTATAGATAGTATAATTCAGAGAGTGGGACACGCTCCGGCGGCAGACGCCGCTCTTCCGAAAGTTCGGCCTTTTTTGGTCTTTGGGGAAACCGGGAAAATGAAAAAAAGCGTTTTCGTCATCTCCGCGCTGCTTTTTGCTCTTTGCGTCCTTTTGACCGCGGATTCTCTTTCCGCTCAGGAGGAAACCCCCGAGGCGCTCTACGCCCGCGGCGTCTACCTTTTCTTCAACGACCGATACGAAGAAGCCGCGACCTGTTTCCGCAAAGGGACGGACGAATCCCCCGACAATCCCGCCAACTATTATTTTCTGGGTCTCGTCCAGCTCCGCCTCGGTCAGAACGAGCCGGCTAAAGAGTCGTTTACCAAAGGGGCGGAGGCCGAATTGACCCCGCGCGGCCGACTGACTGATGTCCCGGGGCACCTTCTCCGGATACAGGGGAACGAGCGCCTTCTGATTGAGCAGATCCGTCGTGACGTGATGCGGGCGCATCGGGAGGAAGAACGCCGCTTCAGCGAGGCGCTTTTCGGCGACGAGGTTCAGCAGCAGCGACGCCGTCTGGAGGCGGGACTGAGTTCGGGGCAGACGGCTCCTTCCGATGTTCCCCCGGCGGCCGCGCTCCCGTCGGTTCCTCCGATTCAGCCTCTCTTCTCTCCCGAGGTGGACGGTTATATCTCCGAAGAGCTTGCCAACAGCGACAGGGAAGGGTTTATCGTTCTGCAGAAAGATGAACGTCTTGATGAAAACGGGAATGTCGTGAAGCTCAACTACCTCTCGACCGAAGCGAAACGTCGCGCCGAAATGCGCCGGACGATCGCCGAGGACAGGCGGGTCGCCAAAGAAAACTTCGTCGACATCTTCGGTGCCGACAATACCGAGTCGGACAACACCACATTTGACGGCGGAGCCGCTCCCGCGAAGTCCGTCGGCGGGAAACCTGACGCCAAGGCCGACCCGCGCGCCGACAACAAATCGCCAAAACCTCCCAAAGAGGGAGCGACCGGGGAGCCCGCTCCGTTTGAAGACGAGGGCTGACCGTGATCGGCGTCGGATCACTTGGAGAACCGAAGGTATCGATTCGACCCCTTCTTTCTCTTTTTGCGGTGATTATCCTTCTCTTTGGGGGCTTCGGGTGCCGTGAAGAGGCGGTCTCCCCGTCGGGGAACGACGAGATTTTGGTCACTGTTCCTCCTCTTTCCGGTCTGGTTCATGCCGTGGCGGGGGGAACGTGCCGTGTCGTTGTACTGGTTCCTCCCGGGAAAGAGCCGGAAACATTCATGCCGACCCCTTCTCAAATGAGGGAAATCGCGCGTTGCGGCGTATTCTTTCGTGTCGGGCTTCCGGTCGAAGAGTCGATCGTCGGGCGGCTGACGAGCCTGAACCCGCGTCTTTGCGTTGTCAATTTGGCGGAAGAGCTTCCCGTCGCCTCCGAGATGGCCGAAGAGGTAGAGCTTTCCGGGTCGGACGCAGAAGGGAACGCGCACCATCACGGCGGGATCGACCCGCACGTCTGGATGAGTCCGTCGAATCTGGCGGGGATGGCATCGGTCGTTGAAAAGACCCTCGCCTTCCTTTGCCCCGAAAACGCTTCCCTCTACCGAGAACGAACCGCACGGTTTCGCCAGGCCGCCGAAACATTGAAGCAGCGAACCGCCGAGCGGCTCGCGCCCCTCCGGAATCGAACGATCTATGTTTTCCACCCGGCCTACGGTTACTACTGCGCCGAGTTCGGTTTGAGGCAGCGGGCGGTTGAAGCGGGAGGGAAATCCCCGAAATCGAAGGATTTCGTCGAGCTGATCCGGCGACTTCGGGAAGAGCACGCCGAAACAATCTTCGTTCAGCCGCAGTTCAGTCGGACGGCGGTTGAAAAGATCGCCTCGGAACTAAAACTGAACATCGAGGTTCATTCTCCCCTGCAGGAGGATCCGCTCGAAAATATCGAAACCCTGACCGACGCGCTTCTGCGCTGAGCGTCTCTACCCCCTCGATTATTTTTTCGATACCGTTATAATAAATAATGGGGTGTCGGGGGGCGAAATCAGAGAGATTTTACAGTCGGTCCCGCCGTCCGAAGCGTTCGGGACCCCGAACCATACAACAGCGATTTGTTGGGAGACGAAAATGAAATTCAACCGTGTTATGGTCTTCAGCGCGGCGCTGGTTGCCGGGCTTCTTCTTTTTGCGGGTTGCCAGAAAAAGGAAGTTGTCGAAGTTACCGGCGAAGTGACCACTGTTATCGAAGAGGGGGAAAGCGCCCCCGAAGAGGCCATCGACCTCGATGAGATCCTTGAGGTGAACGTTCCCGACGCCGCGTCGGATGCCACGACGGGGGACGAGAGCTTCTCCGGCGCGACGACCGGCGCCGACCTGATGTTCGACAGCGCGACGACCGGCGGCGATTCCGAAGCGATCAACATTGAGGTGATCGAAGAGGACGCCGAATCCGCCTCAACGGCAACGTCCCTTCCGTCCGCTTTTTTTTTTAACATCTGAAACTTTTCCCGCCTACGCGGCCGAAGCGGGGGTCAAGCTTCCCCCGATGGCCGACATGGAAAGTCAGTTCACCAAGTTTTTCGCGAAACTTGACCGTGACCTCGAAGATCTTTCGCTCGGCGGGGATTTCAGCGACGCTTCGGGAAACCTGATGCGCGACGCCAACGTTCTGGTTCTCCTGGCAATGGCGATCGCCGAGTCCGATGAACCGGGAACGCTGAAAGCGTCCGCGCCGTCTCTTCTGCGCGACGGCAAATCTCTTCTGGCCGCCGCCGACGCCGCCTCGGCCGCCGCGGCGGTCAAAGCGCTGAAAGCCGACGTCGATTCCCCCGCCGGTTCGGTCGCGCCCGTCCGTTGGGAAAAAGCCGCTCAGTTGGCCCCCGTGATGAGTAAAGTCGTCCCCTCGCTGACGACCGAGATCAAACGACTCAGTAAAAACGAAAAGACTCTTCTCCGAGCAGGAAATGTCGATAAGGTCGCCGGCGCGTCGGCACTTCTGGCCGTCGTTGCCGCCGGGAGCCGCCTGAGCGTCGCCGAGACGACCGCGCCGGACCAGGACGCCCTCTGGAAAGAATATTGCGACAAGTTCGGCGCGCTCAGCCTCAACGTCAATCAGGCCGCGCACGCCCTTTCGGACGGCGGCGCGTTCGACGACTACGCCGCGGCGCTCAAAGAGCTGGAGAAATCGTGTAGCGTCTGTCACGCCAAGTTCAGCAATGCCCAATAATTCACACAGATACGAGACGCTTAGACAAGGAGCTTCGAGCATGTCCACCGACAAAGCTAAATTGATTTACGCCGATCAAGAGATCGAGCTTCCCGTTTACGAAGGAACGGCGGGTGACCATGCCATTGATATCACCTCTCTCTACTCCAAGCACGGTCTGATCACGTACGACCCCTCGCTGGGGAATACCGGGATCTGCCAGAGCAGTATTACTTACATTGACGGCGACAAAGGGGTCCTCCGCTACCGCGGGGTTCCGATCGAGCAGTTCGACCGACCGCATCCCAACTTCATCGAAGTCGCGTGGATGCTTATCTTCGGTCGCCTGCCGAACAAAGACGAGCTGGAACTGTTCAGCCGCACCCTGACGAATCACGAGCTCCTGCACGAGGGGATTCGCAGCCAGTTTCAGTTTCTCCCCGCCAAAGCTCCGCCGATGGCGATTCTCTCGTCGATGATCAGTACGATGGCGTGTTACTACGACGAGTTTCTTTCCCCCGACGATGAGCCGGTCTTTTTGGAAGGGGTCTCCCGTCTGATCAGCAAGATCCGCACAATCGCCGCGTTCACTTACCGCCGCGCGATGGGGCTTCCGTATATCTACCCCGATCCGGCGCTTCCGTATTGCAGCAATTTCCTGCACATGATGTTCTCGCTCCCCTATAAGCAGTACGAAGTGAAGCCTGAGATCGCCAAAGCGCTGAACCTGGTGCTGATCCTGCACGCCGACCACGAGCAGAACTGCTCGACCAGCGCAGTGCGCGTCGTCTGCTCGTCGCGCGCCAACCTGTTCGCCTCGGTCTCGGCGGGGGTCAACGCTCTCTGGGGACCGCTCCACGGCGGGGCGAACGTCAAGGTGATGGAAATGCTCGACGCCATCTATCGCGGCAACCGCAAGCCGCAGGAGTGTATCGAGGCTGCCAAAGACAAAACCAATCCGTTCCGTCTCTTCGGATTCGGACATCGGGTTTATCGCAACTACGATCCTCGTGCCAAGATTCTCAAGAAGGCGTACGAACGGGTCTGTCAGATTCAAAAAATTTCCGACCCGCTCCTCGACATCGCCCGCGAACTGGAAGAGGCCGCCCTGAACGACGACTACTTCATCGAGCGGAAACTCTACCCGAACGTTGATTTCTACAGCGGCATCCTTCTGCGAGCGATCGGAATTCCGACGAATATGTTCACGGTGATGTTCGCCATCGGGCGTCTGCCGGGCTGGATTGCCCAATGGAAAGAGCAGCACGAAAACCCGACCGCCAAGATCATCCGTCCGCGCCAACTTTATATCGGGAATCCGGAAACCGACTACGTTGAAATCGCCGATCGAGAGTGACGCGCCGCAGTTTGGGGGTCAGGAAGACCCCCGGAGCGATTCGGGAGCTTCCCCTTTCATTGAGGCCGGCGCGTTCGATTTTCTCCCGAAATCGGAAGAGACGATAACCGAGGTTCCCGTCATCGTGACGGAGGTCGAACCCGGCGATCCGCTCGCCGAGCGCCTCGAGGCGGCCCTGTCGCACACTGCCGGGCCGGGTGTCGAGCTCGAGACCCTTTTCGAACGAATCCCGTGGTTTCTTCGGATGGGGGAGATTCTCCTTTCGCGCCACGGGATCGGTTCGCTCGCGAGCATTCTCATCCATCTCCTCATTCTGATTCTCCTGGCGGTCTGGGGATTTACGATCCATAGCGGTTCGCGGGGCGAGCCGCTTCAGGCCGGTTTTTCCGAAGAGGGAGACTTCTCGATCTTCGACGATCTGGGGGACGAAGCCGATCTTCTCGATTTTACTCCGGACGAGCCGCAGCCGGATCAGTCGACACCTGAATATCTGCCGAACGAGACACCTCAAAATCAGTTCGTCAACGAGGCGAGCGGGATTAGCGATGTGACTCCCGATCTTGAAGTGCTCGATCGAACCGCCGGAGGGTTTGACGCGATACTGGAAGGGCTTGAAACGCCGTCGGGACGGAAAGCGACCTCCGGACGTACCGCGGCAATCCGCCGCCACGGGCTTCCCGGGCGGGAAGGGGACACCACCGACGCGAGCGAGGCGGCGGTCGAGGCGGGTCTGGCCTGGCTGGCGGCGCACCAGCTCCCCGACGGCGGCTGGGCGTTCGACCTGACCTCCCCCGACGACAACGGCGACGAGGGGGAGTGCGGGGGGAAATGTTCGAACAGTCACGCCACCTCCGGCGCCGGTCAGATTCGCAACGGTCTCTATCCCGGCAGGATGGCGGCGACCGGGATCGCGCTGCTTGCGTTTCTCGGCGCGGGATACGACCACAAGACACCCGGCGTCTACCGCGAGACGGTGGAGTCGGGTCTTCGCTACATCAGATACCGGGCGCGGCAGACGAAGGCGGGACTTGATTTCCGTGAGGAAGGGGAACGGTACGGGATGTATACCCACGCGATCGTGACCGTGACGATCTGCGAGGCGTATGAACTGACCGAAGATCCGGAGCTGAAATCCCTGGCGCGCGACGGGGCGCTTTTCATTATCAACTCGCAGCGGGACGACGGCGGCTGGCGCTATGAAGGGGCGGTTGACTCAAACTTTTTCTCGTACGCGCCGGGGGACACTTCCGTTTCCGGCTGGCAGATGCTCGCGCTCAAGTCGGCGATGTCGGCGGGGTTCAGCTGTCCCCCGGAAGTTTTCTATAAAGCAGGCTTTTTTCTTGATTCGGTTCAGTCCGAAAACAACACTCTCTTTCGATACATGGCTCAAAGCCATGAGTCGGAAGTGAAGATGTGGGGAACGACGGCGGTCGGCATCCTGATGCGCGAATACATCGGCTGGAAGCAGCGGCCGAAGTACTTAAGGCAGGCGACCCGACGTCTTTTCGGCTGGTTCAACCAATTGTACGACAACTGGAAACTCGCGAAAAAAGGGGAGGGAGAAAACCGTAAAGGAGACGCGATCATTATTGAAGGACGGTTCAATTACAACCTCTATTTCTCCTACTACGCCTCGATCGCGCTGCATCACGCCGGCGGGTCGGTCTGGCACAAATGTTTTGCCAAGACACGCGATTTTCTGGTCGAAACGCAGAATCAGGGGGAAGTCAACCCGCACGAGAAGGGGAGCTGGCTTTTCTACGACCGCTACATGAACGACGGCGGTCGGCTTCTGAACACGGCGCTCTCGGTTCTCATCTTAGAGACACCCTATCGGTACCTGCCGATGTACAAGTGACGCCCGCGGCACGTTCAAATCGCCCGATTTGCTTATTTTGAAGCGCCGATTATACTGGCTAGAGAGAAAAAGTACCGACTTGGTTCGGTTCGAGAGGTTTTCGATATGCGTCCGATTATTGCTTTCCTGAGTCTTTCCCTCCTTTTTGCCGGAACGGCCGCCGCTGACGAACCCGAGCGGTACGAATATCAACAGGAGAAGATGGCAGTTCGGGTTCGGCTTGTTTTCTATGCCGAGACTCCCGGAGAGGCCGACGCCGCACAGGAAGCGGTCTATCGCCGTTTCGACGAACTGAATCGGATGATGAGCGATTACGACCCCGAAAGCGAGATCGTCCGCGCCTGCCGCCAGAGCGGTCAATCGGGCGGACCGGTTGAGATCGGCGCGCCGCTCTATGAAGTACTCCGCCGTGCGCGGGAGATGAACCGACTGACCGGCGGGGCGTTCGACGCTTCCGTTTCGCCGATCGTCAAGCTCTGGCGTCGGAGCCGCGTCTACGGCCGCCGTCCTCCCGCCGACTACCTGGAGCGTGCCAGGACTCTCGTCGGGAACGATAAGTGGGAACTGTCGGCTGACAACGGATCGGCCTCTCCACGATTTTTTCTCCGCGTCTTCCAAAAGGATGTCCGTCTCGATCTGGGAGGGATTGCCAAGGGATACGCCATCGACGAGGGGATCCGTATTCTAAAGGAACGCGGCATTGATTCGGCGCTGATCGACGCAGGAGGAGATATCCGCGTGACCGCCCCACCGCCGGGAAAGGAGGGATGGACGATCGGAGGAGTCTCCCTTGAAGAGAGTGGCGGAGCCGCCTACTACCTGACCCTGGCCGATACGGCGATCGCCACCAGCGGCGATATGTTCCAATTTTTTGAAATTGATCAGGTTCGGTATTCCCACATCATCGACCCGCGCAGCGGCGAACCGCTCACCGCCCGGTCGGTGGTCAGCGTTATCGCCCCCGACGCGGCGACAGCCGACGCCCTGGCGAGCGGGATCAGCGTCCTGGGACCGGAAAAGGGAATCCTTCTGGCCGAATCGCTCCCGGGAGTCGAAGCGCTTGTCGTCACCTCCCCCCGCGGGGGCGACCGCGACGAAACGGAAGTCAGCGCTTCCGGCCGGTTCCTCCCGGTTCGGGACGAAATCCTGAAAAAAGAAGGGGTCCGATAACCTTTCCGACAGGCTCGCCGCGCTCCAAGGAGTTATTGACAGCTTCCCCCCCTTGCTGTAAAATTTCCCTGTTATAGCGACTTTTCCGTCCGACATCCGCCTTCAGGCGGCGGCGGGTCTTTCGGAGGGGTTCGCTTTGATAGCGAGCAGTCCGGCGCGCTCCGCGGCGCTTTTTCCCTTCGGGAAAGAGAGCCGCGTTTCGGAAATCGCCGAGCTGTAAACCATCTTTCGCTGTGCGGCCTCTTTT
>JAGCAH010000203.1 GCA_017652805.1 Thermoguttaceae bacterium | reverse complement strand
GGTGGCGGTCGCCGCGGTGTTCGCCTCCCGAAAATGGACCGCGCCGCCGGTTCAGGGGGTCGAGCCGGGTCAGACGGAAGGGGACCGTCTGGTTCTGACGATCGACGGTGTCCCGTTTCCGTTCCGATGGGCGCCGCCGGGCAAATATCTGATGGGGAGCAGCGAGGGGGAAGAGGGACGCGACGCCGAGGCGGAAATTCGTCATTCGGTGACGCTGACGCGCGGCTTCTGGATCCTTGAAACCGAGGTGACCCAGGAGATGTACGCCGCGGTCATGAAAACGAACCCCTCCGAGTTTCAGGGGGAGAATCTGCCGGTCGATACCGTCTCGTGGTTTGATGCCGGCGCGTTCTGCGCCGAGTGGGCGAAGGCGGCGCGTCTGCCGGTTTCGACGTCCGCGCGTCTGCCGAGCGAGGCGGAATGGGAGTACGCCTGCCGAGCCGGGACGCTCGGACCGTATTACATGCCGATCGAGACGGCGGGGTGGATCGGCGAGCCGACCGAGTCGGGAAGCACCCATCCGGTCGGCGAAAAGGAACCGAACGACTGGGGGCTTTACGATATGCTCGGGAACGTGTGGGAATGGACCGCTGACGGATGGTACGACTATACCGCCGACGAGGCGTCCGATCCGCGCGGAACGACCGAAGGGGATGTCCGGGTTGACCGCGGCTGCTGCTGGGACAGTAAGCCCAACGAGGCGCGGTCGGCGTACCGAGGGGTCTACGAGGCCGAACGGTCGAGCCGGTTCGTGGGGTTCCGCTTCGTCCTCGTCCGGCAGGAGTAGGGGCAGAAGGGGCGGCAGCGGGCTTAACGTTTCCGGCGAAATTGAAATGTTCAATTCGACCGTTGCCGGGTCGAATGACGCGGTTGAATCCGAAAGCGTCCTTGCGGGGAATCCGCCCATTGCCGGCGCCGCGGTCGGTCCCGGCGCGTATGAAAATCGGGGGGATCCAGGCGCGGCAACCCCCTTTCCCGGGGCTTGCCGCTGCGGTTGATTATATTTTGTTTTTGTCTTTTTTTTTCTTGCAAATCCGGGGCGCTCTGCTATAATGGCAGGTGCGGCGGTACCGCCGTTTTTTGGGGGCGCGGCGCCCGTTATTCTTTCGTTCTCTTTGTTCTTAAAGGAGCCGTGTTATGTCGAAGTTCGTCTGTCCCATTTTACTCGCCTGTTTGGCGGTCGGCATCGTCTGTTTCGGCACGGGGGGCGGGAAACCCGAAACGCCTTCGACCGTCGTCAATACTTGTTGCGACACATTCGACAGGACCGACGGTTTCACCTCGCTGCGGGAAGCGATCGTCAATGCCAAAAAGGGGGATACGATCACTTTTGCCGGGATTCCGGGCGGAACCATAATAGAACTCGAACAGGGATGTTTGAAGATTGACAAAGGGATCACTATCGACGCGAGATCGAACCCGCAGTTTAAGTATGGCGGGATAACGATTTACGGCCGTGGGAAGGACCGCATCTTTACCGTCGCCGTCCCGCCCGGGAGCGGCGGCGCGGAACTGATCGGCCTGGTCGTTACCGGCGGGAAAGCGGAATACGGCGGCGGGATTCTTGTTGATCGGAGCGCGCTGACGCTAACCGACACGGCCGTTATAGGAAATTCCGCCGATAAGAGCGGCGGCGGAATCTATGTTAAACGCGGTGCCCTTACGATGACGAACTCGGCAGTTTCCGGCAATTTCACCGAAGGGAGCGGCGGCGGTATCGGCACTTCTTTCGGCAGCGGCTGCGGCGGCGGACGGTGTGACTTGACGATTGCCGATTCGACCGTTTCGAGGAACTCCGCGGGCGGCTGGGGCGGCGGAATTTGCAGCTGTCTCGATACCGCTTCAATCATTAACACAGAGATCGTCGGAAACGTCGCTCGAATTTCCGGCGGCGGAATGATCGTCCCCGCGGGCGAGTTGAGGATTGCCGACTCGACCATCTCCGAAAATTCTGCAGGCAAAGGCGGCGGTGTCGCAACTTCTTTCGGTTCTTTCGGCTACGGCGGTGGTTCCGGACGGAGCTGGCTGACGATTACCGACTCGGCGATTACTCGGAATGCCGCAGGACACGACGTCGGCGGCGGTATCTGCAACGACCGTTTTCTTTCGGTCGTCGGCTCGACAATCTCCGGCAATATCGCCGATGGGAATGGCGGCGGGTTCCATAACCAAGGCACCCTTACGATCGTCGGCTCGACGATTTCCGATAACACCACAATTGCCGGCAGCGGCGGCGGAGGATTTAACACAGAATCGCTCACCCTCCGCAACTCGGTTGTTTCCGGAAATTTCGCGTATCTCGGCGGCGGGCTGTCCGATGTGGACGGCACAATGTCGCTGACCAACGTTACCGTTGCGGGGAACTCTTCACGCAGCGGCGGGGGGGTCGACGTTTCCGGCGAAATTGAGATGTTCAATTCGATCGTCGCGATGAACAAATCCAGGGACGACGGCGGCGACCTCTGCGGTCCACTGGCCGATCGGATTTCCGGCTCGAACAATATGGTCGGCGGCGAACCCGGGTTTGCCGCCGCGCCGGTCTTCGAAATCATAAGGTTGCCGAACGGATGCCGCAGCGATCGGTGTTTGCCGTTTGTCGAAAAGTGGAAATTGTCGAACGCCGACGCGCTAGACCTTTCCCTCCTTGAGGGGAGCGCCGCGATCGACGCCGGGTCGAACGACGCGGCCGAGGCCGAAACCGATCTTGCCGGAAACCCGCGTATTGCGGGCGCCGCGGTCGATCTCGGCGCGTATGAATATCAGGGGAATCCGGGCGCGGCGGAATCTGCGCGGGAGTCCGCCGCGCAGTGACGCGGCAAACCCCTTTCCCGGGGCTTGCCGCTGCGGTTGATTATTTTTCCTTTTTGTCTTTTTTTTTCTTGCAAATTCGGGGCGCTCTGCTATAATGACGGGTGCGGCGGTACTGCCGTTTTTTGTGGGCGCGGCGCCCGAAATTTATTTTTTTTATTCATTCGTTTTAAAAGGAGCCGTGTTATGTGTAAGTTCATTTGTCCTCTTGTGCTGGCCTGTCTGGCGGTCGGCATCGTTTGTTTCGGTACGGGCGGGGGCGAACCCGAAACGCCTTCGACCGTCGTGACCACCGACCTTGACGTCTG
>JAGCAH010000202.1 GCA_017652805.1 Thermoguttaceae bacterium | reverse complement strand
GTTCATTCGTTCCCCGATCCCGGATTCTGGCCCAACGCCATGTCGATCTGCACGCAGGTGACGAAAGACCAAACCGTGGAGCTGATCTTTGTCTTCGCGGCGTTCGTTTCGGCGGGAATCCTCTTTCAGACAAAACGGCAGCGTCTTTTCCTCTGGCGAGCGATCGCCGTGAACGGCGTTCTTCTGGCCCTGTTTGTGATAGCGTCGAAACTCCTCGGGGACCGGCTCCCCGGTTACCGCGCCTTTTGGCCCGAGGCGGTCTGCGGCCCGCTGATCAACCGGAACAACATGGCAGGGTACCTGGCGATCTGCCTTTCTCCCGCGGTCGCCCTTCTGCTCCTGGAGATCCTTGAAGGAATCCGGCGCCGAGACGACGAAGACGTCTACTATGAAGGGATGCGGGTCGAAAGCCGTTCGGCGCTCCAGCGGTTTTTCAACGGCATTTCGGATTTCTTCGCCCTCTTTACGGGCCGGATGGTTCCCTGGCTCCTCGCCGTGGCGCTGATCATGGCGGCGGCGGCGATGACCCTTTCGCGCGGCGGAACATTGGCGGCTCTTTTCACCTTCGTGACCGCGGCGGTTCTCTTTTCGCTCCGTCGGCGAACCGGAATGTATCTCGTCCCCGTCTGGGGCGGACTCTTTATTGCATTCTGCCTCCTCTTCTGGCTCGGCGTGAACGAGCCGATTCAGCAGAGGATGGAGACCCTGGTCGAAACCGAGGAGAGGGAAAGCGAACTGAAGATCAACCCGCGGCTCGACAACTGGAAGAGCGCGCTGGAGACCGCCCAATCGTACGATTTGCGCGGGTCGGGGCTCGGCACCTATTCGCTGGCGAACCGCAGCCGCGATAAGGCGCTTCGGATCGACCGGTTTTTCTTTTTCGCCGAAAACGTCGCGATCGAAATTTTAGTTACCGCCGGGCTCGCGGGGGTTTTCCTCCTGCTGTGCGGATACCTTTTCTTCTGGTACTATGTCGTTTTGGCACTGAGGATGGGGAAGGAGGTCGAAAAGCTTGAAGAGACCGAAGAGAACAACCTCATTTACGCCATCAAATGTGAGAACGCCGATCTAACCTACATCTTCGGGATCGGAATCGCCGCCCTTCTGGTCGGTCAGACGGTTTCGGGGAGTTTTGATTTCGGGCTTTTCCTCTATCCGAACGCGCTGGCTGCGGCGCTTCTTCTCGGTTCGTTTGCCGGCGGTCAGCTCGACGACGTCGACGATTCGGGAAGCGAATTCTCGCCGTGGGACGTCGAAGAGTCGACGAAACGGCGCATTCCGGCATTCCTCGGCGCGCTGGTCCTTTCGGCGATCGCCTCGATTCTTGTTTTCAAGGCTTTCTTCTACACGGTCAACCGGATCGAAACCGCCCGCGTCGCTCAGCGGTATACGGCGACCGTCCTGCCGAACGAGCGGGATGAGGCCTTTTTCAAAAAGGCCGAAGCCGATCTGAAATGGGCGATCGGCAAACGTCCCGAGGATCCGCTCTTCCGCTATCAGCTTTCGCAGCTCTATCTGGCGAAATTCCGCCAGCTGTTCTGGGGGCAGCTCCAGGAAGAGTATCCCGAAACCGACAAGGACGAACTCTGGAACCGCACGACCCCCGAATCGGTCTACGCGAGTATGTATCCGCTTTTGCGCGGCAAGATGAAAGTCGTCCCGCGCCGGTTCCGCTCGGATCCTATCGTTCAGGAAAACCTTCGGCCCGCCCTGCGTGAACTCTGGACGGTTCGCCGGCTCTGCCCGTTCTTTCCCGAGCCGTATGTCGAAGGTGCGGTGATCGCGCCGCTTTTGTTCGATATGGACGATTACGAATCGTTTACGCGCACCTCGCTCGACCGATTGGCGAAAGTGTCGCCGAACGAGCCGAATATGTTCTTCTCGGCGGGGCTGATCGAGTTCATTTCGGGGAACCGCGACGCCGCCGCGTCGAAATGGAAAGAGACGGTCGCCCTTTCCGACAGTCGGCTGGCCGACATCACGACGATTCTCTCTTCGGACCGCCTCCGTTCCGATTTCCGCCGTCATTTGGGCGAAGTGATTTCGGGGGACTGGAACAAGGCGCTTTTGGGAACGAAGCTCTTCCCGAAGAAGGAGAACCCGCTGATCTTTGCCGTCTATCTTGAACTGATGGAACAGATTCTGGCGGCCGCCGAGGATAAGACCACGCCGCAGTGGTATCACGACAGTGCCGTTTTCGCGGCCCTTTCGGAAAAACCCGCCGACGCGCTTGACCTGTACAGGAAGGCGACCGAGGCCGACCCGTTCAACGCCGCGTGGCACTACGAGTTCGGCGAGTTCCTGACGGGAGCGAAACGGAATGCCGAGGCGGCCGACGAATATTCGCGCGCCGCCGACCTTGATCCGAAAAACCGAAAATACCGAAAGGCGGCGGGTCGGTAACGGCTCGTTCCGCCGCGAAACAAAAAAGCCGGGCTTTCCCGAAAGGAAAAACCCGGCTTTTTTCACGGTTCCGCCGCAGAGGCGGAATCCCCGTTACAGATTGAACGCCGCCTTGAACGCGCCGGCGACTTCGGGATGGAGGTCGGGATTGATCGCGTTTTCGTCGTAGGGGACACCGAGATTGTCGAGATCCCGCTTGAGCGAAACGACTTCCTCTGTTTACCAGAAGAAATAAAATAGCGGGCAATCTTGCCGTAAAAGAAGGACACGGCGGATAAACGCCGGGTTCCCTCCCCCGTTTCCGGGGGAAGGAACCCACCTCAGACAGACCTGCAAGGTTTTAGGTGTGAGGCGACGGCGCGAAACAAATGTATCATGGATTCGATACCACTGCAAGCTGCGCACAATACTTTTTTCTAGAAAAGGTCGAAATACCGTCTGACATGTGCCTCAAAAAGTGGACACTCACCACCAATTACCTATATTTTTATTGGAACTGTGTCAACGGACGCCGAAATATGCTTCTTCGACCTCACGGGGAGTTCGGTAACCGAGCCCTTCGTGGAGCCGCTGGTTGTAATAATGCCCTTCGATATATTC
>JAGCAH010000201.1 GCA_017652805.1 Thermoguttaceae bacterium | reverse complement strand
GAAGATCATCGACTACCTTCACGCCGGCCGGCCCGTTCTGGCGGTCGGTCCGAAAGAGATGAATTCCGTCGCCTACTTCGACCGGCATCAGTGCGGGCTGACCGCCGAGACGGTGGACGAGGCCGCCGACGCGCTCCGCCGACTGGAAGACGAGCCCGACCTCGTCCGACGCCTGGCCGACCGCGCGTGGCAGACCGGCCGCGAACTTCACGATATCGGCGCTGCCCACGCGCGCCTGGCGGCGCGCCTGACCGCGCTCGCCGAAACAAACCGACCCGCCGACCTCAAACAACCGAAATAGATAAACGATGTTTCAAGGGATTCTCATCCGCGCCTGGCGCCAGCTCGACAACGGCGTTCTCTGGACCTACTCGTGGGTCGTGATCGCGCTGATCGCCGCCAGCCTGGTGTACGCGGTCGTCCTTCAGGTTCGCGAGAACCGCGCGCCGCTTCTGCGGATTCTCTACTGCGCGATCGCCACGATCTGCCTGGCGCTCTTCTGCGGATTCCGTCATCAGTCGGTCGGAACCGACACGGAACGGTATTACTTTATGATCGGGCAGGAGTTTAACGTCACCTTTAACCAGATTCTCGACAACTACATGCCGAGCAGGGCGGAAAACCGCGAGGTCGAAGAGCTTCCGCGCGACGTGGTCTTTTACACCGTTACCGACCAGCTCCGCCTCTGCGGCCTTTCGGAATATGGGGTTTTCTGCTTCTACGCCATCTTTTACGTCGGGGTGACGGGCTGGCTGATCTACAGGTACTCCGACTCGCCGATCGTTTCGTTTTTCGCCTTTATCGCGCTCGGAACGTACATCTTCAACTTTACGGGACTGCGTCAGTCGATTGCGATCGGGTGGGTGATGCTCGCCTATCCCTACATTCAGAGGAGGAACTTCCTCTTTTTCACGTTCTTTGTTCTGGTCGCGATGCTCTTTCACAAGTCGGCGATCGTTTTCTTCCCGGCGTATTTTTTCGGGCGGATCGAGCTCAATACCCCCCGTCTGCTCATTCTGGCGGCGATCGTCGTTCTCATTTTCTACAGGGCGCGTTTCGTGGGGGATTTTATCGTCAGGACCTTCGGGGGACTGGACGAGCGTGTTGAAGGTTATTTCGGCGAACAGAAAGAGTGGCAGCGGAGCGCGATGAACTGCACGATCCGTTTCACGATCTTCTTCCTTTTCTACTTCGTCTGTATGTTCACGCGGGGGCGGCGCGGAGTCAAACATATCTTTACGGAGGAAGAGACGATCCTGATGAACCTCCTTCTGATCGGCACCATCTTCGAGATGTACTCCCTGCAAGGCTGGGGGGGAATGACGCGTCTGGGACTTTACTACCGGGCATTTTCGTTCCTGCTGGTTCCGAAACTGATCAACGAGGCGAAACGGTTCATTCCGATTCCCCATTCGTTCACCGTCGCGGCGTTCGTTGTTCTCGCCTCGCTTTACTTTATGAAGGTCATTTCGATTTACGGCCCCTACCGCTTCAACTGGGAGGGGTGGATCGGCGTCGTCTGAATGATGCGCGTACTTCAGATCAATGCCGTCTATCCGAACGGGAGCACCGGCGCGAACACGCGCGGCATCCACGACTATCTGACGTCCCGCGGGGCGGAATCGTACGTCGCCGCCTTTCAGTTCCGCGTCCCCCCGGAACCGCATTTTTACCGGATCGGCACGCCGCTGGGCCGAAAGATTCATTCGTTCCGGCAGCGCCTGACCGGATACCAGGCGCACGGCTCGGCCGGCGCCACGCGCGCGCTCTGCTGCCGGATCGAGCAGATTTCGCCCGACGTCGTTCACCTTCAGAACGTTCATTCCCATTTTCTGAACCTGCCGATTCTTCTGCGGCACATCGCGCGGCGGCAAATCGCGCTCTGCCTGACCCTGCACGACTGCTGGTTTTACACCGGCGGCTGCGTCCACTACGCGCAGAGCGGCTGCGCGAAATGGAAAACCGGCTGCGGCGGCTGCCCGAAAGAGTATTACGGGATCAAAAGCTGGTTCTTCGACCGTTCCGCCGAGACGGCGCGGGAACGGCGCGCTCTTTTCGCCGGGATTGAAAAGCTGGGGGTGATCGGCGTTTCGGACTGGGTCTTAAACGAGGCGAAAGAGTCCTACGTCTTTAAAGACCATCCGACCGTCCGATGGCGGCGGATCTACAACTGGGTCGACGGCCAAACCTTCCGTCCCGTCGACGCCGCCGGCCTGCGTGCGAAACTGGGGATACCCGAAGGGGGGAAGATGATACTGGGGGTCTCGTCCCCCTGGAACGCGCGGAAAGGGCTGAACCTCTTTCTGAACCTGGCGCCCCTGCTCGACGCCGGCGAACGGATCGTTCTGGTCGGCCCCCCGCCGAAAACGGAGCTTCCGAGCGGAATCGCCGCCGTCGGCCGAATCGCCGACCCCGCCGAGCTGGCGCGGTACTACTCCGCCGCCGACGTTTTCGTTCACGGGTCGAAAGAGGAGACGTTCGGAAAGGTTACGGCGGAATCCCTCTTCTGCGGGACACCCGCCGCGGTTTACGACGCGACGGGGAACAGCGAACTCGTTACGCCCGAGACCGGCGCGCTGATACCCCCCGACGCCGG
>JAGCAH010000200.1 GCA_017652805.1 Thermoguttaceae bacterium | reverse complement strand
GCGAACTCGCCCCGGCGGCGGTGATCGGCTGCGACACCATCGCGTGCGTGCCGACCGGTAGCGGCGACGGCGTCTACGAGATCCTCGGTAAGCCGACCGACCGCACCGACGCGCGGCGGATGCTCCGTCTTCTTTCCGGGTCGAAACATTTGGTCGTCTCCGGCCTGGCGATCGTCGAGCTGCCGGGCGGAGCCGAGACGGCCGCTTCGGAGACGACGACCCTGGTAATGGACCGACTCGACGACGCGGTGATTGAAGCGTACCTCGAAAGCGGCGCCTGGCGCGGCAAGGCGGGGGCGTTCGGCTATCAGGACGGAATCCCGTGGCTTCGAATCGCTTCCGGGAGCGCCTCGAACGTGGTCGGCCTTCCGATGGAGCTTCTCGGCAAACTCCTCGATGAAATCGAACGGAAAGACGCCCCATGACGCCCAAAACGAAGAAATACGCCGTCGCCGCCGTCAAATGGACGCTGACCCTGTTGGTCTTCGTCTTTCTCGGCCGGGAGCTGGTTCGCTCGTCCGACGAGTTCCGCCGTTACGAGTGGAATTTGCAATACGGCTGGCTCGCCGCCGCCGCGCTCCTCTACCTGGCCGCGTATTTCCCCTCGTCCTGTTTCTGGCACTACGTCCTTCGCGCGCTGGGCCAGCGGCCGACCTTTTTCGCGTCGGTTCGCTCGTTCTACCTAAGCCAGCTCGGGAAATACGTGCCCGGCAAGGCGATGGTGATCGTCATCCGTTCGGCGCTGGTGAGCGGGCCGCGCGTCCGCGCGAGTCTTGCCGCAGCGGGGGTCTTTTACGAGACGTTTACGATGATGGCGGTCGGCGCGTTCATCTCGGCGCTTTTGGTCCTCCTGAAATACGGCGAGCATTGGAAGTTCTCGCTCCTGGCGCTCGGCGTGATGGCCGCCTCCGGAATTCCGCTTCTCCCTCCCGTGTTTCGGCGCGTCCTGAAGATCTTCCGCGCCGCCAAAGACGACGCCGCCGCGTGGGAGAAAATCGACCGTCTCTCGTGGAAAACGCTCCCGGCCGGTTTTCTGCTGATGAGCCTTTTGTGGGTTCTGTTCGGGCTTTTTCTCTGGGCGTCGGTCCGCGGGCTGGGGGTCGAGACCGGTCCTCTCGCCGAACACGCCGTTCTTTTTGTAACGGTGACCGCGACGGCGATGGTACTCGGATTCGCCGTGCCGATCTCGCCCGGCGGGCTCGGCGTGCGCGAGGCGATTCTCGCCGCTCTTCTGGTTCCGTATTTCTCGACGATCCTTTCGTATCCCGAAAACGCCGCGATCGGGCTCGACGCCAAGACGCTGGCGCTGGTCGTCTCGCTCGCCCAGCGCGTCATCTCGATCCTGGCGGAACTCGCCGCCGGCGCCCTCTTTTGCGGCGCGGGATTCTTTTGCAAGGCGGAAAAAGAGTAGGAAACCTATTTCGCAGTCTTTTCGAGCCGGTTGACCACCGTGGCGGGGATCGCGTTTTCCGAGACGTATTTTCCGGCGCGGACGTCCTCTTCGGTGAACCGCGCGAAGAGGATCTCGCCGGACTTGCCCCGGTCGCGGTCCCAGATCACGCAGACCGACCCGTCGGGAGCCTGGCTGAAATCGGGGTGCGAGACGTTGGCGCGCGGGTCGAGCGTGAGACCGCCGGTCCACGTTTTCCCCTCGTCTTCGGAAAGAAACGCCATCATTCGCGAGCGGCCGACGTCCTTTCCGTCCACGCCCTCGATCGGCCCGTTCTTCAGGAAGAGAATGTTCCCGGAGACAAGACGGCGCGTCTGCGTGCGGGAGGAAGACTGTTTATACGGCGTCTTGGTCATTTCGGTCCACGTTTCGCCGCCGTCTTCGGAGAACGCTTCGCCGATCCCGTCGTCGATCCGCGAAATGAGCCAGAGCCGGCCGTCGGCGAGTTCGACCAGGTTGTGTTCGTTGGCGAGGGTCGCCAGTCCGCCGCGGTCGGTTCCCCCCAGATAGCGGAGGTGATCGCCCCCGTCGGTCGAGACGTACACGTTCGCGCCGTGCATCTCCTTGGGAAGGTTGTAATACGCATCTCCGGCGTTCCAGAGCGAGACCGGATAGAGCCATCGGCCGCCGCTGTCGACGATCGGCTTGTTCATCATCACGCCGTCGCAGAGCCGGCGGGGCGGCGACCAGAGGGCGTCTTCCCCCGCCTCGGGATTATCGGTGAACATCGTCCAGACGCCGTGGCGTCCGTCCCACTCGATTTCGAAGCGCGAGGCGCCGCGCCGGAACGTGCTTTCGCTCTGCGCCCAGAAGAGCCAGAGCCGGCCGTCCGGGCTGCGCCAGATTTCCGGATCAAAGAGGCGGATCTGGTCGTCCCGGTCGAGCGCCATGAACGGCTCGGACCACGTCCGGCCGCCGTCGCCGCTGGTGGCCAGCAGAATGTAGTTCTCGGGCCCCGCGCCGCGTTTGCCGCCGGAATACCAGACGGCCCAGAGGCGGTCGTTCGAGGTCGCCTCGATACTCGCGACGCCCTGCCACGAGCGGTGTTTCCCGTCCCACTTCTCCGGTACCGGCTTGTAGATCTCCGGAACAAGCGCGCCGGGATCGATGCTCCCGAGCCCGCCGCTTTCGGCCGGGTTCGAGGCGAGCGCCGTGAAAAGACCGGCGGCGGTAAAAATGACGAAACCGAACAGGGCGGGTATCGCTCTCATCTTGTTTCCTTTCGCAGCGTGTTACATCATTCGCGCCCGGCGCGCGGGCGGCGGGCTTTTCCGTAAAACGGAAACGGTTTATCTCGGGCTCTTTTCGAGCCGGTTGACCACCGTGGCGGGAATCGCCTTTTCGGAAACGAATTTTCCGGCGCGGATATCCTCCTCGGTGAATCGGGCGAACAGGATCTCGCCTTCTCCGAATCGGTCGTGGTCCCAGACCGCGTAGATCACGCCGTCGGGCGTCTGACCGAAGTCGGGATACGAGACTTTGTCCCGGGGGTCGAGAACCAGCCCGCCGGCCCACGTCTTCCCGTCGTCTTCGGAAAGAAACGCGGTGATCTCGGAGCGGCCGACATCTTTTCCGTCCCGCCCCTCCACCGGGCCGTTCTTCAGAAAGAGAATGTTTCCCGAGACGAGGCGTCGGGTCTGCGTGCGGGAGGAGGACTGCTTATACGGGGTCTTTGTCATTTTGCTCCACGTTTTGCCGCCGTCTTCGGAGAACGCCTCGCCGATACCGTCGGGAATGCGCGAAAGGAGCCAGAGACGCCCGTCGGCGAGTTCGACCAGGCTGTGTTCATGAATGACCGAGACGAGCGCCCGCCCGTCGGGAACGCCGAGCCGCCGGAGCGTCTCTCCCCGGTCGGTCGAAACGTAGACGTTCGCGCCGTACGCCTCTTCGGGGAGGAAATACTTCGCCTCGCCGACCCGCCAAATCGAGACCGGATAGAGCCATCGGCCGCGGGAATCGACGATCGGCTTGTTCATCATGACGCCGTCGCAGAGACGGCGCGGAGCCGACCAGACGGCGTCCTCTCCGGCGTCGGGATTATCGGTGACCATTCCCCAGACGCCGACCCGGCCGTCGCACGTCCGCTGAAATCCGACCGGATTCGGCGCGGTGGAACCTTCCCCCTGCGCCCAGAAGAGCCAGAGTCGGCCGAGCGGGTCGAGCCAGAGCGCCGGGTCGAAGAGGCGGATCGCTCCCTCCCGATCGAGCGCCATAAAGGGGGACCGCCACGTCTTGCCCCCGTCGCCGCTGGTCGTGACGAGAAGGTAATTTTCGTAGCCCTCGTCCTGACCGCCGCTGTACCAGACGATCCAGACGCGGTCGGGCGAGACGGCCTCGATACTCGGGATCCCCTGCCAGACACGCTGATTCTCGGCGTATTTCGCGGGAACCGGCCGCAGGATCGTCGGGACGAGCGCCGCCGGGTCGGCGAGTTCGGCGTCGGTCTCGGCCGACAGCGGGAACGCCGCAAGAAAAACGAAGAGGGTGAAAACCGCGCGTGTTGCACGGATGCTTAATTCTCTTTCAGACGCGGACATCGGTCTTTCCTTTCGTGGAGTGTTACATGTCAGACGCCCGGCTCGGCGGGCTGCGCGGCGAAAAGCGCCGCGACGCTGCGTAGGAGAGTCTCTTCGGCGCCGGCGCGCGATTTGAACCAGTGAACCGACCAGACGCGCAGAATGTTCCAGTGCAGACCGCCGAGCACCGACTGGCGGAGGATATCGCGGTCGCGCGCTGTGGCGGCGCGGGCGTAGGCCGGCCCGTCGCATTCGATCCCGACAACGTACCGATCGGGCGATTCCGGCCGGGAGACCGCCAGGTCGATCTTGTATCGCGAGAGCCCCAGGTGCTCTCTGACGTGATAACCCGCGGCGCGGAGAACCGACGCGACTTCCTGAACGAAGAGGTCTTTCGCCCGCGCATCGGCTTCGTCGTCGAGGTCGCGCCGGAGGTAGTCGGCTCCTTTTTCGGCGTATTCGAGATACGCCTTTAAGTGCTGCGGGCCGAGCGTGTTGTCGCTGACCCGTCCCAGGTCGATATCCGACGAGGTGATCGACGAGAAGATGATACTCGCCTCTTTCGCCCGTGTGACAGCCACGTTCAGACGCCGCTCTCCTCCCGAACGGTTGACCGGACCGAAATTCATCGAGACGTTTCCTTTTTCGTCCGGCCCGTAGCCGATCGAAAAGTAGATCACGTCCCGTTCGTCCCCCTGGACGTTCTCGAGGTTCTTCACAAAGACCGGTTCGGGATAATCGGCGCTGAAGAACGGGTCGATTTCAGGGTGGTTGCGGCGCTCCTCTTCGAGGAGGTCTTCGATCGCCCCCTTCTGCGCCTCACTGAACGTGACGATTCCGAGCGATTTCCCCCGGAAGTCGGGACGCGAAAGGCGCGCCACCGCGTCGTCGACCAGCGCCCGCGCCTCGGCGGGGTTGGTCCGCTTTTTCGCGCGGTCGTAGACCCCCTCTTTGACGAGGCGGAAATGAACCCCCAGGTCGTCCCCCGCCGGCGCGGCGGTCGGGAATGTGTAGAGGCCGCTGTCGTAGTAGTGGCGGTTGCTGAACGCGATGAGCGACTCGTGTCGGCTCCGGTAGTGCCAGCGGAGGTGGATTCCGTGCAGGCGCGCCGTGAGACACTCGTCGAGAATACTTTCGAGATCCTCGATTTCGTCCTCGTCCGGCTCCTCGTCGTGCGCGCGCTGGAAGAACGAGGTCGGCGGGAGCTGTTTCGGGTCGCCGACGACGATCAGCTGGTTCCCCCGCGCAATGGCGCCGATTGCGTCGCACGTCGGGATCTGCGACGCCTCGTCGAAGATGACCAGATCGAACTTTTCGCGCGAGGTCGGCAGATACTGCGCGACCGAAATCGGGCTCATCAAAAGACACGGTTTGAGCGCGGTCAGGAGGTTCGGGAGGGAATCGAGAATGGTGCGGACCGACTTGTGCCGCATCTTCTTTTTGATTTCGCGATTGAGAAGACCGAGCTCCTGATCGGCGCCCGGCCGGCCGAGCCGCTCTTTCATTCGTGCGTCGAGTTCCGTGATGATCCGGCGCCGGACCTGCTCGCGGTATTTCTCGTCGTTGTCGCTGAATTCTTTTCGGAGCTGTTCGTGGTTCCCCGCCAGGAATTCGCCGAGAACCGGCTCTCGGGCGAGCGCCTCGTCGACCATCTTCGCGTGAACCGCGAGGCGGAATGCCGCGCCGAGTTCATCGGGAGCGAGCTTTCGGTCGGCGAGAAGGTCGAGAACGCTCGAAAGACCCAACGCGCGCGCTTCGGCCGACGCTTTGTTCCAGTTGCACCACGCCTCAAAGACGTCGGGGTGCTGTGTGACATTATCGGCCAGTTCGATCGCGGTCTCGGCGGACATATCGGCGTATCGGCCGGTCGGTTCCAGGTCGAGCCGCTGGACGAACGCGCCGCGCGGCGCGCGGAACGCCGCGGCCGCCTCGGTCAGATTCCGGCCGATCAGCCCGAGCGACTCAAACGGCGCGGTTCCCTCCGCCCCGGCGAGGATCGCGCCGAATCGGGCGCGCAGGGGGGCGAGTTCCTCACCGACGAGCGGGCCGGGAAGGGCGCGAAGCGCGGCGTCGACGGAGTCGGCGGTCTCTTTCCACGCGGCGAGTTTTTCGGCGTCGAGAAGGCCCGAGTCGAGCTTGGGAAGCGAAAGGCGCTCGGCCTCTTTCACCGCGCTCTGCCAGAGGGGGTGGATTGCCATATACTGACCGAGCGCCTCGAGAAGGCCGCGCAGCGGAACCGGTCCGGTCGGCGCGGCGGTTTCGCGCAACGCCGGTTCGGCGAGGGTCGCCTCGTCGAACGCCGAACCGTCGGAGACGAGCCCGGCAAGTTCCCGCAGCGGTGTGTCGTAGAAACGAACGATCATCTGCATGATCGCCATCGCCGCGCGTCCCGTTTCGGAGTTCTCGTCGCGCAGTTCCTGAAGATGGGCGGGCAGGTGATTCAGCGCGGTCTCGGCCTGCGCGCCGAACGCCCTCCGGGCGTAGCGAACGACGTTTTCGCCGGAATCGATATACTTCTTCAACAGCTCGCCGTCGACTTCGCCGTTGTTCCATGCCTTCGGCGCGTGTTTCCGAATCAGCGGGCCGGCCTCATGGATCTTGGCGGCCGATGACGCGTAGGCGGCCATGGCGTCGAAAAGGTTGGGGAAGGATTCGTAGGAAGGCGCCGGTTCTCTCCAGTCCTCCTGAAGACGGCGAACCCGTCGGATGAGCCGCCTTTTAACGAAGGGATAGAGAATCATCAGCGAGTGTTCCGTCTTTTTGTATCTCTCGCTCAGCTCGCGCGCGGTTTCTTCGGTGAAGAGCTTGAGATTGAACCGGCTCAGCTGATGTGTCAGGAACGAGTATTCCCTGGCGACCTCGGCGGCGGGGCGCGCCTTTTCGGCGAAGAGGGGCCAGTCGGCGTCGATCAGAATCTCCGCGGCGGCCGGGCGTCGGAGCTCGTAGATCATCCTCGCGAGATTTCCCACGACGGTTTCGGAGATTTCATCGGGGAGCTCCACGCCCAGGATCCGGGCGATATACCGGCACGCGGCGGCCAGATGACCCGCCGACTTATCGAGTTCGGCGCAGAGGCGCGCGATCGGCGACTCGCCCCCGAGGTCGGCCGCGGGCCGACTCGAAAGGGTAAAAGGGGCGTCGGTCTCTTTGACCCGAAGGGTAAGCGAAGGGAAATTGCTTCGGCGCAGACGCGCCAGACCGAATCGGCGGAGCTTTTCCAACAGCCCGTTTCGCCGTGCGGTCAGGTCGAGAACTTTTTCCAAGACCGGCGCGTCGCTCTCCCACGCCTCGGTATAAAACCCGCCGGGGAGCCGGGCCGCCGCGGCTCGGGCGAGGCGCCCGGCGACATCCGCCGTCGTTTCGGTTTCGGCGAGCGAGCCGACCCGGCCGGAAAGGCGAAAGAACGCTTTCGCTTCCCCCAGGCGCGCGTTGAGTTCGTCGGCCGCCTTGCGGAGCGGGCCGGCCAGCGCCGCGATTTCGCGCTGAACCGTATAGCCGATCTCACGGGAGCGGATCGGCCGAAAATCGGTCCATGCCGACTCGGGCAGACTTTCGCACGCGCCGCGAAGGAGTTCGGGGATTTCGGTAAAGAGCCGGTCGGCGGTCTCGCGGTCGAGTTCGAGCGCCGAACCCTCGAGACGGCATTTCGCCCACTTCGCGCCGTGGCGTGAAATCAGATCGGAAAGCGCGCCGTAAAGCGTCTCGCCGCTTGGATAGACGGTGTGCAGCAGACGGACGTATTCGTTGAGGCCTTTCTTTTCCCCTTCGAGCCGGGCGGCGGTCTGCGGCCACCCCCCCTCTTCCGCCTTGGCGTGAAAGTCGAGAGCCTCGGCGAACTGGTCGAGAACCTGGCGTTTCCCCGCCTTGTTCGAGTGGAGTTCGAGACAGAACGGATTGAGACCGAGTTTACTCAGCCGCTGATGAACCACCTCGAGTGCGGCGCGCTTTTCCGCCACGAAGAGGACGCTCTTTCCCTTATAGAGGCAGTGCGCGACGATGTTGGCGATCGTCTGCGACTTGCCGCTTCCCGGAGGGCCGTGCAGAACAAAATTCTTCCCCTTTTCGGCCGAAAGGATCGCCGCCAGCTGCGACGAGTCGGCCGAAAGGGGGGTCATGATCTGCGCGTAGGGATAGGCAGCGTCGATCTCTTCCGAGCGAACCTCTTCGATATTGTCGACGAACGTCTCGGTCGGGTGGTTGACCAGGTGGTCGACCACCCGATTGCGGAGCAAGTCGCCGCTGTGTTTATCAAGATCGTCCCACATGACCGACTTCTGGAACGAGAAGACGCCGAGCCAGACTTCCTGATCGAGGAGTTCCCAATCGGGGAAATCGCGCAGCTCCTGCCGAAAGATCTGGAAGATCCGCGGCACGTCTATCCCGTTCTCGTCGGTCGGCAGTTCGTTCGGATCGATTCCGCGGATCGTCTTCTGGAAGTCGATCCGGAGCATTTCCAGAAGAGTCACATTCAAAAGCGCGTCCTCGTCGGAACGCTCGAGGGTGAATCCCTCTTTAATCGAGATGCGGTTCAGGCGCATCGGTATGAGCAGCAGGGGCGCTTTAAAGACTTTTCGGTCGGCCGAGATCCACTTGACCATTCCGAGGGTCAGAAAGAGCGTGTTGATTCCCCCCTCGTCCATATCGCTTTGCGACTGCCGGTAGAGGGTCAGAAGCGACTTGTTGATCGCGGCGGGGTCGGTTTCCGATTTACAGTGAAGCCGGAGCCGTTTGAACTCGCCCTGAATGTATTTCTGAAGGGGGTCGTCGTTCCCCTGCGCCCGGATCAGGTTCCGGCTGCGGTCGTCGTCGCCGATCTGAAGCGAGCCGGCGGGGAGGAGGGTAAAGACCTTCCCGGCGGCGAGGGAGTCCTCGACCTTCGCCGGTTCGGGAAAGTAGATTTCGATCGCCCCGCGCGTCGGCTTGAAGTTGAGGAGCTTGTTCCGCAGCGAAAGGTCGAGGAGCCGCTGCTTCCAGCGGTCGATCCGCCCCTGAGGCGTGGCCGGCACGTCGTCGAGACTGATCTTTTCGGGGAGCGGAGGGAGCGTTCCCGTTTCCGGAACGGGGGCGGAACAGGGCGCGCTCGGGTCCGGAACACAGCTCTGATGCGGATTCTGTCTGAGGGGGAGCGGGGCGATCCCGCGGCTGCGCGCCGCGTGTATCCCGACGACGCCTTCGAAGACGTCGTCATACGCGCCGTCGGCCGAGAGGATTTTCGCGCGCGCTTTCGCCTCGGCGCCCGTAAACGGTTCGGGAGCCGGGCCGCAGGCCGATATCGTCTCGAAAAAGACGATTTCGTTGAGATCGACCCACTTGCGGATCTTCTGGAGCTCGCAGACGAAGGGGGCGGGGAGGATGTTGTCGTCGATATGACATCCGACATACGCGTGCCCCTTTTCGAGTGCGATCAGCGGGCGGAGTCCGCACGCCTCCAGTATCGAGGCGAACAGGAGGGACGAGTCGAGGCATGTCATACAATTTTCGCGGACGATCATATCGGGAAACCGAATCAGCTGACCCCGTTCGGCGGAGTCGGGGGGCGGAGCCGCGCAGTTGAACTTCCGTTCGGCGACCGCCTCGTAGACGGCGCGGATTGTTTCGCGGCGGCGGTTGCGGTCGGCGGACCGGTACCCTTCCATCGAGCCGTCGCCGGTATGCGCCAGGAGGATTTCCGCGGCGCGGCGTTTAAACGGCACGATCGATTCCAGGTTCGGCGTAACGAACGCCGCCAGGAACTTTTTAAGAAAATCATCCTCGATCCATTGGTTGAACGTGTGGATCGCGATCGGGCTGTCCATACGAAAGAGTTCTGTCTCTCCCTGAACGATTCGAACGACGATATTCCCCTGAACCGTCGAACTGAGCCCGGCCAGATAGTCGCCGTCGAGCGCGACGAAGAGGGACTCTTCCGGAAAGGGGAACTTTTCACCCGGGGCGAGCCGCGGAATCGCCAGACGGAGGGGCGGGAAGATTTTCGGATTGGAACCGACCTCGACGAGAAGGTCTTCGTACTCCAGGCCGGAATTGTTCTGAACCAGAAGTCTGCTGATGAGGGGGATCCCGCACTGCTGAACCGCGAAGTTCACATAGGGGATCGAATTGAGTTCAATGATGAAAGGGCCGGTCGGCCGAACGTTCGGGTCGATCCGCGTATCGTCTGTCATAGGGTCAGCCTTGTATTGAAAGCTCATGGCGTTAATTTTTTGCGGCGGGAGGACCCCCTCTTCTATTCTACCTCAAGGACTCCGCTTTTCCAAAAAAAGGGCGCGGCGCCGTAAAAGGGGTGCGCCGCGCCCGGAACAGGGGTATCGGGAATTCGGACGGATCATTCCCCGCCCAGGAAGAAGACCCAGCCGGCGAACCGCCGGCGAGCCTCGCGCAGCGCGGTTTCGGCCTCCTGCCGATTGAGTTCGAACTCGCTTTCGGCGAGCCGGTTCTCGTCGGAAATCTGTTTGAGCTGCGCATCGTCCGCCCCTTCCGGCGCCTGGCGCGGGGCCGGTTCGGTCAGGATTTCCCCGTCGAGGGAAGGGATCACCAGCACCGCCTGCCCGGCCGGCGTTTCGCCCCCGAAAAGGACGGTCAGGCAAAGCCCCCCTTTCATCGACAGAGAGGCGGTCCCCTCGGCGCCCAGAAGGACCGGCTCGACCGAATCGGGGTCGGCGGGATCATGGTCGGCGAATCGGAACCCCAGGGGGGTGAGCGCGTCGGCGAACCCGGTCATTTCCGATGCGGGACGTCCGGCACGGAAGAGGTCGGCCAGCTCGGCGGGAAGGCGGACGAGTTTATCGAATCGGAGATGTGTGATCTGTTCGGCCCGTTCGTTCAGCGCCGCGTTATCCGCCTCGCGGTTCTCGTCGGTGATTTCGGCCGAGGTCGGTTTCCCGTCGGAGTCGAACGTAACCAGACGGAGGAGTTCCCAGACGCGGCCGAGCGACTTTTCCGGATCCTGCGCGGCGGTCAGAACCCGATGCGCGGCCAGCGTTCCGTTCGGGTCGAACGCGATTTCGTAAAGGGTCATGCGGGCGACGTTCCACCGGCTGACGCGGAGCAGGTCGCGGTTCATCCAGTCGATCGGGTCGGTCGAAAGGCGTTCCAGGTAGGGGAGCGCTTTCTCCTGCCCCGTTTCGCCGAGCGCTTCTCCCGAAAAGTCGGCGGTAAAGACCGCGTCTTCCCCCGCCAGCCGGACGTAGCGGATATCGCGCTCCTTTGCGCTCCCTTCCGGCACGTCGCCGATGATCAGGTCGGCGAACTTCTCCCCCTCGTCGCCGACGACCGTCAGATGCACTCCGGCGTCGGCCAGTTCCGACGGCGACGCTTCGGCGGGATCAAGGAGTCGGCACGAACGGTGGAACTCGAGCGCGTCGGCCTCGTCGCCGTCGTTCATCTCGCCGAGGCTCGAAAGGACGGTCAGACGCCGGAGTGGGGCGAGAACCGTCGTCATCCGGTCGGGACTGTCGGCGGGCGCGTCTTCGGCGGTTTTAACAATCCAGCCGTCGGTTCCCCGTTCGAGCCGTATTTCGGAAAGGGCCGTCTCGCCGCTGGTTTTGTCCGGTCGGAGGATCGTTACCCGCCGCGGCTGGGCGGTCTCGGTGAACCCGGGACAGAGCGCTTCGCCCGCGCCCTTTTCGGACCAGTCGGCGGGGGGGGCGGGCTGGAACTTCAGCCAGAGAATGAGTCCGGCGAGCGCGGCGGCGCCGAGCGCGAGCGATTTTAAAAGTTCACGGGTCGAAGGTTTCATTGTCTCTCTGTGCCGCGCCTTTCCGCGGGAGCGCGCCGCTGTCTTGTGTTACTTTTCGGGCTTCCGCCCCTCGGGCCGGATTTTACTGAACTCGCGCAGATCGGAAAGGATCGACGACTGCTGAAGATTCGGCGCGCGGAACTCCCAGGGAACGCGGACGGTAAAGACGCTCCCGAAACCGAGCCGGCTTTCGACCGTGACATCCCCTTCGAGGAGACGGCAGAGCTCTTTGACGATCGAAAGGCCCAGACCGCTGCCGGAATATTCGCGCGTGATCGTCGCGTCGACCGTCGAACCCGCCTGACGGAACTTTTCGAAGATGATCTGCCGGTCTTCCGGCGAGATCCCGACCCCGGAATCGGTGACTCGGATTTCGAGAAGCGGGATCGGTTCCGCCTCCGAGGCCGCGTCGCTCTCGCCGATTTCGCGGGCCGGTTCCCCTTTCGCCCCTTCGACGACCCCCATAAAGCAGCGTACGTCGACCGAGATCTGTCCCCCTTCCGGAGTGAACTTGATCGCGTTTGAAAGGAGATTGTTCAGGATCTGGCCGATCCGGTTGGCGTCCTGATACATCTGGGGGAGCCCCGCCGGAATGTTGCAGAGGAGGCTGAGGTTCTTCTTATCGACCAGCGGGCGCGCCATATCGACCTGCGCGTCGACGATCGCCGCGATATGGAACCGGCTCGGCGAAGCTTCGAGCCGACCTGCTTCGAGCCGCGCCATGTCGAGAATATCGTTGATCATGTTCAGGAGGGTCTGCCCCGAGTTGTTGATATTTTCGACGTAGCGGCGCTGTTTGTCGCTGAGCGTGTCGATCGAGCCGAGGACTTCGCTGAACCCCAGAATACTGTTGAGCGGGGTTCGCAGTTCGTGGCTCATCGTCGCCATGAAGTCGCTTTTGATCTTGTTCGTTTCGAAGAGTTTCAGGCTCTGCGTGGCGAGTTCGTCGACCTTGTCGCGCAACTCGGCGTTCGTCTCGCGCAGTTCGTCCTGCATGGAGATCAGGTGCTGCATCATCCGGTTAAACGCCGTGCCGAGCGCCTCGAATTCGTCCCCCGTCTCGAGTTGGGCGCGCATGGTGATATCGCCGTGCGAAATCGCCTCGCTCACCTCGCGCAGCTGCCGGAGCGGCTTGATGATGATCATGCGGATCATCGTATAGAACGAGACCAGACCGACAAACGCGGTAACGATTGCCGCCGCCAGGAGCATCGCCCAGAAGCGGGTGATCTGCTTCTTCGACGGCGGGTCGGAAAGTTCGACCCGGATCAGCCCCTGCAGGGAACCGAGCCCGAGCGACGAGCGGTGATCCTCCTGCGGGTGGCAGTTGATACACGAAGTCTCGATCCGCAGCGGCTGGTAGTAGATGTAATTCCCCTCGTCGTCGGTCCGCGAGGTGGGGGCGGAATCGTCGGTGGCGCGGGTCAGGCGGTCGATCAGTTCGATCTCAAACGGGTCGAGCTGGTCTTCCGGCGTCTTGCGCGGCCCCGAGGTCCGAATCAGGCGCGCCGTCTCACGCGACTTGCCGTCGGACCGGCCTTCGACGCCGAGCCGTTCGCTCTGGTATTTCATATTGTCGATGAAATCGCTCGTGTCGTAATCTTCGGTATCGGGCTGCCGTTCCGGATAGGGGGAAGAGGGGCTCGACTGGCGGAGAACCGCGTCGAAATGCCAGAGGATGAATTCCCTTTCGGCGAGGAGTTTTCCCGTCAGCGGGTTCTGCGAGTCGAGCTGCCGGGCGGTCAGTTTATAGTAGAGGACAAAACTGACGATAATGACCGCCGCCAGCGCCAGTCCGAAGAAGAAGAGGCATTTTACCTCCAGGCTCGAACCGAATCGAACCGCGGCGCTCTTTTCGGGACTTTTCTTTTGGGGCATCGTATGCTCCGCCGGCCGAAAGCCGACTCGGGTATCGGAAACCGTTTGAAAAAATTTAAACGGGGGAGCCGCCGCCTTCGCCGCGGCGCTCCCCCACAGTTATTATAAACGAAACCCTCGGTTTAGAAAGGAGAATCCTATAACTTTCGTTCAAGAAGAATGGTGTTCTTCCAGTTCCACGACCGCCCGCGCCGGAAATCGACCGGAATCGACCGGTCGATCAGGTAGAACGCCCGAGGCCGGGTAACCCCCTCCGTATCGACCCCGTCGGTCCCGAGCTCCTTGCCGTAGGTGTACCCGTCGGGATAGATGACGCGATAGTAGTCGTAGTATTTGTATTCCGGCGGAAGGGAGAGACAGCCGTTTGCGTCGGTAAGATAGTTACCAGTCACGGGGTCTTGACCACGGACAGGGGGGGTGACGGCGGCGTTGCCGAGGAATGTTCCATCCGGGTCGAACGAAGGCATGTTCACCCCCGGCCGCGCCTTTTCGACCTCGAAGTAGCCGACGGTGAGCCAGACGGCGAAGACGTTCGAACGGTTCGTCGTCAGCCCGGCGAGCTTGCGAAGCTCTTCGGTCGCGGTCAGGAGATTGTTGCTTTTCTTGCCGTCGGGCTGATCGAGGAGAGCCTTGTCGGCATCCTTCCTCTGACGAAGAAGGGTGGCGTCACCCGGTGCGGCCGCGGAGGATTTTTCTTCACCACCTTCTTCGTTCGGTTCGTCGAGTTCCGGTCGAAGGCTCGCGGCGATCCCCGGCCGGAAGGGGGCGTCTTGCCGCGACTCGTAAAAATCGCTGAATTTGGTCACTTTTTCCGACCCGCCGAGGATTCCCTTCCACCCCGACTCCTTCATCGTGTTCAGGTTGATCTTCCCCGGCTCGCGGAGGGTCGGAGTGTAGAGCGGGTCACCGTTTTCGTCGTAACCGCAGAAAGTCTGCGTTCCCACGTAGAGGGACGGAATCGTGACATAATCAAAGAGGGTGCTCAGGTTGAGCGATTCCCCTTTGACGCCGGAGGTATGGTGGAAGTTCAGGTACGGCCCGACCAGGAATTTGCCGGAGTCGCCGCCGATCTCCCAACCGAAGAGGTTGGCACCGTTCCCCCCGTCGGAACCGAGCGAGCGGCCGAGTTTGCCGAGTTTACCGTGTTCCTCGTATTCCTGTCCCTCGCCGTACAGATTCGCGGTCGGAAGGCCGTCCCCCTCTTCGGCGTCTTTGACGTTTTTGTGGCGGATAAACTCGAGCCCGAACCGGCCGGGAGCCGACGCGGGAACCAGAAGGAGTTCCGCCGGGGAGGAGAAGGGC
>JAGCAH010000001.1 GCA_017652805.1 Thermoguttaceae bacterium | reverse complement strand
GTGATGAGCCACCAGAAGGGGATGCAGGGGAGCCATTTCTCGCCGAGAAGAAGGAGGATGATCGGCCGACAGAGTACGCAGAGGAGTATGGAAAGAAAAACGACCGCGAACGATGAAATGGCGAGCGAACGGCGGAATGCGCCGCGGAGCCGGGGGATGTCGTCCTGGATTTTGGAAAATGCGGGGAAGAGGACGTTTGCGATGGCCCCCTGAACACTGAACGGCCAGAGACGCGCGAAGAATTTCGAACGTGTGTAAAAACCGAGCGTGGCTTTAGTTTCCCGTTTGCCGACAACCACGTTCGTGAAGTTCATCACAAAGGCATCCAGCAAAGCTATTGCCAGGAGTTTTGAACCGTAGGAGAAGAGGGAGGCAAGCGCCTTGAAGCTGAATTTCAGTTTCGGAATCCAGCGCACGAAGAGGAAGACCGAAACGGTGAACAGGAGCGACGCGATGACCCGCTGCCAGACGAGCGCCCAGACGCCCGCGCCTTGCTGAGCGAGAAAGATGGCGATCAGGCCGGCGGTCAGGTTCGATACGAGTGTGCTGACCGTTATGAAAAATTGTTTCAACTGGCGGAAAAGGAGAACCATCTGGACCGCCGAAAGGGCGCCGATCGGGAGAATCCATGCCATGACCCGGATCATCGGTTCCAGAACGTCCTGCCCGTAAAAGACGGCGATCCGGCGGGCGGAGAGGTTCATGAGGGCGAAAAAGAGGAAACTCAGGAAAACGTTGTAGTAGAAGACCGAAGAGAGGTCGGTTTCAGTGATCTCTTTCCGCTGGATCAGCGCCTGGCTGAATCCGCCGTAAATGAAAACCACACTGACCGCCCAGAAGATCGAAAGCATTCCGATCGTGCCGTAATCTTCCGGCGTCAGAATCCGCCCAAGACAGATTCCCAGCAGAATCTGGACGAACTGCATCGTGAACTGGATGACCAGAACCCAGCCCGCCGCCTTGAACGAACGGCGTGTGATGTTTTTGTCGTCTGCGGGGGTGCCGGAATCTTCCATGGAGAGGGCTGTATCTTATGCGGCGGAGCCTATTTTTTCAGCTGGCGGCGTTCGTCCTGTTTCCGGTGGGTCCGCATAAAGGTGGCGACGGCGGCGACCGATTCGTCTTTGAGACGGTCGGCCAGTTCGACGACGGAACGGGAATCGGATTCCTGCATGTCATACTGCATGAACAGGTTGCCGCAGTATTCCTTGCCTTCGACCATCAGCGGGATGCGGAGGGTCATGATCGAACGGGGGTCGGCGCTGATCCCTTTTTCGACCGCCTGTTCCCCGCGCGAGGCGAAAAAGTCGACTTCCATCGGCGGGATGTTGATGTCGAGCGAAATGTAGAAGCAGGGGGCGTCGGCGGTCTGCCGCTGAATCGAACGCCAGAGCTGTTTCCAGTCGTCTTCCTGCAGATTGATGTACTCGTGCGTCTGGTTCTGTTTCCGTTTTCGGGGGATGAAGATCTTGCGGAAGAGCTTTTTCAGACCGAGCCCCATCAGCTTCAGCTCGTTTCGGCCGAAAATGTTCGTGGCGATCAGGAAGACAAGTACCAGAAACGCCGCGCCGAGCGGAATGAAGTCGCCCCAGGGGGTTTCGCCCCGGGCGTAAAGAGTGCCCCAGATACCGCCGACCGAAAGGGGAATCTGCAAGCCGATCAGCGTGATGAGGAGTTTCCAGTTCCGGCCGACGTGGGTCTGAATCCGGTGGTGAAGGTGGCTCCGGTCGGCGAAGTAGATGCTGCGTCCCGCCAGTGTGCGCCGGATGATCGCCGAAAAGGAGTCGAGGATCGGCAGGAACGCGATGGTGAATGCCGGGAAGAAACGGATTGTTCCTTTGCCGACGCTGCAGACGTTGATCAGAAGGACCGCCGCCATGAACCCGATCAGCATCGAGCCGGAATCGCCCAGG
>JAGCAH010000199.1 GCA_017652805.1 Thermoguttaceae bacterium | reverse complement strand
AGCGTCTCGAGCGCGTCCGCGTCGCGGTCGACCGTAAAGGAGATCTTGCCGCGAAACGGGGTGCAGGTTTTTTCGTCGCAGAAGATGGCGTCGATTTCCGCCTCGGGGGCGAACTGCGAGACGGCGGCGGGCGGATCGGCGGGAAGGGACTCGCCGCGGCGGAGCCAGACCGGCGCGACGGCGGCCAGCGAGCCGACCCACTCCTGACGGACCGCCTCGGGCGGGCCGTCAGGAGTGATCGGGCGGGCGCCCCTGAACTCGCCGAGAACGAACGGCGCGCCCTCGTTCAGAAAGCGGGAAGTGATCACGGTCGGTTTGACGCCGGGAAAGACCTTCTGAGCCATCGAATAGGTGTAGAAACCGGGATGATCGCCGTGAACGACCAGCCACGCGACGGGGTCCCCCTCGGCGTCTTCGGGCGGCGTCCAGATTTCGGCCTTTCCCGCGCCGGGAAGGATGGAGCCGGTCATCCGAGGCGCGGCGGCAAACGAGACGGCGGCGGCCAGCAGGATCAAAAGGGCGGAAATGAGTTTTTTCGTCATGAGGAACCCCCGATCGAATGACTATTCGGGCCGGATCGCGGTTTTGTAGTAGTTGCCGAACGTCTGTTTCGGGAACTGCTCCGAAAAATGACTCGCCCGAACGATCCGACCCAGGTCTTCCTCGGAAAGACGGCGGATAATCTTGTGGTCGCTGGTGATGATGTCGGGCTTGGCGAAAAGGCCCTTCCCTTTCGGGTAGAGGGTCAGGCGGATCTTCGCGGGGAACCGCTTCTCGCGCGCCAGAACGCCGTTGACCACCATCCGCGCCATGGGGGTGTAGTTCCCCGGGTTCAGGTAGAGATTCAGTTTTGTGTAGACGTCGATGAATTCAAAATAGGCTTCGCTCAGTTCGGGGTCGTCGAATGAACGGGTCGAAACGAGATACTCGTACCACTTGCTCGAAAAGGAGAGTTCCCCCGACTCGTCGCTGCGCGAGATTTCAAAGTCCGGATGCAAAAGGAACTGCGAATGGGCGTCTTTCTTTTCGGAAACGATCGCGCGGAGGTTGTCGAGGAACTGGTCGATTTCGCTCAGCGCCAGCTCCGTCTGAACGCGGTGGATCGGGTCGAGCAATACAAACGTCTTCGTCTTGCGGTTGTAGATGATCACCTCGTCGTTGTCGCCGATGAAGTCGATCACCATTCCTTTCCCGAACAGGGTGGTGGTGACGACCCGCACGCCGTCCTCGTCCCCCTCTTTGCGGATCGTCATGACGTTGTCGATGCGGAACTGATTGAGGACGGCGACCTCGTCCTGTTCGGCGACGGCGGAGTCGTCGGCCGGCAGCGCGGCGGCGAGCGCGAAGAAGATCGGCAGAGCCGACAGGAAAAGAAACAGGTTACGCAATCCGTTCATGAAAAACCGCCTTCGTTCAATCCGTGATAACGGGGCGCCGGGATGGGCCTGCGGCTCATCCCGGCATCGGGTCAAATCGTCTCGATCGCCGAGAAGAAAAAGAGATTATTTGGGGGCGAGCGTACAGGTAATCTTCTTGCCGAGCTGTTTCGGCGCCGCTTCGATCTTCGAGACGTCGGAAAGCTGTTCGATGATAAAATGAATCAGCTTCATTCCTTCGTCGACGTGCGCCGCCTCGCGCCCGCGGAAGTTGATCGAAACGAGGACTTTGTCCTTCTTGGTGAGGAACTCGCGTCCCTTGTTCACCTTGACCATGATGTCGGCCTCGCCGGTTTTCGGACGCATCCGAAGTTCCTTGAGCCGCCCTTTGGCGGTCTGCTGCTTCGAGTCTTTCTTCCGCTGCTGATACTTGAACTTCCCGTAGTTCATAATCTTGCAGACCGGGGGTTTCGCGTCGGGCGCGACTTCGACCAGATCGAGATCAAGCTCGCGCGCCCTGGCAAGCGCTTCGGACGTGGGCATGACGCCAAGCTGTTCCCCCTCGTTGGAAATGACCCGGACTTGCGAAACCCTGATCATTTCGTTGATACGCTGCAAATTTCTGTTGTGATTTTCCATTCTGCTTCGCTGTTTTGCTGCTCCTGTTTCGGTTGACGGCGGAACCGGCGTCTTTTACGCGGACGACGCTCTGAAACGGCTCCAATGACCCTGATCTATATTAACATTTCCAAGTGGAAGGTTCAACTACGATATTCTGGTTTTGCGCCGGGCGGCATTTCAGACTTCCCGCGCCGCCGGCCGGCCGAGCGCGCGGGTCAGATCGTCGAAGAAATTCGGGTACGTCTTGGCGGTGCACTCGGTCTTTTCGATCACCACGCCCGAGACGGCCAGCCCCGCCAGGGCGAAACTCATCGCCATTCGGTGGTCGTCGTAGGTCTCGATCCGCGCGCCGGTCAGCCGGTCGAGCGGGCGGGGCCAGATCTGAAGTCCCTCGCCGTATTCGTCGACGCGAACGCCGAACTTCCGAAGCTGGGCGGCGACCGCCGCAAGACGGTCGGTCTCCTTGCCGCGAATGTGCGCCACGTTCCGGATACGGGTCGGGGTGACCGCGAAGAGGGAGACGACCGACAGGGTCTGAACCGTGTCGCTGATGTCGTTCATGTCGACGTCGATGCCGACCAGCTGGGCGGGACGGCCGCCGACGATCGGGCGCGTCACACGGATTCCGTCCTGCTGGTCCTCGACGACGCACCCCATCTGGGCAAGGAGATCGACGAACGCAACGTCTCCCTGAAGGGAATCTTTCGACAGGCCGAGCACCTTGACCGTTCCCCCCGCGACCGCAGGAAGGGCGAAGAAGTAACTCGCCGCCGAAGCGTCGGGCTCAACGGCGTAGCCGGCGGGACGGTAGGCCGCGCCTTCGGGAACGACGAAGGTCTGCGGATCGGGCGTTTCGACCCGCGCGCCGAACGACCGCATGACCGCCAGGGTCATATCGACGTAGGGGCGCGAGACGAGTTCCCCGTCGACGTGTATCACAAGCCGGCCGCCGGCCAGAGGCGCCGCCATCAGAAGGGCGCTCAAAAACTGACTGGAGATATTTCCCCGAACCGAGATCTCTCCGCCGGGAAGCGGTTTGCCGACGATCCGAAGCGGAAGCGCGTCGGGCGCGCCCAGCGGCGCGAACTCGGCGCCCAGGGCGCGGAGCGCCGAAAGGAGATCGCCGATCGGACGGGAGTAGATTCGCTCTTTGCCGAAAAGTTCCCACACCCCCGGAATGAACGAGAGGGCGGCGGTTAAAAAGCGGGCGGTGATTCCGCTGTTGCCGACGTAGAGCCGGACGGGCTCGGCGGCGGGAGCGGGAGTTCCCCCGGAGATCGCGATCCGGCGCGCGAAATCGGTCAGGTCGGCGGAAAAACCGACCCGGCCGAGCGCCTCGGCCATGATGCGCGTGTCCTCGGCGTCAAGCGCGCCGGTCAGAATCGACGCACCCGGGGCGAGCGCCGCGGCCAGAAGCGCGCGGTTCGTCAGGCTCTTCGAGCCGGGAACGGCGACGACCGCGTCGACCGGCTCCCGGCAGGGGAGAATCAGCCGATCAGTCATCGCATACCGGTCGGATACCGACGTTAAAGACGCGCTGCCACGACTCGTACGGTTTACGAACCCCGGCGCGGCCCCATTTCGGACGGTCGCGCCACGAGCCGCCGCGGGCGACTTTCTTCTCTTCGACGCTGCCGTCGTTCCGGCCGTCGGCGGCGTTATACGGATAGGGACGGTAACTCGACGCGGTCCACTCGCAGACGTTCCCGAGCATATTGTGAAGCCCGAACGGATTCGCCTTGTAGCTGCCGACGTCGCCTTCCATGAAGTTGCCGTCATCGACGCTGTCAATCCGCGGAATAAACGCTTCCCAGTCCGCAACGGCGTCTTTGACGTGAGGGTCGACCCCCTCAACCACGAACAGTTTGGTTCTCATGTCGGCGAGGTTTTCAAACTCGCCGAAATCGGCGTCCATCCCGCCGAACCACATCGGCTGGGCACTTCCGGCGCGCGCTGCCCATTCCCACTCGGCTTCGGTCGGCAGACGGAACTTCCTGCCGGTCTTTTCACTCAGCCAGGCGCAGAAGCCGACCGCTTCCTGCCAGCTGACGCGGATGACCGGCTGATCGGGAAGGTTCGCCGGATACCCGGGCCGGTTGTGGTCTTTGTTCCACAGGTCGACAAAACGGCT
>JAGCAH010000198.1 GCA_017652805.1 Thermoguttaceae bacterium | reverse complement strand
GATCCAGTCTCTGATTGCCGACAACGTTGCCTACGGCGGCAAAGGGGGCGGGTTCAACGCCGGCAACGTCGGCGTCACTCTCTGGTGGTCGACGGTCGCGGGGAACGACGCGGCCAGCGGCGCGGATATTTACAACGGCGGTGCGATGTCGATTCTCTACTCGATTGCCGATCAGGTTTCCAGTGTGAACAACCTGGCGTTGACCGCCTCGCTTTACGGAGCGATTGCGAATACGGGGACGCTGACCACGGACGAGGTGTGTTACCAGCTTCGCAGCGGCGATATCCTGTTCCGCAGCGGGAGCTATGAACTGGCGCCCGGCTCGGTGGCGATCAACAAGACGGGGCAGACCTCCGGCTGGTTCGAGACGGACCTGAACGGGCATGACCGCGTCGTCGGGGATTATGCCGATTACGGAGCGTTTGAATACCAAGGATCGACACTCCCGCTGGCGCTGAGCTTCAGCGTGGCCGACAAGGAGTACGACGGGACCGCCGCGGCGAATGTTACCGGGTACACCCTCGAAGGGGTCGCCCAGGGGGACGACGTGACGGTGAATGTGACCGGCGCCGCGTTCGACGGCGTGAGCGTGGGGACGCATTCCGTGACGGTGACCTATACGCTCGGCGGCTCGGATGCCGGGAGATATCTCGCGAGCGTCGCCCCGACGATCGCCACGATCACACTGAAACAGCTCTCGATCAGCGGAACGAGCGTCGCCGACAAGGATTACGACGGGACGACCGCCGCCGATATCACGGTCGGTACGCTCTCGGGCGTGGCCGCCGGCGAGTCGGTCGGCTTGACAGCTTCGGGCGTGTTCCCGTCGGCGGCGGTCGGCACGTATGACGTGACGGTCTCCTATACGCTGACCGGAGCCGACGCGGCGAATTACATCGCTCCGGCGGCTCAGACGTTCAGCGCCAGTATCAACGCGCTTCCGACTCCCGAAATCACGTTTACAGGAGCCGAGAAGGTCTATACCGCCGCGGCGCAGTCGATTACCGTATCGGGCGCGATTGAAGGGGATACCGTTCTTTACTCGACGGACGGCATCGCGTATTCCGCCGACGTTCCGGCTTATACCAACGTGGGCGAGTACACGGTCTACGCGAAAGTTCAGCGGACCGGTTATACGGACTGGACGGGGAGCGCGGCTCTTACGATCACGCCCGCGACGATCACGGCGGTCGGGACGGCGGAAGATAAGACTTACGACGGAAATACGGCCGCTTCGGCGTCGGCGACGCTCTCCGGCGTTCTGGGTCAGGACGAAGTGACGGTCTCGGTGAGCGGCGCGTTTGCCGATAAGAACGCGGGAACCGAAAAGACGGTCGATCTGACGTACGAACTCGGCGGCGCTCAAGGCGGGAATTACGTTCTCGACGCGAACGCGACGGCGACGGCGAATATTAACAAACTCCGGCTTTCGATCAACGGAACGGCCGTCGCCGACAAGGAATACGACGGTACGACCGCCGCCAATATCACGGTCGGTCTTCTTTCCGGCGCGGTCGAAGGGGAATCGGTCGGCGCGGCCGCTTCGGGCGCGTTCCCGGCGGCGGCGGTCGGCACCTACGACGTGACGGTCACCTATACGCTGACCGGGGACGACGCGGCGAACTATCTCGCCCCGGAGGCTCAGACGTTCAGCGCGAGTATTACCGTTCTTCCGGTTCCGGAAATCACGTTCGCGTCGAAGTCGGTCGTCTACGACGGCGAGGCACAGTCGATCACCGTTTCGGGAACGGCCTCCGGCGATGTGGTTCTCTACTCGACCGACGGCGCCGCGTATTCCGCCGACGTTCCGGCCTATACCAACGTGGGCGAGTACACGGTCTACGCGAAAGTTCAGCGGACCGGGCATGCGGACTGGACGGGGAGCGCGGTTCTTTCGATCACGCCCGCGGCGTTCAGCGTAACGTTCAACGACGCTTCGACGGTCTTCGACGGCGAAGCGCACTCGCTCACGGTGAGCGGACAGGCTTCCGGCGACGTGGTCGAGTACTCGACCGACGGCGGCGCGTCCTATTCGCAGACGGCGCCGACCTTCACCGACGCCGGAACTTATACGGTGGACGCGAGGGTTCGGCGCACGAACTACAGCGACTGGACGGGGAGCGCGACCCTGACGATCGATCAGGCGGAGTTCAACGTGACGTTTGACGACGCTTCGACGGTTTACGACGGCGCCGCCCATTCGATCACGATCAGTGTCGGCAGTCCGCTCGTGACGCCGACGGTTCTCTACTCGTACAACGGCTCGGCCTACTCGGCGACGGCGCCGGTGTTTACCGACGCCGGGACCTACACGGTTTACTCGAAGGTTCAGGGCGCGAACTACAACGAATGGACGGGGAGCGCGACGCTGACGATCGGCAAGAAAGAGCTGACGAACATCGCGGCGAAGGCCGCCACGAAGATTTACGACGGCACCACGACCGCGACGGTCGCCATCGACTCGGTCGACGGCCTTGTCGGCAGCGACACGATTTCCTCGATCGGGCTCGGCGTCTCCGGAGCGTTCGACAGCGCGCAGAGGGGGCTTCGCGACGTCGCTGTGAGCTACACGCTCGACCCCGCTGCAGGGAAGAACTATACCCTCGCTTCGGCGTCGGATACGATTCAGGGTGCGATCGTCGAAACCCCGTCGATGGTCGTGACGACCGCCGATGACGGCGTTGCCGATCCGTACGACAACAAGATCACCCTCCGCGAAGCGCTCGACGTCTACTTCAAGACCAACGGAACGGTTTCGGGCTATAACGGCGAGGTTATTTACAATACGGGGAGCAATACGACGGTCACGTTCGCCAGCGGGCTGACGACGATGAGCGTCACCCAGACGAGAACGTCGGACGGCGTGACCCGCGCGTTTACACTGACCTCGGATCACGACGGTCTGGTGATCGACGGCGACAACCGGATCGTCTTCGACGGTCAGACGTGCACCGTCTTCTTCCAGAACGCCCCCGCCGACGTGACGTTTAAGGGAATCACGTTCCAGAATATCAATTCCTCGGAAGTTCAGGGGTCGGCCTACAGCTGCACGCTCGGCTTTGCCACCGGTTCTTCGTGCGGCAAGACCGTGACGATCGAAGACTGCACCTTTGACGGCAATACGAATACCGGCGGCGGTTCGGCGGTCGTGGCCGTCGGAATCAACGCGCTGGTTAAAAACAGCACGTTCTCCGGGAATACCGGCTATCACGCGCCTCTGCGCAGCGGTTTCGGCGCACTGACGGTTCAGGGAAGCACGTTCACGGGGAACGTCACCAACAGCAGCGGCGGCGCGATCGGCGCCGATTTCGAAAGCGTTTCCGCCCCGTGCAGCAGCGTGACGATCACCGATTCGACCTTCACGAACAACAGCACCAGCTACGACGGCGGCGCGATCTTCACCACGGCCAAATCGACGTCGATTTCGGGAACCACCTTTACAACCAACACCGCTTCCCGCTCGGGGGGCGCGCTGGCCACGGCGAACGACACCAACAAAACGGAAACGATCACGATCGACGGGTGCGGATTTACCGGGAATACGGCTGCCGGCGGGAACGGCGGCGCGCTTCGGATTGAAAACTTCGGCGGCAACGCGCTGACGATGACCAATACGACGCTCTCCAACAATACCGCGTCTTCCGCCGGCGGCGCGGCGCACCTGAACGGATGCACTTTCCAGATTAAGGATCAGAGTAAGTTTATCGGGAATACCTCGGGTAACAGCGGCGGCGCGCTTTACGTCGGTTACGGCGGAGACAGCAGCATCGCCAATACGGAATTCAGGGAGAACAAGGCGATCTCGGCCACCGACATCGCCGGCGGCGCGATCGTCTTCGACGCCAACAACGGCATCCTCACGATTTCCGGCTCGACGTTTAAGGACAACTGCGCGCGTACGACAAACGGAGACGCTTTCGGCGGCGCGATTTCCCGTTCGAACGGAACCGAAGATTCCGCCCTGATCATCAGCAGTACCGATTTCAGCGGGAACTACCTGAGCGCGACCCGCGGCACTTACGGCGGCGCGATCAATACGACCGCACCGACGACGACGATAACCGGCGGCACGTTCAGCGGAAACAAAGCTCCCACCGGGAACGGCGGCGCGGTCTGCGCGGCTTCCGGAACCAGCGTGACGGTTTCCGGCGCGACCTTCGAAAACAACGAGGCGTTCAACGGCGGCGCGGTCTACTCGTCTATCGACTCGACGTCGATTTCCGGAAACTTTTCCGGGAATAAGGCCGCGGGCGGCGACGGCGGCGCTCTGTTCGTCTCAAGTTCGGCCAGCAAAACGGTGACGCTGAGCAATTCGCAGTTTACCGGCAACTCGGCCACCGGCGCCGGCGGCGCGGCGCGCCTGGCCGGCTGCACCTATACGATCAGCGGAAGCACGTTCACCAGCAACCGGTCGGAAGGTTCGTTCACCAACGGCGGCGCGCTCCAACTCGACTACAGCGGCGTCAGCACGATCTCCGGCTGCACCTTCACGACGAACGTCGCGACCGGCGCTTACGCGGGGAAGGGCGGCGCGATTCACTTCACGCATCAGGACAGTAAGGTGACCATTTCCGATTCGACGTTCTCGCACAATCAGACGTACGCTCCGGACTACTACTTTGCCTATGGCGGCGCGATCTGCCGAGAAACCGGATCCGGCGATCTGGTTATCGAAAAATCGGATATTGAAGGGAATAATTCCTACTTCAATAACGGCGGAAACGGTTCGAGCGGAGTCGCGAAGGGTGGCGGAATCTTTATGGACGGCGCAGGCGGCACGCTGACCCTCTCCGGCACGACCGTCCGTGACAATTCCACGACGTGCGTCGGCGGCGCCGAAAACGTCGGCGGGGGGCTCTATCTCGGTTCGTCCGTTACCGCATCGATTACGAACTACGGCGATATTGCCGGAAGCTTTTCCGGCAACTCCGCGGCCAACGGCGGCGCGATCTACACGGATTCGCCGCTGACGACGATTTCGGGGTGCAACTTTACCAGCAACACCGCGTCCGAAAACGGCGGCGCCATCGCCTGTACCTCAAACGGCTGCGGCATTTCCATTGATTATTCCCGGTTCGCCGGCAACAAGGTCTCGGCATCGTCTCAGGCCTTCGGCGGCGCGATCTATCTTACCAATCAAAACGCCGGAATGACGATCAACCATTCGGAGTTTACCGACAATATCGTCAAGTCGACTCAAGGCGGCGCGCAAGGCGGCGCGATCGCCCGCCGCGCCGGCGATATCAACGGCGCGATATACGTCTATAACACCACGTTCCTCCGGAATAAAGCCGAATGCAGCGCCGGCGCTCAGGGAGGCGCGATCTCACTGGGTAACGGCAGCGACGTCTGCGCGCTGACCCTGGTTCAGTGCCTCGTCGCCGAAAATGCGACCAGTTCCAGCGGCGGCGCGAGCTTCGGCGGCGCGATGTACTCGCAGGCGGGTACCAGCGTGGCGTACTACTACTCGACGATCACCAATAACTCCGCCACCGGCGCGAGCCCCATCGGCGGCGGGTTCTTTAACAACGGAAACGTTGTACTGAGCGGGTCGATTCTGTACGGCAACACCGCAGGCACCGGCTACGACGCCTGCAGCAACGCCGCTCTGTACTTTATGAACTCGCTCTTTAACGCCCACGAGCCCTTCTGTATCGGAGCCTACGACGCTACGACGTTCGGCAACAACTACGATAACACAACGAACCAGCCGGTTTTTGCCGGCGGAAGCTATCAGTTGGCGTCGAATTCCGTCGCGATCGACCGTTCCGGTCTTGTCGATTCCACGGAGGCGTATTCCT
>JAGCAH010000197.1 GCA_017652805.1 Thermoguttaceae bacterium | reverse complement strand
GCGTATACTGTAGGGATAATGAAAAACACTTCACGGGTCGGAGGGTTTCTGACGCGGCGGGGGGTGTTTTTAACGACTTTACTTGAGGAGATCGATGGGTAGTTTTGGATTTGATCGGCAAACGTTCTTCCGCCGAAACGGTGTCGCACGGAGGCGTTTTTTTCCTCGGCCGCGAATCACCCTCCTTGGCGTGGGACTTGTTCTGCTGGGTATTCTGACTGCGGCGCTTCCGGTGACGGCGCAGGACGATTCGAGTGAACCTTTTGATCCGATCACGGAGAACGGCGAGTTTTTCGTCGGCTGGGAAAAGCCTGATCTGGCTTTGGTCGTCACGGGGCTTCTCGACGGGTACGTTGAACCGTGCGGCTGCGCCGGAATGGATCGGATGAAAGGCGGGCTTTCGCGGCGCGCCGACTTTCTGAAAGGTCTCCGTGCCGAGGGCTGGCCGATTATCGCGATCGACGCCGGGCGGATTGCCTCGGGATACGGTTTTCAGGAAGAGCTGAAATTCGATATGGCGATCAACGCCTTCGACCTGATGGGGTATTCGGCGATCGGGCTCAGTCAGAGCGAACTCCGTTTTCCCGCTCACTACCTCTTGAAATATACCGTTCCGCAGGAGCCGACCGTAGGAAGTCTTTTTGTCTCGGCGAATATCGGTGTGTTTGACTTTTTAGAGCTCTACACTCAGCCGTACAAGGTCGTCGAACAGAACGGGATCCGGATTGGCATCACGTCGGTTGTCGACCCGAACGCGTTGTCGTCGCTTGATGAGAAGATCAAAACCAAAAATCCGGAAGAGGCGCTCAACGCGCTTCTGCCCCGGCTGAAACAAGAGGACTGCGACCATCTGGTTCTGATCGCACACGGTTCGGAACAGTTCGTCAGCCAGCTGGTTCCTTCCTTTCCCGATTTCGACGTCATCATTTCCGGCGATTCCCCCACCACTCCTCCGCTGGAACCGAAACGAACCGAAAACGGCCAGTATCTTCTCGAAGTCGGGGAAAAGGGGAAGTACGCCCTCGTCCTGGGGGTCTACGGCGACAGGCTCCTTTACCAGCGCGTCGCGCTCGACTCGCGCTACAGCCAGTCGGGGGATGTTCACCTCCTGATGGAAGAGTATCAGGACGTCCTTCACGGGATTGTCGAGGAGAAGGGATTCGAAGGACTGAAGATCATGTCGGTCGAGTCTCCCGACAGGCAGGTCAAAGGGGATTACGTCGGTTCGGCCAAGTGCGGTTCCTGCCACAGCGACGCCTACGATATCTGGCGTGAGTCGCGCCACAGCACCGCCTGGAAGTCGCTCAGTACCGATCCGCCGACCGAGCATACCGCCGATCCTCCGCGTAACTTTGATCCGGACTGTGTCAGCTGTCACGTGGTCGGGTGGAACGGAGCGGCCCATGTGCCGTATATCGGCGGCTATTCGGATATGAAAAAGACGCCTCACCTGGCCAACGTCGGCTGTGAGTCGTGCCACGGTCCCGGCTCGAGACACATTCAGGCGGAATTGGGTAACGACCCGGCCGTCCAGGAGCGGGTTCGGAAGTTGATGCACGTCGGTCCGAATGTCCAGCAGGTCTGCCATTCGTGCCACGATTTGGATAACAGCCCGAACTTTGAGTTCGACGAATATTACGAAAAGATCGACCATTCCGAACCAGCGGACGAATGAAAACGTCCGAACATCGGCGAACTCCGCGGCGAACGCCTCCGGGCGCGCCGCGGTTTTCTGTCATGTACGGCAAAAGAGGTTCTTTTGACAAAGCGTCCAAACCAAAACCGACCGGCGGAGGTTCGCCGATAGAGCGGCGCGTTTTCGGAAGCGGGATCTGCCGACGTCTTTAAGAAACAGCAAGGGGGGTTGAATTGTCTACCGAAGAAAAATCACGGGTCTGGACGTCCGGACGGGTCCTTTTCGGGGTCGTCCTTTCGCTGGCGTTCTGCTTTCTTGTTCTCAGCGCCGCCACCTACTCGCCCCTGGATCCTCCGGGGGAGTCGTATGCCGCGCTCCATCGGCCGGTTCACAATCTGTGCGGTTTCCCCGGCGCGTATTGCGCCAACCTTTTGTACCGTTTCTGCGGCTACGGGGTCTGGTTCCTCCTGATCGCTCTCTTTCTACGCTTGGTCTCCTTCTGGCGCCTTCCCCAGCTGAGAGGATCCGTCCTGAAAGTGATCGGGACGTTTGTGATGCTCGCGGCGGTCTGCGGAGCGCTTTCGACGTTCGTCCCCTATTACCAGTCGAAAGCGCCGACCCCGTCGGACGAAACCCCATCGGCCGGAGGCACGGCGCTTCGGGAGCGGCTCGCCGAGCAGCAGACCGAGTTGGGACCGGGGGGGCAATTGGGGGTCGCCACACGTTTTATTCTCGATAAGAAGATTCATCTCGCTCCGATTGGGATCGGGATCTTTCTTTTCTTCATGATTGCCGCCGGATTGATTCTGGCGAGCGACTCGCCTCTGCTCCATTTCCTTTTGCAGGCGAGCGGACTTCGCGCGGCGGCGGAGATTTTCGTTCCTCAGAAAAAGCCGAAAATGATTTCTCCCGAACCGGACACCGCGGTAACCGACGCGACGCTTGACGAGCCCGTAAGCGAGTCGGACGGTCAGACGGCCGAAGACGCCGAATCCGAAGAGGGCGCCGACGGGGAGGAGCCGGACAGCGAGGAGGAAGAGTCCGCCCCGTACGTCCTTCCGCCGATCGAGATTCTCCCTTACGCCGATCCGATCGACCGAAGCGGTTTCGAGCGCCGGATCGAAAGGGAGATCGCCAGGCTTCAGAAGGCGTTCGACGACTACAACTGCGACGTGCGCGTGGTCGGCTACCAGAGCGGACCGGTTGTCACCCTCTACGAGCTGGAACTATCGAAGGGACAGAAACTCGCGCAGATCAACAGTCTTTCGAACGAGCTGGCGATCGCGATGAAGGTTCCGAGCGTCAGGATCGTCTTCCCGATTCCGGGGAAGAGTTCGGTCGGGGTCGAGGTTCCGAACAAGGTTCGTCAGTTTGTCCGTCTGCGCAACGTGATGGAGGAGTCCGCCGAGATTGCCGCCGATATGCAGATTCCCCTTTTCATCGGGAAAGACGTCGCCGGCGATCCGATTGTCGCCGATCTGGCGAAGCTGCCCCACCTTCTGATCGGCGGGCGTACCGGAACGGGGAAATCGGTCTGCCTGAACTCGATTATTCTGTCGATTCTGATGACCAAAACGCCGGCCCAGGTTCGTCTGGTGATGATCGATCCGAAGATGGTCGAACTGAGTCCGTATAAACAGATTCCCCATCTGTTGTACCCGGTTCTGACCGATATGAAGCAGGCGACGGTGGTGCTGAACTGGCTCTGCGAGAAGATGGACGAGCGATACAATCTCCTGTCGCGCGTCGCGGTGCGCCAGCTCAAGGAGTACAACCGTCTCACCCCCAAGAAACTCTATCAGCGGTTTCGACCTCAGAGCGAGGAGGAGTGGGAACGGCTTCCGAAACAGCTCCCGGCGATAGTGGTGATCGCGGACGAAATCGCCGATATGATGGCGATTGCCGGAAAGGACGTGTCGGACTATATCGCCCGTCTGGCGGCGAAAAGCCGCGCGGTCGGGATTCATCTGATTCTTGCCACACAAAAGCCGACGGTCGACGTGGTGACCGGTCTGATTAAGTCGAACCTGCCGGCTCGGATCGCGTTCGGGGTTGCCACACAGAGCGACAGCCGCGTTATTTTGGACGTGAACGGCGCCGAAAAGCTTCTGGGGAACGGCGACCTCCTTTTCCACGACTCGGTCACGAACGACACGATCCGCGGGCAGGGAACGTTCATCGACGACGAAGAGATCTTTGCGGTCAAGAGCGAGATTTCCGTCGATAGCCCCGAATTCGTGACCATCGAGACGGACGAGGGGACCGAGACGGTGGCGGTCAGACCGCGAAGCGACGATCCGCTCTACGACAAGGCGGTCGAATTGATCCTGACCGAGCGCCGCGCGAGCACGTCGTTTCTGCAACGCCGGTTTTCGATCGGCTACGGCCGCGCGGCGAAAATCATCGACTCGATGGAAGACGAGGGTCTGATCGGTCCGAAGACCGAGAACGACTCGAAGCCGCGGAAGATATTAAAGTCGATCGACGAGTGGCGTGCCGAGCGTCAGGAGGATGAAGAACTGCGGACGCCGACCCGCCGCGCCTCCCTGCCGGTATCCGAGCCGCTGAAACAGACACCCGTTTTCTTCGAGGACGATGGGGAAGACGATCAAACGCCGACCTACGTCCGGCGCACCTATTCCCGCCCCGAGTCTCCGGCGCCCTCTGACGAGGAGGAGTGGGACGAGGATCGCTCTTCCGAAGACGAAGAATACGAATGGGAAGAGGACGACTCCGAAACGGCTGAAGACGAGGAGTGGGAAAGCTCGGAGGACGCCGACGAGGAGTACGATGAAGACGACGAATACGCCGAAGACGGGGACGATTATGACGACGAAGGCTACGACGACGGGGAGTATGCCGACGAAGGTGACGAGTACGATGACGAGGAGTACGAAGAGGACGACGGGGAATACACCGAAGACGACGATGAAGGATATGGCGACGACGGGTACGACGGTGAATCAGACGTCGCCGACGACGGGGAATATGACGACGAGGACGGTGAATCCGACGTCGCCGACGACGGGGAGCACGCCGACGATGATTTTGAACCGGGCGATCCGGTTGACGAAGAACCGACGCCTCCGCCCGCGAAATCTCACAAAACACCTCCTCCAAACCTGCGTGATCTGGCGCGGCGGCGGAGGCTGCGAAAAAAGAATCGGCGTGATCATCGGGAAGACGTGTAACGGACGGCGGCGCGCCCGGCCCCGGGCGGTCTGTCCGCTAGTCGGCGCTGTTAAAGTCCGAACGCCGCGGGGGGAGTTCCGCGGCGAGCGGCGGAGGGTAGACGGCGACGTTTTCCGTTTCGGCGAGCCAGTTCGACACCAGAAAGGCGCGGTCAACCAGGGTGATGTTTCCGTCGGCATTGATGTCGCAGAAGGGGAGGAAGTTGTCGTCCTCCTCTTCGCTGAGCCAAACCGACACCAGAAAGGCGCGGTCGGTTTGGGTGATGTCGCCGTCTCCGTTGATGTCGATCGGGCAGACGTAAAACGGTGCGTCGCCGCTCCACGACGAGTCGGTGAAGAGACCTTCTCCCAACGCACGAATATTGTAGACGACTTCTTCACCGTATGATAAACCGGTAATCAGCGCGCTTGTTTCCCGGGTGGTCAATCGATGGCGTAGTTTACCGCCGACCGAACAGATCACTTCGTAGCCGGAGGCGTTTTCGACTTCGGTCCAGGTCAAGCGGTGCCGGTTCGCGCCCGCCGACACGAAATTGTTTCCGCTCCCGGTCAGGAGGATCGGCGTTTCAAGCCGCGTCGGCTCGGGATCGGGAAGAGGGTATTCATACGCCCCCAGGTCGACGATTCCTCCGGCGACGCGCGCGTTTCCCGCCAGGTCGGTTTCATATCCCTCGATAAACGTGTTATTCCCCACATTGATCGCCTGCGCATCTTCGGCAAGCGCGTAATGGTCGGACGTCCCCTGTTCAAAGAGGGGAAGGGAAGGGTCGTACTCGGGACAGTCCGCCGAATCGGTCCACGCCGTAAATGTCGAGAGGGTGTTGTAGGCGGAGAGGGAACCGGAAGTTCGGCGGACATCGCTTCCCGTTCCGGCGACGTTCTGAATGACCAGCGAGTTTTGAAGAAGGACGTTCTTCGCGCTGCTGTAGATTCCCCCGCCGGCGTAAAACTCTCCCGCGTCGTTGGCGGCGACGGTGACGTTGGTCAGCCTCATCGTTCCTCCTCCGACGTAGATCCCCCCTCCGTTGTACTTGGAGTTGTTTTCGCGGAGGAGGCTGTTTGTTAGGGTCGCGGTTCCGGAATAGTGATAGAGCCCTCCGCCGCTGTTGGCGCCGTTCTGAAAGATGTCGCACGACGCGACGGTCAACGTGCCGGAATTGTATATCCCGCCCCCCTGATCGCCCGCGCTGTTGTCGAACACTGTGGTGTTCGAAAGAGTCAGTGTTCCGCCGCCGTTGTAGATCCCGCCGCCGTAACTTGCGCTGCTTGCCGAAACGAGACAGTCGGTGACCGTCAGCGCCCCGTAATTCGAGATGCCTCCTCCGTTGGTTCCCTTTCCCCCGACGATCGCCAGACGGGTCAGGTTGACCGGGGCGGAGGGACTCCCGCCGCTGATGTAAAAGACGCAGCTCTTTCCGGCGCCGTCGATCGAGACTCGCTCTCCCGACGTGCCGCTGATGGTGACCGCCTTAAAGATTTCGAGCGGTGAGCCGTGCAGGGTGATCGTCTTGCGGGCAACCGCCGAGGTGAAGGTAATCAGATCGCCCGACGAGGCACGGGCGAGCGCCTCGCGCAGGGAGATGACGTTATCGTAGGTGTTCCACGTGTTCGGGTCGTCATTCGTGTTCACTTCCCAATGGGTCGTTCCGGTCGGTTCGGGGGGGAGTCCCGGTTCGATCCCTCTCCACGCGCCGGCAGTCACGGCCAAAAGGGTGCGCGATTCGAGTTGTTCCGCCCGAAGACGGCGGTGTCGCGGGTTCTTTTTCATGGCGTTCTCTTCCCTTGGTTCGTCTTGAAGCCGCGTCGACGGGATTGACGGGACGCCGGAGTCTACACTTTTCCCGACGACGGTTCAAGGCGATCCGCCATGGGAATGGCGGGAGAATCCCCAACGCGCGCCGGTCCGCTTGGCTACGGCGCCAGGAAAAGAATACCGCAGAAGCTGACCAGGTTCAGAGCCATGTGCATCGTCAGGTTTGAGGTAAACCGTTCGGTTCGAAAGAAAAGGAATCCGAGTCCGAGCGCGAGGATAAAGATCGGCGCCGGGTCGGGGACGACGTCGGGAAAAGCGAGGCTGACGAGGTGCTGAACGGCGAGCATGACGGGCCAGACGGCCGCGAAGAGGAGAAGCCCCTTGAAGATGCCGCCGACGCTTCCCCGCTTCCGGAATCCGAGTTCGCTCCACGCGGCGCCGTCGATCTTCCGGAGCCAGAAGAGGATAAGGAGGGAAAGGAGAATGTGCGCAATCCCCATCGAGAGTATCCCGTAAAGGATTCGATTGAGCTGTTCGGCGCTCACCGCGCCGGTCGTCGAGCGGATATGGATCAGACCGAAGAGGACCGCTTGGGTCAACACGGCAAAACCGACCGAGGGGAAATATCGGAGGAGCCCGCGCATAAAGACGACGCGGAAGATCAGTTCTTCGGTCAGCGGGGCGGTGATGACGGCGGTGACAAAGACAAGCGCCAGGATCCAACCGTATTTCGGAACTTTTCTCGAGACGAGAATCAGAACGGTAAGAGGATGTTCGCCGCGGAACTTTTCGCCCGAATCCGATTCGGCACTCTTTTCGTCGCGAAGGAGTTTGAGGCGGACGGCCGTGTCGCGGAGTCTTCCGAACAGGTCGGACGACTCGACGCGGTCGAGCGTCTGCCGTAGGAAGGACGGCCGCTCGGCCGGTGGGGTCTCGCTCTCCTTTTTTGTGAATCTCAGGTTTTCGGGGAGGTCGCTTTCGCGAATGGCGAGATGTTCCTGCCGCCACGTGTCGGGGACGAACGTCAGCGCCGAGCGGATCCAACCGGGGAGGAAAAAAAAGAGGACGAGGACCAAGATGATTTCGACAATTCCCCAGGGGGGCGGGTCGGTCAGACGCCGCGTTCCGGCCGGATCGTTCGCGGCGATCGTTCCGGAACTTTCAAACGGCGGAATATCCGGTCTGTCCGACATAAAAACCTCTTCGGGAGGGAGCTAAGCCGATTCGACGTTTCGCAGAGCGCGGACGGCGGCAAAGATATAGTTAATGCACGAATGGACGGCGGTCCAAATCATTCCCCAGAGGCAGACGATCATCGTCAGAGTGACCCACGTCTGCGGCGTGCCGCGGCGCAGAAGGATCAGATAGACAAAACAGGCGCCGATCCCGACACACTGGAATCCCATTTTGATCTTTCCGAGCCATTTCGCCGAGAAGTCGCCGCCCCCTCTTTCGACGATCGAACGGAGCATGGTGACCAACAGTTCGCGCGAGACGATCACCACCACCATCCAGGGGGCGAGCCCGAGCTTCCATCCGCACCCGGGAAGGGGAACTCCGATCAGTTCCGGGATCGAGACCAGGTAGATCAGCGTCCCGCAGACGAGGAGTTTATCGGCGAACGGATCGAGGATCCGACCGAGTTTTGTCACCTGGCCGAACCGCCGAGCCCACCATCCGTCGGCGAAATCGGTCAGCGCCCCGATCACGAAGAGGACGAAGCCGGTCAGATAAAACCGAAACGGAAGAAGGGTAAAGATGAGAATCGACGAGATGATTCTCACAAGGGTCAGGAGATTCGGTACGTTCCACAAAGATCGTTTCATTTCATTCCTCTCTCTGTACGAGGATGGTGTGGAGTTCTTTTGCCGCTCTTCCCATATCGGCCCGACTCGTAACAGCGCTTGCGACACAGATGCGTGAGCACCCCGTTTCCAACACCTGAGCGAGGTTTCCGGCGTTGATCCCGCCGATCGCGAAAACCGGAACGGGGATCGAAAGGGAGACCAGGGCGCGCAGATAGGCAAGCCCTGCGTTGCGGGCGTCGGCTTTGGTCGCCGTCGGAAAGACCGACCCGGCTCCGAGATAGTCAACCCGGGCCGGGCCGTTGATCTCGACGAGCGCTTTTTGCGCCTGGTCAATATCCGAGGTCGAAAGGCCCAGGATCATTCCGGGACCGATAATCCGGCGCGCCTCGCATGCGGGGAGTTCGGTCTGCCCGAGGTGGACGCCGTCGGCGCCGACCGCGACCGCCAGGTCGGCTCGGTCGTTGACGATCAGAAGCGGCCGCTTCGGGACGATCCCCGAGTCGGCCATCCGGTCGAAAAGCGCGGTCAGACGACGGCCTGCCGTGTACACCTCCCGGTCGGTCGCGTTTTTGTCGCGCAATTGGAAGATTCCCGCTCCGGCCAAGGCGATCTTTTCGACGTCGTCGTCCGAAACCGCGCACGTGACCAAAACATAAAGGCGGGCGGCGGCAAGACGCTCCGGCCGATCCGCCGACGAAAAGACGGCGTGCGTCTCTTTCTGAATCGTGTATGATTCGTAGCGGAGCCGTTCGGCACGGCGCGCCATTTCGGGCTTCGCCAGTTTCGAGAATTCCTCGAGACTCCTCAGCGACTCCTGAAGGCGGCAGAAGTTGGCGGCCAGAATCGTTCCGAGCGAGGAGCGGTTGTATTCCCCCGCTCCCTCCAAGACGCTCCCGACGTCGGAAGCGGAGTCGCGCGAGGTCAGACGCTCGTCCCACGAAAGGAGCGCGGTGAGCGCGGCGAACTCGTGGCGAAACCGTTTCAGCCGGGCATCGAGCGCGGCGTCGTCGGACAGAAAGCGAACCGCGTCCTCGATCACGCGGACGGCCTCCCGGCCGCGGTCGGCGGCGGCGTCCAGAACGCGACAAAGCGAACGGTCTGCTCCAAGAGAGCTATTCGGCTTTGATTCGGACATTCTTGACCTGAACTTCCATCGGGGGACCGGCATGCGCCTGAATCGCCAGGATCCCGTCGGTGCGGCGCATCTCTTTATCGCTGTCCAACAGGACGCTCATCACCTTGCCGTTGATTTTATGGATCATCAGGTTCTCGTGGGCGATCACCTCGTAGGCGTTCCAGTCTTCGATCTTCAGTTCCGCTTTCAGCGCGTCGTTTTCGGCGAACCGAGCCAGTTCGTGCGGCTCGTGGTTATTGTCGACTTCGGAGATCGTTCCCCGTTCGGCGATGATGCCGCGAAACCCTTCGCCGAAGCAGATCCCCGAATAGGTTCCGGCGCCGTCGAAGTCGGCCTGGTAGCCGGAAACACGGTAAGGCTCGTCCCCTTCCATGACCCACGAACGGTACTGCATTCCGGAATTCCCGGCACGCGAAAGTTTGATGTCGAACCGAAGAATGAAGTTCTCGGGGATTTCGACGCCGCCGTCGTAAATCAGGAAGGTGTTGTATTTTAGTTTGGCCGGTCCGGAATCGGACGTACGGCCGGTGAGCGCGCCGTCGTCAACCGACCAGACCGCGGGATCACCCGTCCAGCCGGTGAGGTCATGCCCGTTAAAGAGAGAGACGAATCCCTCTTCCTGCGCCGACACGGTAAGCGCGAGGGAAAGAATCGCCGCGAGGGCGGCGAAGAACATCGTGTGTTTCATTTTGTTTTCCGCAGGGTTGTCGGCGCGAAGCCAAATCGCTCGGCTTCGAACCGGGTGGTTATTTAACCTCTTTGATTCTTATATTGTTGAACTCGACGCGCATCGGCGGACCGGCGTGCGCCTGGATCGCGATCAGACCGCCTTCGCGGCGGTTTTCGGTGTCATCGTCGATCAGAACGCTCATCATCTGTCCGTTGATCCGCTGAATGAACGTGTAGCCGACGGCGACAACCTCGTATGTGTTCCAGTCTTCGATATTGATGACCTCTTTGAGCTTCTCCGAATCGGTGTAAAGGAGGGTGGTGATTTTCCGGCCCGGCTCGATTCGATTGAAGTAACCCCGTTCGGCGACGCTCCAGCGGAAATTCTCGCCGTAGATCATTCCGGTATACTCGGCGCGTCCGTCGATGTCGGCCTGATAGCCGCTTACGCGGTAGGGGTTTCCTTCTTCCGGCGTTCGGAACGAGCGGTACTGAATTCCGGAATTCCCCTCTTTGGTGATTCGAAAATCGAATCGGAGAACGAAGTCGTTCGGCACTTCCCCCTTGAAGATCAGAAACGTGTTCGCGTCCAGGTGGCGCGCCCCGTCGTCGGTCTGCCCGACGATCATGCCGTTCTCATAAGACCAGATTCGCTCGTCCCCTTCCCAGTCCGAAAGATCTTTCGAATCGAAGAGGTGGTGAAATCCTTCGCGGACTTCTTGGTCGGTGAGGGCCGATAGCCGGGCGCAGAGTGTAAGGGAGAACGCGAAAAAGAGGAGCGTCAGTTTCGCTTTCATGGGGTCTCCTTTCAATTTTCCTTCACCACCGAAATAACCTCGGCATCGGGGAGCGCCGCGCGTAGACGCGCCGCCCCTTCTTCGGTGATCCCGGTTCGTGTAACATGGATTGTATCGAGGTTTTTCAGCTGAGTTAGGGAGTCAACGATTTCGTCGGTAACCTTTGTTCGGCCGAGATGGAGAAATTTCAGTTTTTCAAACCGGCTCAGTGTCGGGCCGACCGCGTCGGTGATCTGCGTATCGTCAAGGTTGAGCCAGACGAGGCGTTCGGCCAGGGGGAGGAGGTTTTCAACCCCCGCGTCGCCGATCTTGTTTTGGTACAGGTTCAGGCGGGTCAACGCCGGAAAACCGGCGACAACCCCCATCGCCTCGTCGGAAAGGGCAGCGCCCGAAAGGTCGAGTTCGGTCAGGGTCGGAATCTTTTGCAGCTCGCGGAGATCGTCGGGCTCGGCGGTCAAGCCGGTCAGACGAAGTTTTTTCAGCTTCCCGGCGCCGGAGAGCGATTTCAGTCCGGCCGCGGAAATATCGGTCTCCAGCCAGAGACATTCGGCCAGTTCGGGACAGCTCGGGATCTGTCCCGCGAGGATGTCGGAAAGGGTCCCTTTGCCGCGCAGAACGCGGAGGGATTTCCAGAGGGAAGCTTCGTTCGGGCGGAATGCCGCCGGCTGACTCATCTCGGTGAAATCGGCCGACTTGAGTGTTCCCTCCTTTTCAAAAACAAAGACCGCGCCCCGGTCTTCGAGGTCGGCGAGGGAGAATTCTACGGCGGCGTCTTCTTTATCTTCAACCGGCGCGGGAGTCGGCGCGGGCGCTTCTTTCCGGCATCCGGCCGAAATTGCCGCGAGCGTCAGGAGAATCGTTACACAATGTTTCAGAGTCATTCTACGCATATCATTCCTTTGCACGGTTAACGCCAATATCCCGATTCGGTGATCGGTCCGTCGTCGGGGGAACGTCCCATCTCGTCGAGCCGCTTTTTCAGTTCCGACGCGCTGTTGGCAAAGAGGGGGGAGATCTCCACGTCGACATCGTCGGCGATCGTGTAGCCGAGATTCCGAAGCCAGATCCGATAGAGATCCAGGAGCATCCGCCGCACCATCTGGGGGTTGTCCTTCGGCTCGCGCGGGTGGTTCTTCAGAGGGGCGAACCCGGTTTTTTCGTCAATTTCGACGACGATCGGATTTTTCGCCTGCGGGAGAAGGTCGAAGATGAACTTCTCGAACTTGATCGCGTTCGGCGCGTCCGGCTTGACCTTGGTTCCGAAGAGGGGCTCTCCCGTTTCGCTCCGCGCCTGTCGATCGACGACGACGTAGGGAACCTTTTTTTTGGCAATGTGGTACGGAAGGGATCCGGCGTAATCGGCTTTCGCCTTGAGGAAGTTGACGTTCATCAGGCTGACGGCGATACTCCCCGCCCAGATGGCGAGCGAGCCGTCCGGCTTGCGACGTTCAGCCGCCGCGTCGGGAATGTCGCTGTATTCGATCACGTGGAGGGATCCGTCGACCATCACCATATTTCCGACCCGGTCTTTCGGCGACGTCTTGCGGACGACCTGACTCGAATACTCGGAGTGCGCCATCAGATGATAGCCAATGAACTCGGGATTACAGATATCGATGACGGGGTTGTCAATCTGGAAGTAGAAGAGCTCTTCGATTCCGCGCCGCTGGAGTTCGGCAAGGATCCCCGTCCGCCGAACCCGCTCAAAGGGTGAGTCGGCCTGAGGCCGGTTAATCGCGGCGAGGAACCCGCCGTGTCCGTCGGGACTTCGGGCAATCTTCCCCTTTTCGGCCAAAAGGACCTTGCAGTCGTTGTAGCCGACCGAAGGGACGGTTCCCTGACAAAAGATCAGGACGTCCTCATCGGGGAGACCGAAATTGCCGTTTTTTTTGAAGAACTCGATCGTTTCTTCGTGAGTGGCGGGGCTTGTCTGAATGCAGAACGGAATTCGCGTGTTATACTTCCGCGACATTGCCCGGATCCGTTCGACATGGATCTGAAAGAGAGTCGCCCCCGAGACCGGACCGATCGGATAGATCCCCTTGGCGTAGGGGAAGTCGAGCCGGGTTCCCTGTCCCCCCGCGACGACCGCCGCCGCCAGTTTTCCGGCGCGAAGAGCGTCTTCTCCCAGTTGAATCGCCTCGTACGGATCAAACGCGCGCTCCGGATAGGAGGGGCGATCGACCCGCTCGCGAAGGTCGCTCAAGTGGAACGCCGTCGGCTCCTCGGCTCGATCGGCCAGCGCCGCCGCCGCGGCGGGTTCCCCCCGACGGGCATAGAGCTCTTCGATCTTGGCCAGGTTGAGCGAGCGGATCTCCCCGGCAAGGGTGCGTTGCCCTTCCGGCGGAAGCTCGTCCCAGAAGGTCAGGAGCTGTTCCTGGCCGTGGGGGGCAAGGAGGGCGGAGAGTTCTTCTTTGATTGAGGACATGGTCTCTTAATGTTCTTTTCTGCGGAACGGGGGCACTTTTCGGAAAGAGAGAGACTCGGCTTGGCGAAAAGCGCGGAAGGGCCCGAACGGGCGGGCGCGTACCCAGCTAAAATTATATCGAAGGGAACTTGATCGGTCAAGTTATTAAGAATTTTTCCTATTTTAACTAATCGTTACAACCGGAACGACCGATATAACTGATAAGGCGTCGTTTCAGCCGGGGAAAGTCTCGTCTTTCCGACCGTGCCGCCTCTTTTAACCGGAAAGGTGATTTATGAATAGAACAGCTAAATGGACGATTTTCTTCCTGATGACGGTCATCGCGGGGAGTCTCGGTGCGCCTTGGGCGTCCGCGCAGGGGCTGAATCTCTTTCGCGCCGTCGTTGGGGTGGAAGCGGAACCGAACAAAGAGTATCCGCTGACCGATTCCGACGGGCTTTGGTTCATTATGGCGTCGAAGTTCACCGGTTCCGAGGCGCGGAAGACCGCCGATCGGCTCGTTTACGAACTTCGAAAGAAATACAAGCTTCCGGCCTATATGTTCAAGTACGACAACCATGACGACGACCTGCGCCAGCTCGGCGGGGGGAGCCGTTCGTATCAGTACCTGACCGCGCCGCCGGAAGTTTATGCCGTCCTGATCGGGAGTTTCCCCTCGGCCGACGACCCCGGACTTCAGGAGATGTTGACCAAGGTGAAGCGGACTCAGCCGGAATCGCTGAAAAACGATCCCGAAAGCAAGATGGTCATGAAAGAGTTCGAAATGCTCGCGCAGAACCACAAGGAGTACGCCGGATACGGCCCCCTCGGGAAAGCGCACGCCGTGCCGAACCCGATGATTCCGAAAGAGTATTTTGCCCAGAAAGGGGTGGTCGACTCGTTTCTCGAAAAGATCAATTCCGACTCCAAATTCAGCCTTCTGCGGAATCCGAAGATGTACACGGTTCGAGTCGCGACTTTTGCCGGGAAATCGGTGATGGACAAAGATTCGGCGGGCGACTCGAAGTGGAACAAGTCGAGTTCCGAATTCCAGGATGCCGGCGTAAAGGCGGCGGCGCTCTGCGCGGCACTCCGAAAACAGGGGATCGAGGCGTGGGAGTTTCACGACCGCGACTGCAGTTTTGTGACGATCGGCAGTTTCGACTCGTTCGGGACGCCGAACGCCGACGGGACAACCGAAATGGACCCGGAAATCTTCAAACTGATGGAAAAATACAAGGGGAAGATTATCGACGCCAAGGGGGGATATGAAGCGTTCACCGCCAACGTCGAGATCAAAGGGAAAGGGCGCGAAAAGGTAAATGTCGAGATCCCCTTTGACATTCAGCCGGTCATCATCATGGTGCCGCAGCTCCCGGCGAACGCCAAAAAGGTACAGATGGCGCTGGCCCAGCGTCATCGGGACGAAGAACAGCGGAGCGACGCGCATTTCCGCCAGTCCCTCGAAAACGACCAGATGATCCAGAGCATGAAGTACGGAAATATGGACCGCGCCTCGGTTTCAGAAGGGGTTCGTGTTTCGGACGAAGGGGTGGCGCGGATGATTTCGGGCCAGTCCCCCGAGCCGACTGTGCGGAACGAGCCGTCCCGTCCGGCTGCGGCCACGACAGCTCAGAGCGCCGCGCCTTCCGTCCCGCCGCGCTCCTATGCCGCCGCCCCGACGTCTCCCGCCGCGGCATCGAAAATTCCGGCCGCTTCAAGCTTTGCCTCGCCGCAAATGGCGCCGGCCCGGACGGCGAGCCGACGGAGCAATCCGACCTACTGACGGTGTCTCATTCGTCCTTATTACCCTTGACTTGAAAAGGGGAACGGGTAGACTTAAGCCGATGATCCGAATACCGTTTCGGGTCATCGGCTTAAGTCGTACAATACCCGAACGAAGTTTTTTTCGATGTCATTTCCGACAAATTCTATGGACAATAAAGGTTGACCGGCACATGGAGCGATCCGAATTCAATCCTTTTCAAAAAGGGGTCTTGATCTTCGACGGAGGGATGGGAACCGAAATCTATCGGAACCACATCTTCACCAACCGCTGTTTCGATGAGCTGAACCTCTCGATGCCTCAATTGATCCGCCGGATCCACCAGTCTTATATCAACGCCGGTGCCGACGTCGTTACCACCAACACGTTCGGCGCCAACCGCGCCGGGCTTGAAAAGTACGGTCTTGCCGACAAGACCGCCGAAATCAACAAAAGCGGCGCGGCGCTGGCGCGGAGCGTGGCGATACAGCCCGACGCCCGGACGCATCACTCAGCGGCATTGGTCGCCGGCTCGGTCGGCCCGATCTTAAGCGGAGGGAGGGAATATTCTCCGGCCGAAGCCGCTGACATTCTGGCCGAACAGGTCGCCGCCCTTTGCGAAGGGGGCGTTGACTTTATCCTTTTCGAGACGATCCACACGCCCGAACAGGCGGCCGCGGCGCTCGGCGCGATCGACTGCGGAGGGAAAGGTATCCCTTATATGCTCTCGTTCGTCCCCCCCGAACGGGATAGCGAACTTGCCGACAAACTCCGGAACTTCTTCGACGTTCTCGAAACCGCCTCCCATCCCCCGTTCGCGGCGGGATTGAACTGCGGGCGGGATCCCGCCGAGATGATCCCGGCGGTCGAGGCGGCGATGAAAGAGACTCGCCTGCCTCTGGTCGTTCAGCCGAACGCCGGATGTCCCAAACCGTTTGAGGGACGGCAGCTTTACTACTGCTCGCCAGAGTATATCGCCACGTACGCGATGGAGTATCTCAATCTGGGGGTCGCCGGAATCGGCGGCTGTTGCGGCACGACGGCCGAACATATCGCCGAAATTGCCAAGATGGTCAGACCCCTGGCCAAAAGCCATAACGTGCATATCGTTTCGCGGGAAGATCCCGCCGTGTCGGCTCACGAGGAATCTCCCCTGGCTGAGCGGACGAAACTCGCCGAAAAACTGGTCCGTCGCAAGTGGATCCGTACCGTCGAACTGATTCCCCCGACCGGCTACGACCTGGGACAGACGATGGCGAAGGTTCGCCGTCTGGCCGACTTCGGCGTCGACGCGGTGAATATTCCCGACGGACCGCGCGCTTCGGCACGTATTTCAAATGTGGCGGTTGCCCAGCGGATCCTGAGCGAAATCGGCCTGGAACCGATCCTCCATTTCTGCTGCCGCGACCGGAATTTGATCGGGATGCAATCGGAACTCCTGGCGTGCGCACTGTATAAGATCAGAAACATCCTCTTTATTACCGGGGACCCGCCGAAACTGGGGAACTACCCCAACGCGACCGGCGTTTTCGACACCGACGCGATCGGTCTGTGTGAATTGCAGACGCGTCTGAACCGGGGGATTGACTTGGGGGGCGGGACGATCGACCCGCCGACCGACGCTGTGATCGGAGTCGGACTCGACCCGACGTCGCTCAACCGCGCGCGCGAGATCGGCCGGTTCCGCCGCAAGGTCGAGGCGGGAGCGCACTTCGCCATCACCCAGCCGGTCTTCGATTCAGACGCGCTTTTGCGGTTTCTCGACGAAGTCGGAGAGCTGCCGATCCCGATCATCGCCGGCGTCTGGCCTCTGACCAGTTACCGCAACGCGGTCTTTATGGGGAATGAAGTTCCCGGCGTGGTGATTCCCGAGACGGTGATGAACCGCATGGAAAGAGCGTCGAGCGGCACGAAAGAGGATCAGATGAAAGTCGGAATCGAGGTCGCCCGCGAAGCGATCGAACGGATCCGTCCGCGGGTGGGGGGCGTTCAGGTCAGCGCCCCGTTCGGCCGGGTCGAGCTTTCGATGGAAGTGATGGCGGAGTAACACAGATGCCGAAGTTCGCAGTCATTATCCCCGCGGCGGGGCAGGGGACGCGTTTCCGCGGCGACGGTCCCGCCGCGTCGTTTCGGCAGAAGAAGCCTTTCGTTCCGCTTGCGGGGAAAGCCGTTTGGCTCTGGTCGGCGGAAAAGTTCGCCCGCCGTTCCGACGTTATCCAGATCGTTCTGGTCGCTTCGCCCGAAGATGTCGGCGAAATCAGAAAAGAGTTCCGAGACGACCTGGCGCGGCTCGGCGTTGAGGTGATTCCCGGAGGGGCCGAACGGTGTCTCTCGGTCGAAAACGGCCTGTACGCCGTCTCGCCGCAGGCCGATTATGTGGCGATTCACGACGCCGCGCGTCCCTGTATTTCAGACGGAACGATTGAGGCGGTCTTTCGCGCCGCGGCCGAATCGGGTGCGGCGATTCCCGCCGTGCCGATCGTCGGCACGGTGAAAAAGAGTCTGTCCGAGGGGAATCTTCCCCCGGTGATCGAAGAGACCGTGCCCCGCGCCGGACTTTGGGAAGCGCAGACCCCGCAGGTTTTCGACGTGCTCCTCTATCGCCGTGCCGTCGCGTGCCGTGATGTGCGGAGTCTGCCGACCGACGATGCCGGACTTCTCGAAGCGATCGGGATCAAACCCCGGCTGGTCGAAGGGGAACGGTCGAATATCAAGATCACCACCCTCCTCGATCTGTCGCTGGCCGAGCTTCTCTTAAAACTTCTCGAAAACGGTTCCCGCGCGAACCGAAACAAGTAATACGTTTCCCGCAAAAGAGGTGTGTTTGTATCCGAAAAGCGAAAAAGTCGCCGGTTGGCTGAAAGACGGTCCCCTCCTTCTTGACGGGGGGGTCGGAACCTCTCTGCACCCGCCGGGGATCGATCAGGGGCCGCCCGTCGATCTGTGGAACCTGACCTTTCCCGATCAGGTCTTGGAGTTACACCGGCGGTTCGTCGCCGCTGGGAGCGACGTCATTTTGACGAATAGTTTCGGCGCGAATCGATTCCGCCTGGCGCGTTTTGACGCAGCGGAAAAGACGGCCGATGTGAACCGCCGCGCCGCGGAAATCGCCCGCGCCGCGGCGGGAAGAGGTCGCCTTGTCTTCGGGTCAATCGGTCCGGCCGGAGTCAGTCTTGCGAAAGGGGAAGCGTCGCGCCGGGAACTTTTCGACGCGTTCGTCGAGCAGGCTCGGGCGCTCGCCGACGCCGGAGTCGACGGACTGGTGATCGAGACGATGACCGATACAGCGGAGTTATACGAGGCGGTCCGCGCCGCCAAGGGGACGGGACTCCCCGTTGCCGCCTGTATGACGTTCGGCTTCGGAAAGGAGAACGACCTCACCGCCGCCGGCGTCACCCCCGAAGAGGCGGCCGAGGCGGTACTCGAGTCGGGGGCGGATATCGTCGGTGCGAACTGCGGCACGGGAACAAAGGGGTTCCTTTCGATCTGCAGGCGGTTTCGCGCCGCGTGCGGTCTTCCGATTTGGATGAAACCGAGCGCGGGGATTCCGCGCCTTGTCGGGGATAAGCTCTTCTACGATCAGTCCGCCGGGGAATTCGCCGCCGAGGCGGTGAAGCTCTTCGACGCGGGAGCGTTGTTTGTCGGAGGGTGCTGCGGGGCGTCTCCCGCGTATATCGAAGAACTCCGAAAACTTCTCGACCGCCGCCGCGCGCGCCGGTGACGTTCTTTTCGTCAATTTCGGCGCCGTGACAGGGACACCGATCGTTACGGACGGCCGCTCAGATTGCTGAGTGAAACTTTCGCCGGACGGACAAAGAATTTCTGAGCCGCGGCAATCACCTCGTCGCGCGTGACGGCATTGATCTGTTCGGCGAAATTCTTTTCATAATTGTAGCCGAGACCGTACAGGTCGGCGAGCGAGGCCTGCCGTGCCTGATCGGAGGCCGTTTCGAGAATGCGGGGGCGGGCGGCGATGATCTCCTCTTTGATCCGTGCCAGTTCTTCCTCTGAGAGATCGCCCCCCTTTATCCGTTCGATCTCCGCCTCGATTCGCTCGAAGACCCGGCCGACCTTTTCGGGCGACGTCTCGAACGAGACGTAGAAATAGCCGGGAGCCGGGCCGGTCATCTGCTGCACACCGAGGCTGTAGACGAACCCCTCTTCGCGCAGGGCGTTAAAGAGGCGTCCGCCGGGGCCGGCGTATCCTCCCAAGGCGGCTTTGAGAACCGTGAGCACGGCATATTCTTTTCTGTCGCCGAAACTGACCGAAGGCCAGGCGGCGATTCCCATGCCGACGGGGGCGTTGATCCGGCGATGTTCGTCGGGTTGTCGGGAGAAGCTGTTGTCACGGTCAAACAGGATGGGGTCTCCGACGCTTTCGACGGGAAGTTCCGAAAAGAGCTCCTTGGCGGTATACGCCGCGTCCTGGGGATCAATGTCGCCGAAGACCGCAACGATCATCCGCCCCGGCGCCAGAAGGCGTCGGTGCATTCGGCGTACGTCGTCAAGTCGGATTTTATCGACCGTCTCGGCGGTTCCGTTGATCCGCAGGTGGTACGGGGTGGAGGCGGGAAGGGAGTCGGAAAAGAGAGAGAAAAGCTGTCCGGTCGGACTCGATTCCAACGCGAGGATTTTATCGAGTTGGTTTTTCTTCGCGTTTTGGAATTCCGATTCCGAAAACGCGGGACGGAGAAACATTTCGGCGAAGAGGGGGAATCCCTTTTCGAAGTCCTCTTTCAGAACGGTCATCTCGCCGCTGAGCGTGTTCCGCCCCGCGTCGAACGCGAATTCCCCACCGATCGCGTCGAAGTAATCTTCAAGTTCAGTTTTTGTGTGATTCACGGTTCCCCGTCCGAGCATATCGGCCAGAAGGGCGCAGGTTCCGGCGGTCGATTCGTTCTCGACGAGGGAACCGCCGATCGCGTAAATTTGAACCGTGACCGTCGGGAGCGCCGAGACGCGTTTGGCAAGGAGTCGCAGTCCGTTCTCCTGCATGTTAAATCCGAGAATCTCCGAATCGTTCTGCCCCCTGTCGGATGTGACCGACGCGGGAGCCATTCCCGGGGGTGAAATGAGAATTGTGTTTAGAGTTTCGGCGCGGAGATAGGCGCCTGCCGCACGGGTGATGTCGGCGGAGGAGACATTTCGAACGGCTTCTAAGTATGTCTGGTCAAAGTTCGGGTTTCCGGTAAGGATGTAGTTCATCGCGCAGTCGTCGGCCGTGTCGGAGACCGTTTCGCGGGTGCGAAGAAACGCCGCTTCGGTGATTTTCTTGGCACGGGCCAGTTCGTCGTCCGAAACGCCGAGTTCGGTGAGCTGGCGGATCTGATCGAGAATGGCGACCCGTACCGCGTCGACCTCTTCGGGGCGCGTCTCGACTCGGATCAAAAAGAAACCGGGTGCCGACGAGGGGGTGAAAAGCTCCGCGTCATACGAGAAACCGAGCTGCTTTTCCTCTTTCAGCCTCCTCGTGAGCCTTCCCGCCGTGCCGCCGGTCAGAAGGGTTCCCAGTACGTCAAGCGCAAAGGTGTCGGGATCTTCGAGCCGTGTGGTCGGCCAGGCCAAAAGGAGACGGAACATTTTTCCGTCCATCTCGCGTCCCGCCTCCCGCGGAGCGATCTGAGCCGGTTCGCTGAAAAGGACCGGCTCGAATTCCTTCCCGCGGGGGATATCGCGGTAAGCCGCGGTCACCCGCGCGACGATTTTCTCTTCATCGGCTTTTCCGGCAACGAAAAGAACAGTGTTGTTCGGCGTGTAGTGCGCATCGTAAAACGCCTTCACCTCGTCGTGCGAAAGGTTGGCGAAAAGGTCGGAATATCCGCCGGCCGGATGGCGGAAGGGGTGAACGTGGTAGAGCGTTTTCAGAAGAAGGTCCGACTCGGCGCGGTCCGGATCCTCTTCGGCGTCGGCCAGTTCGCGGAGGATCACCTGTTTTTCGCGTGTCACGGTGTCGGGGGCGATTTCGGCGTGATTCAGCCAGTCGGTGATAAGGTCCAGCGCGGTGGAAATCGTCTCGGAGGTACAGTCGATGTAGTACGAGGTGATCGCCTTTCCGGTCTGCGCGTTAAAACTCCCTCCGAGCCGTTCGAGCAGGTGGCGCGTCTCCTCTTCGGTTCGCCGCGCGGTACTTCCGCCGCAGACGACGTGCTCGGTCAGATGACTGATTCCGCTTCCCAGGTACTCTCCCTCGTGGACGCTCCCGGTATTCTTGATATACGCACGGACGGTTGCCGTGTCGGTCTGGGTCTGCCGGATCATGAGGGTCAGACCATTCGAAAATTCATAGAGCGTAACCTCGTGCGGGAAGACCGTCCTGTTGACCACGGTAAGCTCGTCGGTCGGACGAACCGGCCCGGCCGGAGCGGAATCGTCCTGCGCCACAAGGAACGAGGCGAAACAAAGAAGAAAACCGAACGGCAGCAGAAAAGAGAAAATTCGCCGGAAAGAGACCGGCCGGCATTCGAGCCGGCCGGAGGAATGATCGATCGGGAAGAGGGCCTTCATTGCGACATCCTGTCATCAAAAAAGGGGGGTTGTCGGTTTCAGCTGCTCGCCTTGGTTGGCGCGGCGGCAAGGTCGGTGGCGTCGGTGTAGTCTTCGCTCAGCTCCTGAATGTTTTGCATCCGGTTGAGCGCGGTTCGGCGGCAGGAGCTTTCCGGGTACTCACGGATGATCGTCATATAGGCGGTCCGCGCCTTGACGAAGTCGCGGCTTTTGAGCGCCAGTTCCCCTTTCAGGAGGAGAAGCCGGTCGATGATCACGTCATCGGCACCCGCGGCGAGAGTCTCATTGACGATCTTTTCCGCCGCGACATAGTCGCGATCCTGGTATTTGATCTCGGCGTAGGCCCAGGCGGCGTTGCTCCAGTAGGGGCTGGTCGGAAAATCACGGAAGATCTTCGCAAAGTATTTCTCGGCCAGATCGGTGTTCTTGCGTTCCCACTCGTTCCATGCCAAGAGGTAGTAGCACTCGGTATTGAAGTGTCCGTCGTGGGGCGAGTTGACCGCGGTCTGGAGGTACTCGATCGCCTTGGCATTCTTTCCATAGTAGTCGGCACGGTATCCGCAGAAGTAACACGCGTCGACCGCTTCGGGAGAATTGGGCGCCATCTTAATGAGCATATCGCAGACGGTCTGCCCCTCGTCGTACTCTTTCAGCTCAAAGAGGACGTTCGCGCGCAGAAGCGCCGCGGCTGCGGCCAGACGGGGGTAGTCGGTCCAGAGCGTTTCTGAGCTGGTCAGTAGGTTCAGAAGCTCGTTGTTGGCGTCGTCCAGGTGATTTCCTTTATAGAGGGCGGTCGCCTTTTTGAACATCGCCTTCGCCTCGTCTTCGGTCAGTTTCGGAGCGGCTTTTTGAGCATCGCCG